>CACYCS010000001.1 GCA_902773005.1 uncultured Erysipelotrichaceae bacterium
CGCTTCTCGAAATTCGTGTAGCAAAGCTCGCGAAGTTTATCGGCGGAGTTCGGCAGGTTGGCGTTCGGCGGGAATAGATCGTCCGAAACAGGGATGACGTTGTCGTCGATCATATCGGCGATCATATTGGAATTCGTAATAACGTACTCCCTCGCCTTCTCTTCATCGGTCCATTGCATGAACGAATCGAGCATCTCTCTCGTGGAACGGAAATGCTGATCGGGGTTCGGGAACATCGGCTTCTTTTCTCTAGCGGGCGGGAACAAAGGATGGGAGCCATTCCCGATTCCTTTGGCGCTAATATAGACGTCGCGGAGGATCTTATCCTCAGGATCAACGTAGTGGCAATCGCCTGTGGCCACGACCGGCTTTCCAGCCATTCCAGCTGCAGTAACAATGTCGCGGAGGATCTCATAGAGCCTTTCCTTGCTCGAGATTCTTCCCATATTGATTAGATAGGAATAGTTTTCGACAGGCTGAAGTTCAATGTAATCATAGAACTCCATGGCTTTCGCGAGCTGATCGATTTCTCGGGTCATCGCAAGCTCGAAGATCTCGCCATTGAAGCAGGCGGAACCAACAAGGAAGTTCTCGCGGTATTTCTGAATCAATGAGCGCGGGGTTTTCGGAACGCGAGCCAAATAAGTGGTATGTCCTTCGGAAATCACGCGATAAAGATCGCTTAAGCCCTTCTGGTTCTTGACCAAAACGGTGGCGTGGTATTCGCGAAGGTGACGGCAATAGGAATTGTAAATGGATGCCTGTTTTTTCTTATGCTCTTCATCAGGGTCGTTAGGATCAGGCGGATCAACGGAGAGATTCGCAAGATCAGCATGAACGATCCCCGGGAATTGCTTCTCGAGGCGGATTAGGATTTCCTGCCATCCATCGGAAAGAGCGCTCGCGTCGTAATCAGCGCGGTGAGCTTCCTTCTCGTTATAGATGGATAGGCCTAGGTTCCTAAGCAACGCGCCTTCGTTATGACGCCCAGCTTCAGGAAACATGTAGTGCGAGATCGCAAGGGTATCGATGACAGGGTTCGAAATCGGTGGGAGGCCCATGCGCTTCAGTGAGGCGTTGAGGAAGCCGATATCGAAGGTCGCGTTATGAGCGACGAGAATATTGTCGCCGAGGAACTCCTTGATCTCGGGCCAGAGTTCGGCAAATGTCGGAGCGTCTTTGACGTCATCTTCGGTGATGTGGTTAATCGCAGCGCTATCTTCAGGAAGCGGCATCTCAGGGTTGATGAACTTGTCGAATCGCCTTGTGACTCGACCACCTTCAATAAGGACGCCACCGAATTCGATGATTCTGTCGTAACGGGCAGACAAGCCAGTGGTTTCTGTATCGAAAACGCAGTATTTCGCGCCTTTTAATGGAGTATTGCAGGGATTAATGATGTAAGTCTGATCGATGTCGAACATGTATAGCTCAACGCCATAGATCATTTTGAGCCCCGCTTTTTTCGCTGCGGATTGCGCCGAAGGGAAAGCTTGGACAACGCCATGGTCAGTCACGGCAATGGCTTTCATGCCCATGCCCTTGGCGACTCTGCAGTACGCATCCATTTCGGGCAGGCCATCCATAACGGACATATTCGTATGGAGGTGGAGCTCGACGCGCTTCTCTTCTTCCGGGTCTGGCCTAGTCTCTTTCGGCGGAAGGATATCCATGAAGTGTGCAACCACAACTTTTTGGCCAGTGAAGCGATCGTTATCGATGGAACCGCGAATGCGGAAACGCTGTCCGACTTTAATCCCTTCTAGGAATGGGCCAGTCATCTTTGCGTTTTCAAACGCGCGAACATTAACCGCGCTTTCGCTATCGCCGATGCCGATATTCGCGCTCATTTTGCCTTTGCGGGTCAATTTGGCGGTCGATTCGAACACGACGCCATCGAAATCGACATTCTCAAGTCCGATATGATAAATCTCATCGATGCTGGTCAAGAGGCGGTAATTTCCCTTGGTCCAGAGTCTTTTCGAATTCTGAGCATCCTTATAGGCAGCAAGATTTGCTTCCATCTGTTTCATGAGGTCTTCTTCGCCTGACTCTAACGCAGCTTTGTGTTCGGATGCAATGAGGGCTCTTGCCTCTTCGACCGTTGTGATTTGGGGTTCTTCTTCGCGGGCAGCCTCAATTTCATCAGGTAACGGAACGATCTCTTCCGCGGCCCATTCATCTTGCGCGGGTTCGGTCGGAGCGAAAACCGCGGGGGACATGGACTTGTTTTCGGCAGGTTGCGGCTCAACGGCTTCTTCGCTTTCCTCGAGTTTTTCAGCGGGCAAAGGCTCTGGTTCAGATTGTTCCAAAGTTTGCGCGGGCTCCGGGTCGGCAGCAATTTCTTGAGTTGCCTCCCCTTCGTCCGAATCTGTCTCGGTGGGTTCTTGCGAAGCGAGCTCTTCTGTATCGGAATTCGAATCCGCGGGGGACGTGGATTCGTTTTCGCTGCCATCGTGATAGGTCCGATATTCCACGACATCAGGGAGCGACTGTGCGATATCGTTATCTTCCGCAGTCAAATCCGGGATATCGTCGTCGCTTAATTCCGAGGGCGTGGCATTATGTGATTGGGGTTCAATATGCATTGGAAAAGCCTCGGGGGGAACGCGGACACTTTCTTCCTCAGCAGGAGTCTCCTCTTCTTCGTATGGTTTGGACTCTTCCTGTGTTTTAACTTCTTCTTTGATTTGTTCCTGCGCAACAGGGGAAGCTTCTTCTTCAACTTGTTCTTGGATTTCGGCGGGCTCTTCAGACTGTTGAACATCCATCGGCTGGTCGTCCATATTAAATTCGGCAGGCTGGAGTTCTTCGTGCGGCTCTGCTACTTCTTCGACTTGCTCCGTGACATTAGCTTCCGGTTCATGAATCTCTGATGACGCTTCAGAAGCCGCTGGCCCAATAAGGACGCGGCGAATCGCAAAATCGTAATTCAGAAAATAGAGCATCGACTCAAATTCCCTGAGTTTCGGTTCTTCGGCCTCTAGCTGCTGCTTGGATTCAAATCCCGCCACGATGGAATTCTCCCCCTCTCCGCCAATTGGGAAGGAAGGATAATCGTAGAAATGGGCCATATGCCAATCCGCGAACAAGGCGCACACATCTTCACAGGCAATGCCGTTAGGATAGGAAAAACGAATGGTGTATGGGTAGCGAATGTTAGCGATTGCCGAAAGGAACTCTTCCAGAACTGGATAGCTCCAAGGCGAATACTTCTCGATCGCCATATCCACCTGCTCCCGTTTATAGGGGTTGCGGGCGACTAAAACGAAATCCAGGTCGTATTTTTCAACGTCGGAGATTCCGATGGATTTCAGAAACGATTCAATCTTTTTGGCCATTGGGTTTCTCCTTTCATTTTATGAATAGCTGTACGATATCTTTTACTGTGATTGCGACCATAAGCGCGGCGAGCAAAGCAAATCCGATGAAGGACATAATGCCCTGGACTTTCGCCGGGACTTTCTTCTTGCTCACCTTTTCCACGAGGGTGACGACGAGTGACCACCCATCTAAGCCAGGGAATGGCAAGAGGTTGAAGAAGGCGAGGTTAATTGATAGTAGGCCCGCGAAGTAGAATATCCTTGCCGCGCCTCCCGTAGCTGCGATTTGAGGTAGTGCCGCGGTGATCCCAACGATGCCGGAGAGATTCTTGATTCCGCCGGTGAAGATGCTCGCGAATCCTTTTACGATTGCTCCGCACGCAGCGGGAACGTCCTCTGACCAGGCTTGCCACGCCCTGCCCCATCCAAGCCATTGCTTAATGGCTCTGAAGTTGCAGCCGAAATCACCAAGTTTTCCTTTTTCGACGATTGAAGTCATTTCCAATTGGATGCGATGGTTGTCGTATTGCTCTTTGAAAGATGGGTTGCCCTCGCTAGGAATTCCGATCAGGCTCATCTTGATTTTGACGGTTGTTCCATCAGGAGAATTCGCGAAATCATAGTACTCGCCCTTCTCAATTCTATTGGCGTCAGGAAGCCTAGTCACGCCGAGTAATTTTTGTTCTTCGGATGGGGTTTCCGTTCCTGCGATATAGAAGCGAACCGAGGCAGAGAGTTCGTGGTCATTAAGGAGCGTGTTCGGATAATAAACCGCGGTGAAGATGTCCGTGGAATCGGAGATATACACTTCGTCCGAGATCAAGATGGCTTGGCCACTTAGCGTCGAGGTCGGAAGGCTCACAACGTAATTCTTAGCCTCATAGCCTTCCTCGGCGTGCGCTTCGACATAGCTCAGCACATCGCCAGAATAGGTGGCTGGAACGAAATAGCTGGAGACGGATGCGTTTTCATCGATCTCATACATTCTTTGGTAGGCGGAATAGTATTGCGGGAAAGCGATGTCAGAAATGAAAATAAGAATCAAGCCAAGGATGAAATTCACGGTGACGCCAGCAACCTGAATCAAGGCTTTTTGCCACGCGGGCTTAGCCATAAGCGAGCGGGAATCATCGATCTCCGTGCCATCGAATTCCTCAGGCAATTCGCCTTTTTCGCCATACATGGACACATATCCGCCAAGAGGGATTAAGCGAAGGGAGAAATAGGTCTCCTTTCCTTTGCGGCGGACATGCACTAGCTTCGGGCCAAAGCCAATGGAATATTCAAAGCAATAGACCTTGAAGATCTTCGCCATCGCAAGATGACCGGCTTCATGAAGAGAGATCAGGACCCCGAGGATCACGATGATCTCGACAATTGCTAAAAAGATATCGAGGAAGTTCATTTCTTTCTGCCCCCTCGCGATTCGACATAGGTATGGACATAATTCCTTGTCCAAGCATCGGTCCGAATCAAATCATCCAAGGACGGGCTTGCGATGAATTGAACGTTCTTCAGCGCCTTTGAAACGATGGATTCAATTTCGAGGAACCCGATCTTGCGATTCAAAAACGCATACACGGCCTCTTCGTTTGCCGCATTTAGGACAGCGCAGGCGTTTCCGCCTTTGCGGAATGCCTTAAGCGCGATTCCGACCGCTGGGTAGCGTTTGGGATCGAATTCTCCAAAATGCATGCCCTTGAATTGGTCTAGGCTATCGACGTATTTGAGCGTGAAATCGATTTGCCGTTCCATCAAGGCATATTCGATTGGCCCATGCATATCTGGCTTTGAGACATCAGCAACATAAGTCCCGTCGTCTAGTAGCACAGCAGAGTGAACATTGCTTTCTTTGTGCATCAAGATTTCCGTTTTGGCGAGAGGGAAATCGAAAAGCCACTTCGCTTCGATTACCTCAAACCCTTTGTTCATCATGGTCGCGGAATCAATCGTTATCTTTGCGCCCATAGACCAAGTTGGGTGAGCTAAGGCTTTTTCTGGGGTGACGTGTACCAGTTTTTCGCGAGGAAGGTCACGGAACGAACCACCGCTAGCAGTAATGAGAAGCTTCTTCACTTTCTTCTCGGGAACGCAGGTGAGCAATTTGTCGATTGCCACGTGCTCCGAGTCGATTGGAATCAATTTACCTGAGCCGCGTGCCAATAGGTCGCGGACCAAAGCGCCTCCGACGACAAGGGATTCCTTATTGGCGAGGCAAAGCGTCTTATTGAGTCGAAGCGAGGTGACGCTAGGAACGAGTCCTGCAAAACCGACAAGCGCATTTACGACCATGTCGCAATTGCACGTCGAAATGAGTTCCGCTAAACCCGCATCCCCACAGAAGAGCTTGAGGTAAGGGTATTTCTTGCGAAGATCGATCCAATCGGCTTCTTGCTGAACGCAGACGTACTTCGCCGTTTTGAATGTCTTAATGATCTCAGGGATTTTCTCAATGCGCTTGCCCACGCTAAAGCCAACAAGCTCAAAGCGGTCTTTGTGCGCAGCCAATATGTCAAGGGTTTGAGTTCCAATGGAACCGCTCGCCCCAAGTAAAAGCACTTTTTTCATGCGAAGAAATTCCAACCCGCGTTAACGAAGACGATGAAGACGGAAGCATAGATGCAGCAGAACAAAAGGCTATCCGCGCGGTCCAAAATGCCACCCATGGCGCCAAGTCCTTTGCCGTAGTCTTTTATGCCATAATGCCTCTTGATCAAAGAGAAGGTGAAGTCGCCAATATCTCCGATAAGCGGCAAGGAGAACGCAAGGATCGTCGGCCACCACCAAGCGGTGTTTTCGCCGAAGATTCGCATCGATGGGAGCATCGGGAAGCCGCAGGCGTCGCAAATCATGACAAAGGTCAAGGAAAGCAATCCGCCAATGATCCATCCGCCGAAGAAACCTTCCCAGGTTTTGTTCGGGGAAATCCTTTCATTCATATGGTGCTTGCCGAAGAGCATTCCAACAAAATAGGCGCCGGAATCATTTAGGTAGGTAGCCAAGATGATGAAGATCGGGAGGATAAGGCTTCCCCAATAGCGGAAGGTGTTGTCAGGCTGGAATTCAACGCCATTTGCTTCCGCGAGATTGGCCTGTGCCGCGAATGGGAAATAACGAATGAAGAGGAAGGATTGGAAGCCGACGCCAATCACGATCGTCATCGTGAAGAAATAGATGACATCGTTCCAGTTGAAATCCTTGTGGATGATTGCGAACAAGCAATAGAAGCCAAAGGAAAGAGCGATGCCGTATACCGAAATGGTGAGGGCCGAATACCAATTCTCCAGCGAGAATGACCAAGCTTCCTTCCTGCCTTCCAAAAGCAAGTCGCGATAACGCTGGACGTTGTATTTGACCAGGAACCAATAGACGAAGCTCATCACGATCACAAACGTGAAGATATAGATAAGCGCGCTATATTTCTTCTGTGGGGTGCGGATGATCTCAATAATTGCAAGAATCAGGAAGAAGCTGATGAAGGCGAACCAGAACCAACCACCTAAAATGATGGCAGGCAGCGCGAGTGCAATTAGCGCGCCGGCAACGATCAGCCTATTCCTAAGCGAGGCCTTTTTCTTGTCGTCCAACTCGTTGGTTTCAATCTTATGCATTGTCTAGACCTCCAAATCTGCGATTTCTGGATTCGAACTCCTTCAGGCAATCGATGAACGCAGCCCTCTTGAAATCAGGCCACTTAACAGGGGTGAAAACGAATTCGGAATACGCGTTTTGGTAGAGCAAGTAATTGGAAAGCCTCTGCTCCCCTGAGGTGCGAATCATAAGATCGATGTCCGGCAATCCGACAGTATAGAGATTATCGGCAAAGAGTTTCTCGTCGATGTCGTCGATCGCGAGTTTTCCGTCTTTGACATCTTGGGCAATCTTCTTCGTAGCGCGGACGATCTCATCGCGACCGCCATAGTTCAAGCAGATATTAAGAATCCAGGAAGAGTTGTCTTTGGTTCTTTCAAGCGCATCAAGGCAAACCGCTCTGGTCTTTTCGCGGATACGGGACAAATCGCCGGAGATCCTCAGTTTGGCACCGATTGAGCAAAGGTAATCGATTTCCTTGTTAAAGAACTCTTCGAGATAGTCCATCAAATGGTCGATCTCGTCTTGGGGACGGTTCCAGTTCTCGGTGGAGAAGGCATAGAAAGACATGACGTGGATATCGAATTCTCGGCACGTTTCGAAAATCTCAATGATCCTGTTGCAAGCCTCGTGATGGCCGAAGTGTCGCGGCAACCCGCGAAGTTTTGCCCAACGACCATTGCCGTCCATGATAAAGGCAACGTGGCGGATGGGTTTGGAGAGTTTGAAATCGTTCTTAGTGTTTTTGCGCATGCGCATATTATATAGCATGCGCGGGCGTAGGCGAGCCCCAAAAGGCAAAACTTAAGCGTCGCGTTTCTTGAGCCAATCACCACCAAAAACCCTGCAAATCAGAGGAAATAATGGCTTTTTGCAGTAAAAATGATACAAAAAAGACAGCGACTCGCACTGCCTTTTATGGACGACCATTCTCAGATGGTCATGATCTCTTTGGTCTTTTCGGCAATGATCTCATCGACCTTCTTGCCAGCTGCATCGATCTCTTTTTGAATCTCGTCCTCGACCCTGTCTTTGTAGTCATCGGACATGGAATCGTCCTCTTTCAGGATTCCAAGATAGTCGCGGCGGATGTTGCGAATCGCGACCTTGGTTTCGTCGCCAAGGCCTTTCGCCTTCTTTGCGATGTCTTTTCTGATATCCTCGGTTAGAGGTGGAATGATGAGGCGAATGCAATCGGCTTCGACCTGCGGGTTGATTCCGATATTGGCACCGGAGATCGCGCTTGCGATCGACTTAATATCCTCGCGGCTATAGGGCTTGACGAGCAGCTGGCGGGGTTCGGGCATCGAGATGGAGCAAAGGGAAGAGATGTCCATCTTCTCGCCGTAATAATCGCACTGAATCCCGTTCAGCATAGCAGGGTTCGCCCTAGCGGAGCGAAGCTTGTTGAGCGATGATTTCAACGCTTCAATCGACTTCTTTGTCTTTTCGACTACTTCTTTGGTGTAAGCATCCATGGTGGTTCTCCTTTATATATATGGGCTTAATCGTTGGTGATGGTTGTTCCGACAGGCTCGCCGCAGACGACTTTGACGAAATTGTCGGGGTTGTTCGCGTTGTAGACGCGGACAACGACGTTCTTGCCGTCGAGCATTGCGGCAGCGGTCAAATCCATGACGCCGAGTTTTCTCGATACTAGATCGCCGAAGGTAATCTTCTCGATCAGCTTGGCATTGGGATTCTTACGGGGGTCGGAATCGAAGACCCCGTCCACTCCGTTCTTTGCCATGAGGATGGCATCCACATTGAGTTCCAATGCTCGCAAGGTTGCATTGGTATCGGTTGTGAAATACGGGTTGCCAGTTCCTCCCGCGAAGATCGTGATGATCCCTTTTTCAAGGTGGGACAGCGCTTTAAGGCGAATGTAGGGTTCGCAGACCTGCGGGACATTGATTGAGCTCATGACGCGGCAGCTAAGTCCTTTTTCCTGAACCGCGCTTTGGACGGCCAAGGCATTCATTATGGTGCCTAGCATTCCCATGTAATCAGCCGTAGAGGGCTCGATCCCGATGGTGCTTGCCAAACGGCCGCGCCAGATATTTCCCGCCCCTACTACGATGCCGACTTCCACTCCTAGTTCGTGGATCCTGGCAATGACGTCTGCGGTGCGAGACAACTTTTCTTTATCGAGAATGGTGCCGTTTTTCGAATCGGCCAAGGCCTCTCCCGAAAGCTTGATGATTATGCGTTTATAGATCGGTTGCATAAGTATCTTTCTCCGTTGGGGATAATTATACCAAAACTTCATGTCGCTGTATCAGGGTAAATGAAAAGGTCGCTAGCAGAACTAACGACCCATTTGGATGATACCTTATTCGGCCTCTTCGGCTTTCTCAACGCCTTCGCCAACCATGAAGCGGACGAAGCTGAGAACTTTGAAGCCCTTTTGCTTGCAGAGTTCGTCGACGGTGAGCTTTCCATCGGGATCAAGCGCATAGGGCTTGGAGCCGAGGCAAGCATCGCCAAGACGGGAAGCGACTTTGCGCTCCGCGATCATGGCCTTGACGTTCTCGGGTTTGGACTGAAGCTTGGGGTCTTCTGCGACTTCGGTTTGAGCGATCTTGAGCTCGCGAGCCCTGATGTCCTCAGCGACATCTTCGATGGTGAGGTATTCAGGAGCGGCGGAAGCGACGGTCATCGCAAGGCCGCGATTGGCTTCGCCGGCATCCTTGGAAAGAAGGACGAGAGCGGAGATCTTGCCACCCATGTGGATGTAGCTTCCGAAGACCTGGCCTTCTTCGGCTTTGACGATGGCGAACCTGCGGAGGACGAAGTTCTCGCGCATGGCAACGACGGCGTCGGTGAAGAGATCCCGGGTGATTTCCTTGGCTTCTTCAAGGGTCGCGGGCTTCTTCTCGAGAAGGCGATCGGTGACGGCCTCGACGAATTCGTGGAACTTGGGGCTTCCGGAAACGAAGTCGGTCTCGCAGTTGACCTCGACGATGACGGCGGTGCCGCACTTGTCGCAGATCTTGATGTTGGTAAGACCTTCAGCAGCGACGCGGCCGGCTTTGGAAGCGGCCTTGGCGATGCCCTTCTCACGAAGGATGTCGATCGCCTTTTCAACGTCACCGTCGGCTTCGATCAGGGCCTTTTTGCAGTCCATGATGCCAGCACCGGTGCGGTTCTGAAGATCTTTGATTTGTTGGATGGTGACAGCCATTATTTTGCTTCCTCCTTTTCGGCGTCCTCAGCAGCGGGAGCGGCTTCTTCGGCGGGCTTGGCAGCCTTGGCAGCCTGTTCGGCTTTCCTGGCGGCATAGCGAGCCTGACGCTCGGCCTGCATCTTGGCATAGCGCTCTTCGCGGGCTTTACGAGCGGCACGGACAGCGGCGCGATGCTGTTCGGCAGCGATGTCGGCGACGCGGATGGCATCGGCCATGGTGGCTTCTTCGCCAGCGTCGACGGTGTAGGCGATCTCGGTCAAGCCGCCATTGGTGCGGGCCTCGACGATAGCGTCGGCAAGAACGCCAACGATAAGCTTGATGGAAGAGGTCGCGTCGTTGTTGGACGGAATCGGGAAGTCGATCGGATCGGGATCATCCGAGGTGTCGCAGACAGCGAAGACGGGGATGTTGAGCTTGCGGGCTTCGAGAACGGCGTTGTGCTCGACGGAAGGATCCGCGAGGACGATGGCGTTCGGAACTTTGCGCATTTCCTTGATGCCCTCAAGGTTCTTTTGGAGCTTCGCCATTTCCTTCTTGAGGAGGGCGATTTCTTTCTTGGGGAGCTTTTCCCAGCTGCCGTCTTCGGAAGCAGCTTCGAGTTCGCGAAGCCTCTTGATACGGCTCTGGATGGTGCGGAAGTTGGTGAGGGTTCCGCCAAGCCAACGGTTGGTGATGTAGAAGGATCCGGAACGGACGGCTTCGTCAATGATGATTTGCTGGGCCTGGGCCTTGGTTCCGACGAAGAGGACTTTTCCGCCAGCTTCGACGATGGTCTTCAAGGCATTGTAGGCGACGACGGTGCGCTCAACGGTCTTGTTCAGATCGATGATGTAGATGCCGTTGCGGGCGCCAAAGATGAACTTGCCCATCTTCGGGTTCCAGCGGCGGGTCTGATGTCCGAAGTGCACGCCAGCTTCAAGGCACTTCTTAAGGGTGAGGATGGGGGCATTCGGGTCATGCATGACCTGAGCCATGGTGGGTTCGGCTTCTGCCGCGGGAGCAGCTTCAACCTCTTCAACTGCTTCCTGTTTGATTTCGTCACTCATTTTGGTGACCTCCATTTGTTTATGCCTCCCCCGTTTCGAACAGCCGACCACCCTCTCGCTTTTTAAGCCTAACTTCGGCCCGAGAAGGAACAAGGCGCTGAATCCACGGGGTGCGTATTAGCCGCTCCAAGGCGGCCGAGGATAACTATACGCCTATTCGCGCATACACGAAAGAGATTTTTTGGCGGGACCAAAGCAAGCAATCAGCAAAAGCGCACAAATCGCATACACGTGTCCCGCGAATTTGTTTTCAAAGCGGCTATTTCTTGTCCGCTCTTGGGAAATACTTTTGGTATTCTTCCACCATTTCCTTTTGCGAAAGGTGGGTATAGACCTGCGTGGTATTGATGGACTCATGGCCAAGCAGTTCCTGAATGAGCCTAAGGTCCGCGCCGCGGTCAAGGAGCTTGGTGGCAAAGGAATGCCTAAGCTCATGAGGATGAAGGCCGTGATTGAAATTCGTCTTCAGATCAACTTGCTTGATGATGTACTCAAGCCCCCTGACGGTAAGAGGCTCGCCGCGACCATTCAAGAAAAGTTTGTCGCTCGATTTGGATTTGCTTTTCGCCACTAGCTCACGACGCAATCCATTCGCATAGTTCATTATCGCCTTTGACGCGCTTACGCCGAAAGGAACGAGGCGGTCTTTGTTCCCTTTGCCGCGGACTCTGATGATTCGCCTCCTGAAATCGATTTGATAAAGCGATAGTTCCACCACTTCCGACGCGCGTAGCCCAGAGGCAAGCATGAGCTCAAGAATCGCCTGATCGCGTGGCGCAAGATAATCCGTTCGGGTGGCATTCGCCGCAAGCAATGCCGCCGATTCTTCGGGAAATAAGACGGACGGGTATTTGATTTCGGCTTTTGGTGAGCTTGCATCACGAAATGGATTCGAGGTGATGATCTTTCGCTTTCGAAGGTATTCAAAGAAGTTATTGAGGGCGCTCAATCGCCGCTTGCAGGATCTCTTGGAGACCCCGTTTCGCAATTCGATGCTAAGGAAGTTTGTGATGATCTGTACATCCACCTCGGGGATCGATATGCCCTCCGAATCAATGTAATGCCAAAACTTCGTGATATCGCGCTGATAGGCATCTAGGGTCTGCCGCGAATAGCCCATCTCATACTTGAGGTGGGACAGATATCTATCAAGCAGGGCATCATCCATTGACTTTCGCCCAAAATTCCCTGGTGTCGGCAAGCGATTGGTCGATAGATGGCTGGCGGTTCTTCTTTGCCGAAGTCGGGATAAGCGCCCAGTTCGCGTTCATGGGCGCGAAATGGGTATCCGCGCAGTGCGTAATGTAATAAACCAGGGCACCCAGTATGGTGTTTTTCGATGGAAGAAGGGTTTCTTTGCCCTCGATTTTCCTAGTCGCGTTGATCGCCGCAAGGATACCTACGGCAGCCGATTCGACATATCCTTCCACGCCAGAAAGCTGGCCTGCGACGAACACGTTCGGCGCGTTTTTCAATGACAGGTCTTCGTTTAGGACGCGCGGCGAATCGAAATACGTGTTCCTATGCATTAGCCCATAGCGGAGGAACTCGGCATTCTCCAAACCCGGGATCATTCGGAAAACCCTTCTCTGCTCAGGATAGGTGAGATTTGTTTGAAACCCGACGATGTTGTAATAATCGCCAAGCAAGGTGTCCTGACGAAGCTGAACGACGGCAAAGGGCTTTGGATGCTCCGGCGTAGAAAGGCCAAAAGGCTTTAAAGGGCCATGCCTCAACGTCTCAAATCCGCGAGAAGCAATGACCTCTACCGGGAGGCAGCTCTCGAAATACTTGGTATCGAATTCATGGAGCAAAGCTTTTTCGGCATGGATCAATTCGCCGACGAAGGCCGAATACTCTTCCTTCGTGAATGGGCAATTGATATACGATTCGTCGCCCTGCTCATAACGCGATTTGAAGTACGCTTTGCTGAAATCGATCGAATCCTTTTTCACGATCGGAGCCGATGCGTCGAAAAACGATAGGCCTTTGGACCCGGTCAATTCGGAAAGAGCCTGCTGAAGCGGATCGCTAGTAAGCGGGCCCGTAGCAAGGATCGTGACTCCCTCCGGGATGGCGGTTACTTCTTCGTTATGGATCGTCAAATTCGGAAACGAGCGAAGACGTGTAGTGATTTTCGTAGCAAATACATCGCGGTCAACGCTTAAAGCGTTCCCGCTTGGGACCTCCGATTCCGCGGCCGCTTGCATCGTTATGGAGTCCATGATGCGCATCTCCTCCTTGAGGAGCCCGCATGCGTTGTCTAACGATTTGGACTTCAGCGAATTGGAGCAAACTAGCTCCCCGAACAGATCGGTATGGTGCGCCCCATCATAACTTTGGGGGCGTCTTTCATAGAGGTGTACGTCATACCCTCTATTCAGCAAATAAAAGCAGGCCTCACTTCCAGCAAGCCCTGCTCCTATGACATTGATTCTTGGCTTCATGCCAAGATTATTTGCCTGAATCTTTTTTCGCGTCAAGCCATTCGTGATAACGGCAGCGCGGGAAGTTCGTGCAAGCGAGGAAATTCGTGCGCTTTCCTTGCTTGATGACGAGATGCCCGTCTCCGCATTTTGGACACGGTTTGATGTAATCGGCCTCGGTATAAACCTTTGCTGGCTTCTTCGGCTGGTTAGGCTTATCTAGGTTTGCGGTATAACGGCACTTCGGGAAGTTCGAGCAACCGATGAATTTCTCGCCCTTCTTGCTGATCTTGATCAGTAGAGGCGATCCGCAATCGGGACAGGTATCGCCGGTAAAAGTAGGCTCAGGCTTCGGGTCTTTCTTGATATAAGTGCATGCACGGGTCTTATATCCGGAACAACCGATGAACGTTTGGCCCTTACGGTTTTTCTTCACGACGAGGGGCCTGCCGCAGACAGGGCAAAGTTCCCCCGTCTCTTGGTCAGGTTCCTTCCACATGAGTTCACGCGCCTTTTCAAACGTCTCGTTGAAGGGGAGATAGAACTCGTTCATGGCTTGGAGGAACGTCTCATCGCCGGATTCGACTTTATCGAGTTTGTTCTCCATCGCCGCGGTATAGGAGGTATCGACGATGTCAGGGAAATACTTCTGAAGAACTGCGATGGTTTTCTTTCCGTCGTCGCTAGGAGTCAAAACGCCTTTGTTGGAAGTGACATAACGCCTTTTGATCAATGTTTCGATCGTCGTCGCGTAAGTGGACGGACGCCCGATACCATTCTCTTCCATCGCTTTTACGATGGACGCCTCGTTGTAGCTAGGCTCAGGCTTGGTGAATTTCTGTTCGGGAAGAGTATCCGCGACAGGGAAGGAAGCGCCCTCTTTGATTTCGGGAAGAAGCCCTTCTTCGGTCTCGTCTTCAAACTCGCCATAGATGACGGAGAAGCCTTTGAATAGAGTACGCGACCCGTTCAACGAGAACTCCAGCCCATTCCCAGACAGCGTGACGTTGGTGCGTTCCACCTTTTTCGGAGCCATCAAAGATGCCATGGCGCGGCAATAGATCAAGCGGTAAAGCTTTGCCTCCTCCGGCGAAACATATTGGGCGACCACAGACGGCGTGCGATGGGTTCCGGTCGGACGGATAGCTTCGTGCGCGTCCTGGATGTTTTTCCCAGCCTTGGCAGCCCGGATCGAGCCAAGATATTCCTTGCCGTAAGTCTCCGTGATGAAGGGAACGGCATGCTTATTGAAGAATTCCGGCGAGATGCGGGTGGAGTCGGTACGCATGTAGGTGATCAAACCAACATGCTCCCCTCCAATCGTCTGTCCTTCGTATAGTCTTTGGGCAATTGATTGGGTACGTGCATTCGAAAAGTGGAATCTGGAGTATGCTTCCTGCTGCATCGTGGAAGTGCTAAACGGCGGACGGGGGAAGACGTTTTTCTCGGCCTTCACCACCTTGGAGGCAATGAGGTTCTCGGGAATTCTAGCAAGGATCGCGTCAGCTTCTTCCTTGGAGGAGATCTTCGCGGTTTTGCCATCGACTTTGGATAGCGAGGCTTTGTATTTCTTGCCTTCGATCAAAACCTCTAGATCGATGGTCCAATACTCCTGAGGGACGAAAGCGTCGATTTCCTTTTGGCGGTCGACGATCATCCTAAGGGTCGCAGACTGAACGCGGCC
>CACYCS010000002.1 GCA_902773005.1 uncultured Erysipelotrichaceae bacterium
AGCCCTTCTTTGTCCTCACAGGCGTCGAGGATGACGCAGGCGCCTTTCTCGATTTCCTGTTCGTTGCTGATGCCGACGTACTGCTTTCCCGTGGCGTCATCGATAAGCGGTTCGACGATGATATAGTCGTCAGGGTTGGCAACGACGGTGTTCTTCTCCCACCAATAGAAGGAGCCGTAACGTCCGTCTTGCCCTTTCGCGAGGAAGTCGTTCTCGCCTTGGGTGAAGGCCGAGGAACGGATGAGGTTTGCCGCGTACCACTGGGACAATTCCTTAACCGCCTCGAACCACTTCTCATCCTCAAAGGTGAAGGTGATTTTCCCATTGATCACCGTCTTGTGCTCCCTGTTCTCGGGAAGCCCGAAGGAGGCGATGAGATCAGCTTCGTTGCCCTGCCAGTTGTTGCTGACAAACGACAGAGGAATCTCGTTTGACGTATTTTTATCGCCATCCATGTCAAGCTCGTTGAACTTGGTGATGATGGCTTTGAATTCGCTGCGCTTAAGCTTAAGGCCGTCGATTAGTTGGCTCTCGGTGAGGCTCACGCCTTCTGGCATGTGGTTCTCGTCGATCAGCTTCTTCACCCACTTCTTGTTGAGATAGAGGATGTTCGGATAGGCCTTAAGGCCCATTTCCTCGACGCGAGGCAATGAGTAGATGTGGCCGTCTGGGGATTTAAGCGCTTCCGCGATGTCGGGACGGCCACTCAGAATCTTCGAGAAATTCGGCATGCTGGAGAGGTATTTGTCGATCGCGACGATCCTGTTTCTGCGACCGTAGTCGTAGAGTTTGAGGTTCGAGAATCCCGAATGGTAGATAGCGTCGATTCCCTTGATGCCAACGGGGTCGGTGTTGTTGGAGTATTGGGTTGAGGTGTTATAGGTCCACTTGACCGCGATTCCCGTGTCTTCGGCGAGATCCTTGAATACGGGCATCGTGTTGTAGTCTTTGACCGCGTCTTCCTTGACAGTGAGGACGACGAATTGCTGCTCGTCGCTCGTTTTGGTCGTCCCAACCACCGCGAATGCGATGATTGCGGCAAGCCAAGCGGCGAACACGGAGAATCCGATGATGTACTTCTTCATGTTCGTTTCCTCACTTGAACGATCCTACGAGGACGCCTTGGCCGAAGTGCTTCTCGATCATCGGGTACAGGACCAAGATAGGAACGGTCGCGACGATGATGGAGGTGAACTTGATCTGGGTGGCTAGGCGCATCTGCTCCAAGACGACGTCGCCTTCGCCGGAGCTCGTCGCATCGAGCAATCCGTTGATGACGGTCTGCAATGGGTAGAAGCCTTTGTCTATGTTGAATATGTATGCGTCGATGTAGTTGTTCCAATGGCCGACGGCATAGAAGAGGACCATGACGGAGACGATCGAGCTTGCGATCGGAAGGATCAAATCGAAGAACTTCCTGATCTCGCCCGCGCCGTCGATTTCGGCAGCCTCGAGAACTTCCTTTGGGACGTTGCTCTCGAAGAAGGATTTGCACATGAAGACGTTATATACGCTCACGCCGCCACCGATGATGAGGATAAGCGGGTTCTGATATAGGCCGAGCATGCGGCAGATGATGATGTAAGGCACGAGTCCTCCGCCGAAGAACATCGTGATGATGAGCAAGGCCATGATGAGCTTTCTGAAGGGCAGGTAGTCCCTCGAGAGCGCCCAGCCGGCCGGGATGGTGAGGGCGACGTTGAACAAGGTGCCGAGGATCGTGTAGGCCAAGGTGTTGAAATAGCCTCTCCAGACATCCTCGCGCTGGAACAAGCTCGCGTAGCCCGAGAAGGTAACCCTGACGGGATAGAGCCAAACTTCGCCGGTCATGACGGCATCCGCATCGGAAATCGAGGCGATGACGATGTAATAGAGCGGGTAGATGACGACAATCGCAAGGAGGGCGAGAATGATGCCGCAGATCACGTAATAGACGTAATCGCGCTTGCTCTCCTTGATCTTGTTTTGCCTTCTGAGGCTCTTCAATTCTTTTGCATCCATGATGAATATAGCCTCCTTATTACCACATGCTGTTTCCGGAAAGCTTCTTCGACGTGAAGTTCGCGATGATGAGCAACGCGACGTTGATCACGGAGTTGAAGAGGCCTGCCGCGGTACCGACGCCATAGTTGCCGCCGATCAAACCGAAGGTATAGACGTAAGTGGAGAGAATCTCCGAGGTCTCGAGGTTGCCGCTAGTCTGCATAAGCAACACTTTCTCATATCCGCAGCTCATCAGGTTGCCCACGGACAGAATCATGAGCATGACGATGGTCGGAAGAATTGCGGGAAGATCGACGCTGAAGATCCTCCTGAACCTCGAGGCGCCATCGATTTTGGCGGCCTCGTGGAGCGAGGGATCGACGCCAGAGAGGGCGGCGAGGTAGATGATGGCGGACCATCCGAAGTCCTGCCAGTTGCCAGAGAAGATGAACAAGGGGCGGAATGCCTCAGGAGAGAGGAATAGCTTCAAGCCATTCGCATCCCCGCCCATGTTGATGTAGAGCTGATCCAATAGACCTTCGGAGCCGAAGATGAGTTTCATCATACCGACCAAGACGACCAGCGAGATGAAGTGAGGGGCATAGTAGAGAATCTGCAAGCCCTTCTTTAATTTCGGGCGCCTCACGGAGTTGAGGAGCAAGGCGACGATGATCGGAAGCGGGAAGCCGACGACGAAGCCCAAAATGCAAAGCAAGAAGGTATTGAGGAAGTAGTTCCAGAAATTCGGATTTGAGAAGAACGTCTGGAAGTTTTGGAAGCCGACCCAGTTGGTCGCCGGTCCGATGATCTGATCGCCAGGCATATAATCCTGGAAGGCGATCAAGATGCCATACATCGGCAGATAGCAGAAAATGATGATGTAGATCAAAGCCGGGAGGATGAATAGCAAAATCCAACCCCTGCGCTTGAAATTGTCCTTCCATTCCTGCCACTTCGACGGCGTTTGCTGACTGCGGGCGATTGAGGGTTCGCTTGGTTGCTGCAATGTTTTTTCGCTCATGGTTGGCCTCCTTTCTATTTGGCGCGCCGCTTAACGACCTGCGAGATGACGATGTATCCCACGATCAAGGCGGCGAATATCGAGATGTCGATGAAGAAGAATGTGTGGCTGACGGGCGCTGGAAGCTCAGGGATGACCTCAACGGATTCATAGATCTTGAACTTCGTCTCGGGGCGCCCATTCGCCGTGAAGAATTTGGCCCGATGCTCGCCGCTAGTGATGCTTGCGACATCCTTTGAGGCGAGAACGACGATCTCGTCCCTTTGGGTGAAGTCGACTTCCTCGCCGTCGACAAGCACCTTACTCACCACGGCATCTTCGCTTAGCTCAAACCTCACGTCGTCGCCGCGATAGTACTTCTCGACAGACGGCATCGCAGTCGCCCCGATCTCATCGGTTTCGACATAGAAATCCAAATCCGTGAAGGACGTGACTGCGCGGAACTTGTATTCCGTTGCCGTTTCTAGGGTGTTCAAGTAGCTCTGGCTGATGGTGACAACGCCTTTGTTCACGGTGTACTCATCTGCTTTGAGACGGTAATTGCCATCGCCGAGGTTAATGATTTTCTTCACCTCATAGCCACAGCAGAAAATGTCTCCTGAAAGCGAATTGAGGCTTAGCAGGGACTCGTTTTTGAAAACTAAATTCGTCTCGTCTAGGTTCTCGGACAGCTTGCCGCCTTCGTAAGTGGCAAGATCCATCGCCAAAAGCGCATATCCGCCTTCGCCGATGTAGACCTTTGCGACTCCGTCATTCACTACGAGCGTGAGCTGGTATTCCTTGCCGTCGGAAAAAACGAAATCGGTTGATTTCAGCTCCACGTCCCCATCCTTTTCGATGGCGACCTTGCGCTCGGCGAAGTTTAGCCCAAGCATCCAATACGCCTCGCCCGCATCGTCTTTGCCGAAGGTCAATTCAAAGCCTTCTTTGCTTGAATCGGCGGTCAAGGATACGGAATAGACGAAATCGACATACCTGTAGTCCGATACAGGGCGCGCGTTCAATCCGTTCGGCGCGATATCTATCGTCTCGCTGATTCTGGACATTCAATTGCTCCTCCCTGTCATTTATTGATTGATTTCCGTCACCACAAGGTTACGGATCGTGACTTCGTTCACGGCATCGCCCATCTCGACGAGAATCCAGAGGCTGCCGTCGTTAGCTTCGGTTACGGTGATTTCCTGATTGATTTCGCCAACGGGGGTGCCAAGGAAGGCGAGCCTATTTTCGGCAGCAGCCCATTGTTCCCCCATCAAGATGACGTCGTACCCGGTTTCGTTCAAGCGGCTGACTTCAAATGCAACGGCATATTTCTTGCCGGCCTCTAACGCGATTCCAGTATTGATGAACATGCCAGCGCGCCACCTCTCGCCACAGGCGGTGGTAACTTCAGCATGGGCTTCATGGCCATCTCCTGCGACCCAGGAGTTCGCGGCGAGGTCAATGGTGCCTCCCTCGTTATCGCAGCGGGTCTCAAGCTTGTCAGTGAAATCGAGGTAGGCTGGCTGCTCGGGCTCTTCGGCAGTAATCTCTTCGACCAAGATGTTGCGAATCGTGACTTCATTCACGGCATCGCCCATCTCGACGAGGAACCAAAGGGTGCCCTTAGTGGTTTCAGTCACCGTGAATTCTTTGCTGATTTCGCCGACGGGGGTGCTAAGGAAATCAATCCTGTCGTCGCCGCTTGCCCACTGCTTGTTCTGGAGAATGACGTCATAGCCATTTTCCTGAGCGCGATCCACCACAAAGCTGACCTTGTAGGATTTTCCAGCTTCTAGCGCCACGCCGGTATTGATGAACATGCCAGCGCGCCACCTCTCGCCACATGCGGTGGTGACTTCGGCATGGGCTTCATGGCCGTCTCCGGCGACCCAGGAGTTCGCGGCGAGGTCAATGGTGCCATTCGCGTTATCGAAGCGGGTCTCGAGCTTGCCAGTGAAATCGAGGTAGGCTGGCTGCTCGGGTTCGACGGCAGTAATCTCTTCGACCAAGATGTTGCGAATCGTGACTTCGTTCACTGCATCGCCCATCTCGACGAGGAACCAAAGGGTGCCTTTAGTGGTTTCAGTCACCGTGAATTCTTTGCTGATTTCGCCGATGGGGGTGCTAAGGAAATCAATCCTGTCGTCGCCGCTTGCCCACTGCTTGTTCTGGAGAATGACGTCAAAACCATTTTCCTGAGCGCGATCCACCACAAAGCTGACCTTGTAGGATTTTCCAGCTTCTAGCGCCACGCCGGTGTTGATGAACATGCCGGCGCGCCACCTCTCGCCACAGGCCGTGGTGACTTCGGCGTGGGCCTCGTAGCCGTCTCCGGCGACCCAGGAGTTCGCGGCGAGCTCAATGGTGCCATTCGCGTTATCGAAGCGAGTCTCGACTTTGTCGGTGAGGTTAAGGTAGGCAGGGGTCTCGGGTTCGTCCTCTTTCACTTCCTCAACTTTGATATTGCGGATGACGAC
>CACYCS010000003.1 GCA_902773005.1 uncultured Erysipelotrichaceae bacterium
CAGACGATATTTACTAATCCTGACTCGGCATAGGCGAGCATCTCGGCCGGAATCAGCCAGCCCTCGCCCATCTTGACGCCGGTGGAGATGATCTTTTCGCCTTCTGCGACGACGTATTCGAAATCTTCGTACGGATCAAAGGAGGACCCCGTGAGATATTCGTTCATCTTCCTCGACTTCTTGAGGAAGTACTTGTAGATGAATTTGGCAATCTTTGCCGTTAGGGGGTTCATGCCATAAAGTTTGTAGTCGTTCAGGATGTTGTAGATGCAGTAAAGAATGAATTCCGTGAGGGACGGGTATACGACTTCGACGTTTTGATTCCTCAAGAAATTGGCCAGTTCATTGTTTGCGTAGGGCGAATATTTGACATAGATCTCGCCGACGATTGCCACCTTGGGTTTTCTTTCCTTGGCAGGGGCAAGGTCTTTGAACTGGTCCATGATGAATTTGAAATTTTCGTCTTGGCGCAGGAACTTCCTGGTTCCGCCCATCTCGCGAAGCACGTTGATGCAGGTCTCCTTGGCTTTCTCGACGTCTTCCTTGTTGTGGTATGGGAGCGCCTGATCATAGAGCGTCATGATCATGTCGCCATAGGCAACACCGCTCAGCATGTGACGGATCAAAGGAAGCGTGAATGGGAGCGATTGGTCTTTTTCTAGGCCAGAAAGGTTAATAGAAAGAACGGGAACGGTTGGGAATTCCTTCTCAAGGCCCTTGCGGAGCAGCGAGATGTAATTGGATGCGCGACATCCGCCGCCAGTTTGTGACATGATGACCGCGGTCTTATTGAGATCGTATTTGCCAGATTTCAATTCCTTTGCGAATTGGCCAGCAACAATTAGAGCGGGATAGCAGGCATCGTTATGGATGGCTCTAAGGCCTTCGTCTTTGACGTCGCGCCCCGTTGGAGAGGTGACGACGACATGATAGCCAAACTTATCGAGAACTCCTGTGAGGATAGCGAAATGAATCGGCAGCATGTCCGGAGCGATGATGGTGTAATGCTCTTTGCGGAGCTTTTTGAAGAACTTGGAACGCTTGCTCATTTTGCTTTCCTCTCTTCCACGGCCGATAGAAGCGACCTCAAGCGGATCTTAACCGCGCCAAGGTTCGAAACCTCATCGATTTTTAGTTGGGTATAGAGTCTGCCGTTATCCTCCAGGATGCGCCTGACCTCGTCAGAAGTAATCGCGTCGACCCCGCAGCCAAAGCTCACGAGCTGAACGATTTCCATATCGGGCTGATCTTTCACGTAATTCGCCGCGTCATAAAGCCTGCTATGGAAGGTCCATTGATTCAGCACGCGCGTTTTGACCCTCTTTTCAGGCACAGGCAACGCATCTTCGCTAAGAAGAGCCATGCCAAGGCTATCAACAAGTTTGTCGATGCCGTGTCCTACCTCCGGGTCAGCATGATAGGGGCGAGAGGCGAATACGATGATGGTCTTGCCTTGTTTCCTAGCCTCGGAGATGATCTCTAGCCCTTTGGCTTTCACGTCATCGCGATAGGCCTTAAACGCATGCATGCCCTCCTCAAATGCGACTTTGATCTCGCTTGAGGAGACGCCAAATCTCGCTAAGGATTCCGTCAAAGCGCCAATCGCTTTCTTCGGGTGGTTCAAGTCGACGAACGGATCGAGGAAGTCCTCTTCCTTCATGGAAGTGACGTTCTTTTTGATGAGCTCGCCATAATAAGCAACAACCGGGCAATTGAAATGGTTGTCGCCGCGATGCTCATCGACGTTATAGGATTCCGAGGGATAGAAAATGAAGTCCACGCCCTGCGCAAGCAGCCATTCGACGTGCCCGTGCATGAGTTTTGCCGGGTAGCAAGCCGTATCGCTTGGAATGGTTTTTTGACCAAGTCGATACAGGTCCCTCGTCGAATAGGGCGAGACAACGGTCGCAAAGCCGAGCTTCTTGAAGAAGGTATCCCAAAGCGGCAATTGCTCATGCATGACCAAGGACAAAGGCAAACCGACCTTGCCTCTAGGCGAAGCGGGGTTCTCGGCGAGTTCCAGAAGTCTCTTGCGCTTATAGGCGTAGATGTCGAGCGAGTTATCGGCTGGGCGCCTTCCCGCGCCTTTCTCGCATTTGTTGCCGGAGATGAAGACGCGCTTATTGGGGAAGCGGAGCATGGTCAGAGCACAATGGGCTGTGCACCCCTTGCAGGTGGTATTCATTGTGGTGTAGGTGAAGTTCTCAAGCTCTTCGGGTTTGGCAAGGCCGCCTTTGCCGCCTTTTTCCTTGGCGTAAAGCGCAGCGCCGAAGGCACCCATGATGCCAGCGCAGCTTGGACGAATAACCTCAAAGCCGATTTCCTGCTCGAAGCTTCTAAGCACCGCGTCGTTTAAGAAGGTTCCGCCTTGGCAAACGATATTTCTGCCAAGGTCATGATAATCGTGGACGCGAATGACTTTGTACAGTGCGTTTTTGACGACGGAGCGCGATAAGCCAGCGGAGATATCCTCGAACGTGGCGCCGTCCCTTTGGGCTTGCTTGACCGAGGAATTCATGAAGACCGTGCAACGGCTTCCAAGTTCCACTGGGGATTGGGCGTATAGGCCAAGGCGAGAGAACTCTGCAACGGAATAGCCAAGGGCCTCTGCGAACGACTGCAAGAAGGATCCGCAGCCGGAGGAGCACGACTCATTCAGCATGATTGAGTCGATAGCTTGGTTCTTGATCTTGAAGCACTTGATGTCCTGCCCACCGATATCGAGGATGAAATCGACATTAGGCTGGAAATAAGACGCTGCCTTGAAATGGGCGAGGGTTTCAACGAGGCCGTAGTCCACGCCTAAAGCGGAGATGATGAGATCTTCGCCATAGCCAGTTACGGCAGACGAGACGATCTCTAGCTTCGGATTGGCGCGTTCATAGATTATTTTGAGCTGGGCCACGATCTTTTCGATCGGCAAGCCTTGGTTCGGCTCGTAATGGCTATAGAGCAGTGAACAGTCCTCGCCGATCAAAACAACCTTGGTGGTCGTCGAGCCTTCATCGATTCCTAGATATGCTTTTCCTTCATACGAGGAGATATCGCGTTCTTCTAAATCGAAGTCGCGGTGGCGTTCCAAGAACGCTCTGTATTCGTTCTCGTTCTTAAAAAGAGGGGACCCATGTATCAAGTTTGTGGACGCAGGCGCGATTTCGATGCGGTTTGCGATCTGTGAAGCGGTCAACGGTTCATCATCCATCGACATCGCGTAGAAGGACGCGCCTTTGGCCATGAAGGTATCGGCGTCGTTCGGGAAGATCGCCTGCTCATCGGAAAGCTTTAAGCGCAGCTTGAAGGCTTTGCGGAGGCCCTTGAGATAAAATAACGGGCCGCCGAGGAACAAGACGTTCCCTGCAATCTCCCTGCCTTGGGCAAGCCCAGCGACGGTTTGCTCGGCGACGGCGTCGAAAATCGAGAACGCGACGTCTTCTTTTTTCGCGCCTTGGTTCAATATCGCTTGGACATCGGTTTTGGCGAATACGCCACAACGCGAGGCAATCGGATAAGCTTTGTCAGCCGCGAGAGCCATTTGGTCGAGTTCAGCCAAAGAGACGTGCAAAAGGGTTGCCATCTGGTCGATGAACGCGCCAGTCCCGCCTGCGCAGGATCCGTTCATGCGCTGCTCAAGCCCACCGGTGATGAAGATGATCTTGGCATCCTCGCCGCCTAGTTCTATCGCGCAATCGGCGGAAGGGTACATCGTTTTGATGCAGAGATAAGCTGATTCCACTTCCTGGACGAAAGGCAGATGGGCGCGCTCGCTTAAGCCAAGGGCGGCGCTGCCGGTGAAGCAGACGCGATATGGGCCTTCGCCAATCGTAGATGAGATTTCCTGAAGTTGACCTAAAACGGTCTCCTTGACCTTAGAAAGATGCCTCACGTATTTGGCGTAAAGCACATTCCTTTCTTCGTCCATCACGACCGCTTTGACGGTGGTGGACCCAACATCAATTCCTAAACTAAGCTTGCGTTCCATATTGTCAGCGGGAGTTATTGTAAATGCTTAAAAGAATTTTGTAAGCATATTTGCATGCAAATATAAATCTTTGCGCACGACGCGCGCGCCAAAGGGTTTAGGAAACCTTCTTGCGGATGGTTAGGATATTCTCGCGCCCAACGCGGCTATACCGAACTTCGTCCATCAGGTTCTTCACTAGGAAAATGCCTAGCCCGCCGACTTCGCGGTCTTCCAGCTCTAGCGAAACATCTGGTTCCTCAGCCTCCAGCGGATTGAAGGCGGGGCCGAAATCGCGGATGCTGAATTCAATGTAGTCTTTATCCGGCGAGAGGTAGCAGGCGATGACGATGTAAGGCTTTTTGTCCTTTAGAGCATAGCTAAGAACATTGGTGACGATTTCGTCGAGCGCCGTCTCTATGGTCGCGATCGTTTCCTCGCCGCACCCGGCCGCTTTTGCCTTGGTCGAGGCAAAATCCAAAGCATCCGCAAGCGCGTTTTCCGCGTTCGTCAATACGATCTGGTTATCTAGGCGCAGCTTCAAGCAGACCATCGTCATGTCGTCGGATTGCTCGGCTGCGCCAGTGAATTCTTTGACCTTTCCTTCAGCGAAGGCAATCGCCTCTTCCGAATTCTTCCCTTCGAAGGACTCTAGGAGGCCGAGAATTCGTTCCTTCCCAAATAGCTCGCTAGTCTCGTTCATCGCCTCAGATAGGCCATCCGTGTATGCGAATAAGAGGTCGTTTGCCTCCAATTGGATCGATTGGGATTTGAATTCGTAGCCGGGGATTGCACCCAAGACGACATTCGTGTCGCATTCGAGTTCCCTTGCTTTGCCGTCGCGAAGCAATATCATCGGATCGTGCCCGGCGGAGATATAATCCAGCTTTCTCGCTGGGAAATCGATGATTGCCATGAAGCAGGTGAGGAAGAGATTCTCATCGTTATTGGCAACAAGCTCATTGTTCAAATCGCCAAAAAGGGCACTAAGCGTCGGGGCGTTATAGGCGCGGTCCTTGATCAAGGCCTTCCCGCGCATCATGAACATGGCCGCTGGCACGCCTTTTCCAGACACATCCGCCACCAATACCGCATAGCTTTCCCCGCCCAAATGGAAATAATCGTAGAAGTCTCCTCCAACTTCCTTAGCCGGACGCATGAAGCCGTTGACCTCAAACCTCGTGCCTTCTTCGTGGGGCGAAGGAAGAGCGGAAAGCTGGATCTTCGAGGCGATTTCAAGCTCATTCGTGTCGCGCTTGATCTTCTCTAGCGCCTCGCGGGCGGAAACGACCATCTTGCCTATCGAATCGTCGACGGTCCTGATCTCGTCGTTTCGCTTGCTGGGCAAATGCGATTCGTAAGAAAGTTTGTCCGTTGCCCCGCTTGCCAAGGAGCCCGACACCCTCGATGCTTCTGCGGATATGCTTTCAATGGGCTTAGTAACGTATTTCCTTAGGGACAGGAACAGGAAAACCGATAGGAGGATGCCCGTCCCGAATGACGCGCCGATCAAAGACAAGGTGCCAATCAAAACGGAATTGTTCGCCGGGTGCTCCGATTGGGTGATGATGCAATAGGCCAAGACGTTCGCGTATTGTGGCGCCACGCTTTTTCGGTAAAAAGGCAAGGCAGTGAGGTATATTGGGCTTGAGGCAAGGGATCTGTCCAACTGGTACCATATCTCCGCCTCTTCTTCATAGCCTTTGTGTGCGGCTGCGGTCAATAAAGCGGAATCATCAGAAAGGTCTCTCCACGACCCAACCTTATAGGGATTCATGCTGTTATCCAGCGAATCCGAGCCAGCGATCGCGACAAGACGCTTTTTGTCCATATCCACAAAGGCGACCAGAACGGATTTGATGTCTTCTGATACCGTTGCAATCTGATTGACGTTATTCACCAAAACGAAATAAGAGGTTTGAAGGTCACGAGTCCCACTGGCATCGTCGGTGAGGTCATCCATATACTTCATGCCATAAGCTTCGATTTCGGCGTCGCTAGTCGGATAGGTTTCGGGGTTCATCGTGAAATAGGTATCGCGAATGGAATCGACGACGCCAGCGATGGTGTAGTCGAAAGTCAGCATATTTAGCAAAGAGCTAGCAAGCGCGTAGGAATTATTGCTTCTTTCTTCGTTGGAGCGGACGGTCATGACGCCATAATATGCTCCGCTCAGCGCCGCGGAAGATATCGTCGTTCCAAGCAATATGTTCAGGATGATTTTCTTGCTGAGTTTCATAGGGACGGAAATATGCTACCACATGGGGCGGATATGCATAAAATCCAAATTCGGTTGGTTAGCCTAGCGGCGCACAGCCTGCCCATCGAAATAGCCATCGATCTCGCGTTTAGCCCCTTCAAGAATCGCGTTTACGTCCCGTCCAACGATATCTAGCCCTCTGGCCATGAATAAATTCGTTTCCGGAATGCCATAGAAACCTTTGCACAGCGCATCGACATATCCGAAGCCGAATTCCTCGGGGCAATAATCGCCGCCGGAAGTTGAGACATAGAAAAGGCGTTTAGCCTTGCATAGGCCTTTTGGCTGGCCAGTCTCCGTATAGCGGAAAGTGATTCCAATGACGTTAATCAATTCGAAATATTGCTTCAAAGCCGCAGGGAAAGATATATCCCAATATGGTGCGGCGATAACGATTTCGTCGGCGGAGGCAAACTCATTCGCGAGCGCAAACATTGTGTCATTCAGTTTGTGGGCCTCGATTAGGACGTCCCTCTTTTCGAGATACGTCTCATCGACTTTTGGAAAATCAAAATCAGCGAGACGCCGCTCCACAATCTGGCCATGGCTCAAATGTGATAAAAGACGACGAGACAATTCAAGGGTGCGCGAAGATTGGCGAACACATGCATCGATAAACAAAACCATGCTGAAGCCTCCGGGGAAATGATACTCCAAATATAAGTCTGCAGGCAAAACCGTGGGGGACGTGCATTAAAATTTGGCCAAAAATAAGAAAAAGGTCCCCTTTTCAGGGGCGATTGGCCCGCCGAATCGAATGATCGGCGCGCGTGCCAAAAATATTTAACCGAAGGAACGAATCCATGTCAAACAAAAAAGAAGCCCAAAAACAAAGAAAACGCCACGCATCGCTGCGTGGTGTCGCTCGGCTTTCCGATTTAACGTCCTGTATAGCTCCAATTTTGACGGGACATCTCATATTCAAGGTTTACCTTGCGGGAGATTCCAACCAACCGCTTCTCCGAGGAGAATCGATCCTTACCACCAAGCCCGCTTGACCGGTCAAGGCATTCAGGAACAAGTTTTTGATTTCGCTGTCTACAGCTGAGAAGAACTCTTATCTTCCTAGGCCCGTTTCGGATCACTCCTAGCGAGTCTTGATTTCGAGCTCAGGTTACATCTTCGTTCACCTAAGTCTCTCTACCACGTTCCGACTTACGAATTGCAGGGTGGAACGACTTCCTTCAGGGACTTGCGTCTCTGATCTCCCCTGGGCTTGCGTCCAGGTTCGAGGCTTTTCCAGCGGTTTACCGCGCGCCAGGCCTCTTTTGGCACCGTTCTGGTTATGAATTTCCAGACGTTCACGGATGTCCCTGATTGGACGAGCCAATCCGACGCATTCGCAACCCCATTTCGAGTTTCACTCACGGCGGGACTTTCGTTGCACCTGATGTAGGTGACTACCTGGCCGCGGCGTTGGGCTTACTGGGCCTCGCCATTGCGGTAGGAGCAGAGATTTTTCGGTTTACCGGGGCCTTTCTGCGGGGCCGGAGGTTTTTCTCCTCTCAGGATCTCACGATCCACCCATCTGATTCTTTGCTCAGGTTCTACCTGAAGGCGGAATGGGCTCGCCTCGGACATCTGCTTTCGCAGCAGCCCGTTTACCAGTTGGCCCTGCCCTTGCGAGTGGGGGCTTCCCTGGGGCCGATGTTCTTCGATTCTATCGAGCGGATCGGTTTTTCCGCGAGAGGAAGTTGCCCTTCTCTCTTGGGCGGTTTGTCAGGTCGCATATCCTGATTTGTCCCGTCATCCTTGTTTCTTCTGGTTTACCAGGGAAGGCAGGAATCCTTCCGGGTGTTACCCTTCTCCCATTTGCTATGGTCTCGGCAGACTTTCACGGTGGGAAGTTGACTATTTTTCTCGTGTACGAGGTGGTCGCCAACTCTACTAGACCACTTGGGGAGCGACGAAGTTCGCTTTGCCCAAATCGCGGATGTTCCTTTTTCAAGGCTTTCCGCAACGCCCTTTCTCACCAGTTTACTGGCCGCCAGGGTTTCGTTTCGGCGGTGGCTTTCTCTACCCCAAGGCAGAGAGCCCTTCGCAAGCGCCTCCTCCCATCTCCTTGCGGATCCGGTTTCTTCGCTTGCACTCCATTGCACCGGTTTACCGATCGGTGGAGCCTGACCGTAGGAACCTGCTTTCAAGCTTTCAGATTCCTTATGGCCCTTTCGGACCAGCAGACCTTTCTGGCATCACAGCCAAGAGGCATCTTGCGTTCCCCTCATGTTACTTAAGTAACATGGTTCGAGCAGTTTCGCCTGATTTTGCAACCCGGCGTTCCCTGCGGAACACATAACTATACTCTTCTTGATATGCTTGGCAAGCACTTTTTTTAAAAACTTTTTAAGAAATTTTGAAAATGTAGAATTGGTCGAGACTTTTTTACAAAAAATTTTTTGAAAATTTTAAAAATAATTCCAAAAAGATCTTTCTAGAAGCGAAAAACAATCTCTGTATTATCGATTCCTTGTCGCACGGTGCAACGCACGTGCGTGCGCTTCCTCTTTTTCGTCAAGTTGCGGTGGCCAAAAATTATCGAATCGCCCCAGCCTTAGGCCATCCATCCTAATTCGGTTGCTAATGAATAACATCCGGTCCACGCAACATTGTCCTGACGGCCCATGCCCAATGAAGACAATTCAATCGACAGATCAAACTCGAAAACGAAGATCTCCGTTTTGTATTCGTCAAACCAAGCTTTCGCTTTATCGTCTGACGCAAAGAACCAGGCATGCAGTTCTTGGTTCTTCGGTTCGTTGATGCCTACCAAATAATTTACGAGGCCTTCGCGAATCGGGTATTCCTTGCTAACGGGAAGCGAACCATATTCATTGCCTGCGGTAACGGTGACGGAAAAGCCGTTCTTTCGAAGCGCTTCTTCCGCGTCATTGGATTTAAACTTCTCGCCACACGAAACTAACGCTACAGCGCTAAGCAGAAAGGCGGAAACAAGATTGAGTTTTGGCATGGAATCCCCTGAATTTGTTTTCAATAGCAAACCGTTGCCACGATATAAAAGCAATCATTCAATCGCAGAATCCGAAAAATCCGCCACAATCTTAGCAATGTCCCCGTCGATTGCTAAAGACTTATTCTTCAATTCATCGGGCAAATAAGCTTCCCCTTTGTTGATTCATTCGATTTCTACCAAATCCTAGGAATCACGCCCATATTAGGGTTCGGCAGGCGCAAAAACGCAGAACTTAGCCTGCAGCCATTTCATGCAGGACGGTCAGATTCCGCAACGTCAGTCAAATCAACAAGATGGTAGAGCTTCACGCGGTTATCAAAAACCAATTCAAGCCAAGGTCTATGTTCTTGTAGATAGCAACGGAATTCGCTTAACGCCCGAAAAAAGGATGCGCGCGATGCAGAGAACTCTTCGACGACTTCTTTCTCGGTAAACCCTTCTTTCGTAAGCAAGCAGAAGGACATGTGTAAGACGAGGGATGCGCGGTTTGTTCTCATG
>CACYCS010000004.1 GCA_902773005.1 uncultured Erysipelotrichaceae bacterium
GAGACAACTGATTGCTGCCTCCTTTCGCAGCGCTGAGATTATACCAGCGCCAAGGGATTTTCACCAACACTCTGCAAATAACGATTTATAAAAAATAGAGAACCGAACGGGGCTCTAATCGCCAGCCTTGGATTCTCTAACACAAATATACGCCCCCTATCTTCACCTGTCAAATTGGTTGAAGGGGGATACAAAAGAAAACCCTATTGCTAGGGTTACGGATGTCTTCTCGCCTTGCGGCGTCCTGAAGCGTGGTCGTTACATCAAGCCCCGTGGAGGACTCCCTCTAAGGATGGTCAGGTCCATCGTTTAGGTTCGCAGTCCGGCCAAAGTTTCCTTTGACACCCATATTATTCAATCAACGATTCCCATTCGCAATACCATTTCCAGCAGCCGTCTCGGCGAGCGAACGTTATTTATAGCCTCGTTTGCGATGAAAATCGCGATTCGACATAGTCAGCCAAGGCAGGACGACGGATTTCCCGGTTTGCAGTAAGCTACCATGGCGCACTCAAAAAACCGCCGACGTTTTCAGGTGATCGACCCTACACTGTGCATATTTCGACTTTTTGTTTATTACAGGGTTTCGTTAACGCTCGAATCCGCCTTTTCCCTCCGCTTTGTTTTCGATAGCGTAAGGACCAAATTGATAGTAAAGAGCACTTCAAACGGGATTACGAGGAACGAGAATAGGAGGCAGTTGGTGGAAACACAATATAACGCCCTCGCCTTTATCCAATCGTATCCCCCGAGATATAGAGAAGATGTCTTCCTGACGCACCAGCCACTCGACGCGGTGAAAATCGCGTGTTCGTCTTCCGTGGTTTCTTTCACCAAGGCAAGTTCCTCTGCGCGATTGCCCCTTCTAAACTGGAACCGGGTGAAGGCATTGACCGTATTGGTCACGAATTTATCGGACCCTTGGTTAATTACCTCATCCTGGTTGTTTCTGAGCTCCGCGCCTCGATTCAGGACCCTCTCTTTTGCCTCCGTTCGGCAGATCCCCGCAAAAGGAACAGGGAACGGAGAGGAATCCACGATGGAGGTCACCCTGAATCCGAAGTAATTCTTTCCGATGATGTCGGATGCGGTTTGGATTTCCGTTTTATCGGCCGCGTAATATGACTCCTTGTACCCGTACTTGAGGAAGAGGGAGAAAAGATCGCTTGAGATTGCGATTTCCGAGTCTCCCTGCGGCAAAGCGAATGGAAGGCCCCCTTGCCTAGAGTCGGGGCTGAGAGGAACTAGCAGATCTTCGGGTTCGTTGAAGTAATAGGCCATCAAAACAAAAGAGCTATTTTCCTTCACTTCCTCCTCTTCCGGAAGATGGTCGTACATGTTGTATCCATATATCGCTTCGTAATAGGCAAGTGAATTCGTTCCGAGATAGGATGCTATTCTTTTCTCTTGCCTTGGGCTTACTTTCGCAACTTCCCCATAATTCGGGGGAAGAGGGATTCCGGGAAGGAAAGGCGGCGTAAAGGAGAAAGAGTTAGCCGCGACCCTGCCGATCTCTATTTTTCCTTCCTCGTGCTCGCCGATTGAGTCATAGGCATCGACAAAGGGGTTGTACAAAGGGCCCATGATAAGGAAAGGGATGAAGGAGAGCAAAAACAACGCCGTTGTGACAGAGACCGAAACGATAGATTTGGTGCATGACCTTTTTCTCATTGCTAAATTCCAAATTATATTAGTTTTCTCCGATATGGTAGTCGGACACCTATTAAGGTGGCTAACATAGGTTTTAAGTCGTTGCGATAACAACGAATCAAATTATCGGAAGGAAGCGACAAAGACTCCCTTTTCACAGTTTCTTGGCACGATAAAACGTCATTGGGGATAACGTCTGTATTCGAAGACCCTTCTCGCGGCGAAAAATACATAGAGCACAGAATCGATGTCAACGTGATAAAGCGAAGCATCAAGAAAGCCCTCGTTTTTGTAGTGCATGAATTATGGCCTGTGAATCTGGACAAATGCAATGGTCGTGGCCGCTTCAAAAATAGTTTTATGTTTTATATGGAAAAAGAACGAAGAAGTTTATAAATACGGGCGCCTAGCGTTGTCAACGAGAAAACACAGACTTAGTGTAATTCCCTGTTTACTATTCGTAATGCCGGTTTTTCCCTTGGAAAATTGGCAAAGTAATGAAATTATTCCCTTGAAAAATTGGCAATGTTTTGGAAAATTTCCCTTGGAAAATTGGCAAAGCTACAGCGAATCGAAGAAAAAGGAGACCTATTAGGCCGTGTTTTTCTTTGTTTTGAAAGCGAACTGCTATTCTCTATGTAGACAGCTATACACGAAAAGCGCATACAGGAGTATGGCTGTCGAAAGGGAATTCCATCGGCGATGATTGATTTAGCCCTTCTATACAACCAAGGGCTCCATTTGAAAGGATATGGCCGAGTTCGAAAAGGTTACGCATGAATCGTTTGCCGCGCCTCGCAGACTTCTAATAATGGGTTAAACACAAACATAAGGAGTCTCTACCCATGAAGAAACTGCCAGCCATCCTCTTTGCGTTATCCTCTTTTGCGATGCTTGCCTCCTGTGGAGGCGGAAATGACGGAGGGCAAAGCGCCTCTACGCCTACATCGTCTAGAGTAACTTCCGCTGTTGAGAGCATTGCGATAGAAACGCTTCCGACCAAGACGAATTATGTAGAAGGCGAAACGCTTGATTTAGAAGGCCTCTCGATCAAGGTTACGATGAATACCGGCGGGACCGAAATCAAGCAAAGCGGCTTTACCGTCGATATCGCCAACAAACCCCTGACGGTCGATATGACGACCGCCACCGTCACCTATCGCAAGAAGTCGGCGACCTTTAACATCACCGTTTCCGCCATTGTTGTCAAAACGCTAGCCATCCAAACAGGATTAGGCAATGACTTGTTTGCCAGCCAAAACGTCCTCGATTTCTCTTCGATGGTTCTTTTGGCGACTCTGGACGACGACTCCACGAGGGAGGTTTCCGTCTATGATTGCGACTCTATCGTGGATGAAAAAGGGAATGCAATCACTGCAGAAACCCTTGGCTCGGCGCTAGGATTAGGCGAGCACACAATCACCGCGACTTACCGTGGGAAAACAATCTCTTTCACAATCAGGGTCGCTTCCGGCTACGTCATCGAAGCGGAAGAACTAACCGATAACCCAAATATCGAGGATGTGCCTGGTGTCACCAATTACGTTTTCGGATATAAGTCAAAAGGCGGAGATCTTGTAACTCCAAGGCGCGGCCGCGCAACAGGAGATGGCCAAGACCTTTGTGGCATCACATACACGCAGAACAATACCTCAAACAACGAATTCCTTGGCGGAACGAAACCTGGCAATGTCGTCGAGTTCCATTTCCGTTCTGAGATCGCACAAAAGGCTCAATTGACTTTGAGGGCTTCGAGCAACTGGATGAAGACCGATGACGGCAACTGGAACCCTGGGTGGGTTGGCGATGTTCAATTGAACGAAGTCTTCTCAGCCTACACCAATGGGACGGCAATGCCTATCGCGGACGATGTCATTCTTCCTGGCTCTGGCGATAAGAACGACACGAATTACACCAAAGACAAATTCAAAAACTGGAAAGACGTCGACTTCGGCGTTCTAGACCTAGTGGAAGGGTGGAACGTCGTCGAGATGGACTTCGCCACAACCGCGCAGCTTGCGTTGCTGGACATCGATCCAGATACGAATAAACCAAAGTATCAGAACTCTGTTTCTAGCAACGCCTATGGCCTTCCTGGCCTGGATTGCTTGAAGGTCACTTTCTTAAGCGAATAGAGAAAAATATCTGCAAAACTGACTTAATTTGCATTGGCAATTAGAAATCTTGGAGATAAATATCGATTTCGATTAGAGGGATCGAGTTGGAGAACGAGATGCTCTTGATCGTGGCGAAAAGCATCTTCCCCGCGTCCATCAAGCGCGCGAAGATAGGGGAATCCGCTTCGGGAACGAACCCGACCAAGTCACCCGCGTTGTTGTAGATTCGAATCTCGTCTTCGTCGTAATCCGAGTCACTCCGTTTGAAGGAGAGCCGCTCGCCGACCGAAAGGTGGTGCAGCGGTTCTTTGTTTTTCAGGCGATACGTTCCCCCAATTTTGGTTTTGAAGAGCAGGATATCGCGGGAAAGCGGCTTAATGTATTCGTCAAGCTGCCCTTTGCCGGACAATATGACGGACGCGTTCACTTTTACTAGATCATTTCTACTCATCAAGCTTGCCCTCCTTTAATGATTTCGAAAGAAGCCAAATCGCCTTCTAACTTTGTCCTATATTCTTGGTAATCCTTGATTTCCTGCGCGAGCTCCTTGTGGTAGGACTCCACCTCTTCCGGATCATCAAGAATGAATTTGTATTGATACGGGTTATTGCCTTTGATTTCCTCGATTTCTTTTTCAATGGAGGCGATCTTTTCCTGAATGCCTTCTAGGACAATGTCGGTTTCGCCTACTTGCAGTAACACTCGGTCATATGTGATGGACAATTCGTGATAGTCATCCCTTTTGTAAGCGTCCACGGCGGCCTCCCATAATTCGCGGATGAATTCTGAATCCGCATATTCTGGATGAAGATCCGGGTGGATGAGGTGGGCGATTCGGTAGTAGATCTTCTTGATTTTTCTTTCCTCTTCGTAGGTGATCGTCTCTAAATCCTCTTTTGCTTCTTTGTTGGCCTTGATGAGTTCTTCTAGCCTTTCTCGGTAGGCGATCAACTCAGCGTCGACATAACGCTTCAGCTGATACTCGTATATCGCTTCGTTTCGGTATGACTTGCTCACGCAGAAGGCAATTTGCTTCTTTAGGGTAACGACCTCCACTTTCAGCGAGAAAAGCGTTTCGATGTCGTCTCCGAATTCCCTGATGTACTCAAGGGAAAGCTGTTCGCACTTTTTCTCGAGGTCGGCCTTTTGATTCAAAAGGCTTTCGTATTGGTCCAGGATGTCGTCAATCACGGTTCTTTCCTCATTCGGTAGAAGTCTTCAAAGTCGATGATGTATGTGTGCTTTCCACCAAAGGTAGCGTTGATCAAGAAATTCTCGATGGACTTGTAATGCTTGGTATCGCAACGCACACGCAATTCGTCTTCTTCAATATATGATTCGATTTCATAGACGTTGCCCATATAGTAAAGCTTGACCTTGCATGGCGTTTTCAAGACATAGAACAGGTCGAAGAAATCAAAGGACTCCTCGTCTAACTCGATTAGGCTATAGAGAAGTTCAATCGTCCTGCGGCAAACGATAAAGTTGCCCCAGAATGCGTTGTAGCGGATTCTCTGCGTGATGTAATTCTTCCCTTTTTGTAGTAGGGGTATCGCTTCTTGCGGGTGGCCTTCCTCGATGAGGATGGCTGCTAGACGATGGGAAACCTCGGGAAGTGGGTCGAAAAGCTGCACCGTGTCTTTGACTTTTTCATAGACTTCTAGCAACAGGGCTTTGTATTTCTCCTTGTCTTTGGGCACGCCATAGCCATTCCGATACATGTCGGCAATTTTCATCGCTGCCTCAAGATTCCCGTTTTCCTTCGCTTTGGAAAAATAGAAGAAGGCTTTCTCGTAATCGCGTTCACCGGTTCTTCCGTAATAGTAAATGAAGCCTAAACCATCCGCGACCCAATCGTCGCCAGCTTCATAGGCCATGAGATAGTATTTCTCCGCGAGGTTATATTTCTCTTTATCGTAATAATATCCACCGAGATTCACCATCGTGTCCCGATCGTTCTCGACTTCGATAAGGTAATGACAAGCCTCCGTGAAGACGAATTCGTCGTCTTTAGTTGGGTTGTCGTTGCGGAAAAACCTTTCCACAATGCGTTTCGCTTCATTCTTATCCATGGTTTGCCTCGCTCATTATTTTAGACGCTTGGGCTTTGTCGCTAAATAGAAATCAAACGAGAGAAATAGAAAAGGGGCCTTTGCGCAAGGCCCCAATGCCATTAGTTGGATTAATGGATGCCCTTCATCTCGTGCTTGCGGGCATACATTGATTTATCCGCTCTAACGAATACGTCATCAACGCAGGCGTCTTTTACAGAATCGTATAGGGAGTAGCCAATGGCTGCGGAAATATGATTCTTCTCAATCTCGGCCTCGTTTGGCTCGCCGCAGATGACGCTGCTATTGAATTGCTCCACGAGCGAATCGATATTGGCGTATATTTCGTCTTTAAGCACCACGACGAATTCGTCTCCGCCGACTCGATATACCGGCGCATCCTTAAACGTTGCCTTGATGATCCTGCAAAGTTCGATAAGCGCGGCATCGCCCTTGTCATGGCCGAACTTGTCGTTCGTCTCTTTGAGATAGTTCAAATCGATCATGGCAATGCCAAATTCGAAGGTCTCGTGCTCTCTGATCTTCTGATTCATTATATCGGTATCTTTGATATAGGCGATCTTGCTCCGCGCGCCAGTGAGCGCGTCGGTATTGGCGAGTTCTGTCATGCGCTCGGTCTCGCGCTGCGAAGCTGCAAGCTCTTCGTTGATGCGGACCAATTCATTGAACTTGTTGTAGATATCGGCCTCCATCTCTTTCATGTTTTCGGCAAGATCGGCCAATTCATCGTTTACATTCACCTTTAGCTTTGAGAATGCCTCGTGGTTGGCTTCTGGGCGGCTTGCATCATATGTTTTAGTGGCCTTTTGCAAAGTTTTCACCGGTTTTACCAGCGTGAAGTGCACGACGAAGATACCGATGAAGGACAAAAGGATGACGCTTGCGATCAAATAGATGAACAAGCGGACAATCGCGTTTGCCTGATTGCTTCTGACGGCGGCCATCGAAATATCGACAAGGGCATAGCAAATGATGTTATGGTCTGCGTCATAAACCGGAGAACCGGCGGTGACGAGGATTTCGCCATCGCGCTCGGAATGGTAGATGGATGCAACAAATCCGAGATCGTGATCCTCGAGAAGCGGATAATCCTCTTCGTAAAGATGGTCGACGACGCCAATTGGAAATGCCTCGGACTCGCTGTCGTAGCAGACAAAAACGCAGGCTTTCCTATCGAAGTCCACCCATCCTAGATATACGCCGAAGGTGTTGCGGGTTGAGTCCTTGACTGCTTTGAGCTCGGATTGAAGGGTGAGGTAGTTTTGCGATTGCCGAACCGAATCGAAGGACGCGAGATAGGCGTCATGAGCTGGAGTGCCTTCGTTTTCGTCACGGAACAGTTTGTCGCTGCTGTTATAAATCTCGACGACGGAATCGGTGACTTCCTTGGTGAGAGTTTTGTCGATGGTCGCGGCGACGGTGGCGCTTATATCCGTCGCGAGTCCTTTGTAGTTCTCTTTGTTTGCGCTGGAACTCACTAGCGAGAAATGGACCATGGCAGTCTCGGCTAGAACCAAACCGAAAAGAAGAATCATGATGATCGTCTTTGCTCGAATCGTTATGCGGAACTTTCTTGTTTTCTTCTCTTCGTTTGCTGCCATGTGAAATAAAAATCAGTATTACGCAAAGCAATACTGAGGGCAGGCGTTGAAATGGGGTGCAACTGGCTGCCCGAGACGGGCCCTCTAGCTTTGCGTCGCCGGATTGCTCCGGTTTTGCCGATATTATTATAAACATATTGACTAATCTATGTTTATATTTATTTTCACTTTTTACTGCATATTTCGGCCTATATTGCCCATTATTATCTCCCTTTGCTGACATTTAGATGCCATAGATTGAGAATCCGAGTGAGGGCTTATGCGAATTTAAGCATCCTCGGGATTGCGCTTTTTCGAGGCGAGGTTGATGAATTGCATTATCGTCGCAAGAATCACAAGCAGCCCAAAAGTAATCGCGTATGGGAAGAAGATGCCAGTAAGCGAACCGTGATCCATCGTGCCGTTTGGTTGCCTTATCTCAATGAAACTGCGCGTTGCGTAAAGCAAGAAGAACATAACGAACAGAGGAAGGGTCCATTTCTTCCAAACGGCTAATGCGATTGCGGCTATTTCGAGTATCGTCCCGACGATGGCGACCGCCATTCCGATTGCCGATGGTGCGCTATAGGGCCCTATCACGTTAAGAAGGGGGTCAAAATCGCGCGACCAGCGGAGGCCAAAGTGGATCGCCCCGATGAAGCAGGGAATTGCAGCGTAGGAAGCGGCGGTCTGAACGGCTTTCTTGACGTCTTTTCCGTTTCGCCAAGCAAGCGAGGGGATGATGGTCGACAAGGCAATCGTAGCGATAAACAAAACCACAAAGACCAATCGATCTATTGGGTCATACACCGCTAGAATAGAGAATGCTGATTGGACGACGAGGATTATCGCCATCGCCATATGGATCATGATGAGGACAAAGCTTTCGCTTCGCGACCTAGAGATGACCTTTGCCTTTGCGGCTGCGACAAGCTCTTCATCATCCTCATCGGCTTTAGGCAATATGAGGAAGCGGCTGATGAGATGGAGGATGACCATCACAATGAGGCCGATCGACTCGATGATGATTCCAATGAGACCATAGCCGCAGAACCCAACGACCATCCCGCCGAGGAACACGGTCCCTCCAATTGCCAAAGCGAGGATCTCGAATAGGCGAAAGCCTTTATATAAGGATGATTCAAGGGCTTTTTGCGATCGTTTGGTTTTCGCTTTTTCGGTTGATGAGGCCTTCTCGGGTGAGGTTTGCTTCCTTTCGCCGCGAAGAATCTCATCGACGCTTACGTCGTATAGCTCGGCAACGGATTGAATCACGTTGATGTCGGGCATACCGTCGCCGGACTCCCAGCGCGATATCGTCTTGGGCGAAAGATAAAGCGCGTCCGCGACTTCTTGCTGCGTATAACCTTTTGCTTTGCGCAGGGCTTTAAGAAATTCTGCTGTTTTTTGATAATCCATGATACGTTTCCTCCGGATTTGCCAAAATGGTATAGGAGGATGGAGAGATTTCGAACCCAAGCAACGTCCAATTTTGTCTATGCTAATGTCTAGTTTGAGGTCGAAATTGGCTCGTTCATATTTTGGATTGGCGCATAGGATAATGCAATATGATATGAGCAAATTTAGCGGGGACGTGTATGTGAAATCCGCTTTTGGAGATAAGGTTTTGACCTTCTCAAAAGCGAACTGAAAACTTCGTGTGTTGCGCTTTCTTGGAAGACGGCTACAATAGCACCCATGCAGGGAATGAAAAACAGGCTCAACGTATTCGTGTTTGCAATTCTTGCCGGGGCGGCCATCGCGCTTGGCGGGACGCTTTTCATCATGGCGAAAGCCTGGATTCCCGATAACCCATACATATCCGCATCCCTGGTTGGGAGTTTGCTTTTCCCGGTGGGGCTACTTCTAGTTTGCTACCTCAAATTGAACCTATACACGGGCAAAATCGGAATGGCTTTTCGGAACAAGAAGCTCGACAAGAAAGGGCTCAACGTCTTTGAGTGGCTGTTCATTATCCTCGTCGGAAATGCGGTTGGGGCGTTTGCCATCGGCTTCCTGATCTATGGCCTCACCTTCATAGATCAAGGCTCCTCGTTTAGCGTTGCGGTTGCCTCGACCGGGCATTCTAGAGCGATGGCATTCGATTTTGAGAACATCTTCAATATGTCATATAAAAGCGTTCTCTGTGGGATGCTTGTCTATATCGCGATCTATCTTTTCAACCGCCTGCCCAATCACTTTGGCAAAGTGGTCGGCGTTGTCGTTCCGATCGCTTTCTTCGTCTTTTGCGGATTTCAGCACTGCGTGGCCAATATGTTCTATATCGTTGCTTCCGGCGAATGGAACGCCAACGCCTTCGTTGGCCTATTGATCTGTATTTTGGGGAATTCCCTTGGGGCGCTTGCCCTCGATCTGTTCGTCAAATACGAATAGGCGTTTTACCATGATATTTGTAATCCGTGCCCTTAAAACAACCAAGTGGGACCCATTTTGAGGCAAAATAAGGCTACGTTGTAATATGTGGTCGTGAAGAAATCCATCCTTTTTATTCTTTTCGCGGTAACCGTGTCTTCCATGACGGTCGGATGTAATCTCACAGCCGAAGCAAAGGACAGGCACCCCGAAACCCGTTTGGCGAAAGACGATGAGAAGCTCATCGATTTCTCAAAGGGCTGGTCAAAGGACTTCATGTTGGCGAACGGTTATCGAAATGGCGACCCGTTTGGCTGCTACTGGTCTAAGGATGCCGCTAGCGTTAAGGATGGGAAGCTGGAGTTAAGCCTCTACGAGAAGGACGGGAACTTCTATGGCGCGGAATACCGCTCCTACAAAAACGCCTTCCATTACGGGTTCTATGCAATCCGGATGAAAGCCGCGGATTGTCCCGGGGTCATCAGTTCCTTCTTCACCTACACCAATCGCCCTGCATGGGATGAGATTGACATTGAGTTCCTTGGCAAAAACATGCGCCAAGTCCAATTCAATTACTACACGCAAGGCGTAGGTGGCCACGAAAAGCTCGTTGATCTAGGCTTCGACGCTTCCAAGGAATTCCATGAATATGGATTCCATTGGATCGAAGGCTCGATCGCGTGGTATGTCGATGGAAAACGGGTGCACATCGCAGCCGAATCCATCCCGAGCAACTCCCAGCAGATCATGATGAACCTTTGGAATTGCAGGGGGCACGATTCCTGGAGCGGCAAGTTCGATCCGAGCAAGCTGCCCGTGAAATCGGAATACGAGTTCATCGCTTATTCCCCGGAAGCGTGAAGCGACGCGCCGAGGGAAAATACTTTTTCAGGAGGTCAAATTGAAATGAAAAAGAAATCGCTTTTGCCGCTAGTAGCAAGCGCATTGTTGCTTGCCGCCTGCGGTGGTGGAAAAGTCGTTTATTCTAGTGTCGACCCTTTGGCTGGCGACAAGATCGGCGACTTCTCCGAAGGAAAGCCTGACGACATCTTTGCGTCCGACGGCTGGAGCAATGGCGCGAATTTCAACTGCGTCTGGAAAGAGGAAAACGTCACGTTCTCCGATAGCAAGATGCATCTTGCCATCAAAAACGAAGAGGCGAAGGATAACGACAAGACCTATCCTTATACCGCGGGCGAAGCAAGGACCCACAAGCTCTATGGCTATGGCGACTTCTCGGTCAGGATGAAACCGACTAGCATCGTCGGCACCGTCTCCACCTTCTTTGTCTACACCGGCGAATGGGATGTCGTGGATGGCCAAAAGCACAAGCACGACGAAATCGACATCGAGTTCCTCGGCAAAGACACCACCAAGGTCCAGTTCAACTATTTCGTCGGCGGCAAAGGCGGACATGAATACATGTACGACCTCGGATTCGACGCCTCCAAGGAATTCCATGATTATGGATTCCGCTGGGAGAAGGACACCATCACCTGGATCATCGACGGCAAGACCGCCTATCAGGTCAAGAAGGATGCCAAAAACCCAGAACTACCTTCCACCGCTGGCAGAATCATGACCAACTACTGGCCCGCAGCCGAGGCTGGCTGGGCTGGCAAGTTCGAGGGCGCGACCGCGGATACCGTCGATTATGAATGGATCAAAACCTCCGCAACCGGCTCCTATTGCGATGGCGAGGAGCCTGCGCCTGAGCCCGTGGAGTTCGATTGGGCAAGCGTTGCCGAGACCGATCTCACCTTCTCGACCGGCGACACCGAGACCTATCACATCACCAAAGAAGATAAAGTGACCACCGTCACCTACGAGAAAGCCAAAGGCTGGGTTAACCTTGGTGCTGGCATCGCCGATGCCGCTAAGCCCAATACCGCGGTCAACTTCACCTTGAAGAACAATAGCGCAGCCGCGACTAGCGTCCGCGTCGACGTCCAAGGCACCACCAAAGTCGGCAATTCCGATTGCCTTAATACCTCCGCCTATGCCAAAGGACATAGCGAGATGTACACCAACATGGAGTGGGGCGGCTCTGAATTCAAACTCGGCGGGAACGAAGAGCTCGCGGTCACCGTCAACTACGATCCGACCGGCGAGAAAGGCCTGCCGAAGTCCCTCCTGTTCTATTTCGACTCCATGCAAGCGGACGAGAAAGTCCATGAAGGCGGCAGCGTCTCCATCAGCAAGGTCCGTTTCGCCAACCCGAGTGGCGAAGCGCCCGTTTACCCAGTTGATCCAGTCGTCTCCGAGCCGATCGTGAGCGAGCCGACTGTGAGTGAGCCCCAAGAGTCCGCTGAGCCCCAGGAATACGTTCCGATGGAAGGCGCCCTCGATTTCACCTTCACCGCGACCGACCTTTACACCATCACCCCAGCCAACCAGGCCACAAAGTCACTTGACGTTGCCTATAGCAAAATATTGGGCAACACCTATGCGACCATCTCTAGCTCCGCCCCTGCGATTCCTAGCGCCGCGACCGAGTTCGGCGTGAGCCTCGTCAATAACGGAACCGCAGCAGCCAAGATCCGCGTCGACATCCAAGGCACCACCAGAGTCGGCAACACCGCCGCGATCAACACCTCTGCTTCGGCTGCTGGCCACACCGATGTCTGGACCGACTCCGAATGGGGTGGATCCTCCATCACCATTGCCCCGAAAGAAGAGGCGAGGTTCGTCGTGAGCTTCGATCAGACGACCGAAAGGGGTGCCGCTACCTGCGTCATCTTCTTCATCGACTCCTTCCAGGGCGACACCACTGAGCGTTCTGGCAACATCACTCTCCGCGACTTCACCTTCAATGCCGCGCAGCCCGAAGTTCCTGAGCAATCCGTCGAGCCTGTGCAGTCCGTCGAGCCTGAGCAGTCCGCTGAGCCCCAGGGCTACGTTCCGATGGAAGGCGCCCTCGACTTCGAGTTCAACGGCAATCCCGCTTACACGGTTACTCCCTCTGGCGAGTCCTCTAAATCCTTCGATGTCTCTTATCTCAATTTAGCAGGCAACACCTACGCGAACATCTCTAGCTCTTCTCCTGCGATTCCCTCGACCGCAACCAAATTTGCCGTAAGCCTCACCAATAACGGCGACTCCAACGCGAAGATCCGCGTCGACATCCAAGGCACCACCAGAGTCGGCAACACCGCCGCGATCAACACCTCTGCTTCGGCTGCGGGCCACACCGATGTCTGGACCGATTCCGAATGGGGCGGATCGTCGATCACGGTCATTCCTGGCGAAACCGCTAGGTTCGTCGTGAGCTTCGATCAGGCGACCGAGAGGGGTGCCGCTACCTGCGTCATCATCTTCATCGACTCCTTCCAGGGCGACACCACCGAGCGTTCTGGCAACATCAACCTCCGCGATTTCATCTTCGAATGATCCACTAAGGATCAATCTAACCTCCTGACGTTTCTATTTGCCTCAGGAGGTTTTTCTTCACCCTTTGCGCACCGCAAAGCAAACAACTATCATTACCATATGACTGAACTAGAGAAAATGCTTTCCGGAAAGATCTATGACTGCGCCGATCCGGAGATTGCCGCTTTGCAGCGGAAACTGAACCTATTGAACGAGGAATGGAACGCTACGCCATCTTCTTCGCCTAGGAAACAAGAGATATTCAAGGAGCTTGCCCCAAACATCCATCCGTCTTGCTTCATCCGCTCACCGGTTTACTTCGATTATGGCTGCAACATCTATATGGGCGAGAATAGCTATGCGAACTACAACCTCACGGCACTAGACGTATGCCCGATCTATATCGGCAAAGGCGTCCATATCGGAAGCGGGGTATCCCTCATCACCCCATTGCATCCCCTAGATGCGGAAGACCGTGCGATATACCGCAATGAGAAAGGCGTGCTAACCGATCAAGAATATGGCGCCTCCATCACGATCGGCGATCATTGCTGGATCGCATCCAATGCCACGATCCTCCCAGGCGTGACCATTGGGAAGAATTCGATCATCGGCGCGGGCTCCGTCGTCACCCACGATATCCCAGAAGGCGTCATTGCCGTCGGCAATCCAGCAAGGATACTTCGCAAAATCACCGAGCAGGACAAACTGAAATATCACCCTGAATTATTCGCAGAATAAGGGGGACGTGTATCGATTTTCGATGCTTCTAGGGCATCTAGGATGCAACTGATGCCCCATGAATGTAAAATGGTCATGCTTGCTAGGAGGTCCTAGGCATGGAAAAGAAGAAGCATATTGCATTTTGGATTTTATTCCCCATTGGGTTTCTGATTCTCGCCGCTATTGCGGTGTTCATTTTGGATCTAACCAATGGCCCACTTGCATTGTTCGTCATTGAACTGATTATCCTCGCTGCCCTCGCGGTCACTAGCATATTGCTCATCAATCGCAGAGCGATCCTCCGCGCGGTTCCTTGGGCCGTCGCCTTCATGATGACCGTCGTGCTCTGCATGTTTTCAAAGCCCATTGTCCGCGAGACCAATGCGACATTGACGGACAAATTTGAGACGACGAACGCCTTGACGCTCGCTAATGGCGAAGTCAAAGGCGCATACACCGCCGACAAAGAAGTCGAAGTCTACGCTGGCATACCATATGCAAAAGCCCCAGTAGGCGAGCTCCGCTGGAAGGAACCGCAACCCATCGAAAACTGGGAAGGAGTTAGGGATTGCACGAAATTCCACGCGAAATCGATGCAGCCTGGATCGAATCCCATCATGAACTCTTTGGTCGAGATCTATGCCCAAAAGTCCTGGCATCCCACTTTCAGAACCGGAACCATCGAGCCGCGGAGTGAGGATTCCCTATACCTTAATATATGGCGCCCAGCCAAATTCACTGGCGAATTGCCAATTCTAGTCTATATCCACGGTGGCTCTTTGACTTCTGGCTCAAGCGCCTTCAGCGACTATAACGGCGAGACCTTCGCCCGCAATGGGGTTATCACGATCACCATCGCATATCGCTTAGGCGTGTTTGGCTATTTCGCCCATCCTGACCTCAAGGCGGAATCGCCTAACGGCACGACTGGCAACTACGGCCTGCTCGACCAGATTCAAGCCCTGAAGTGGGTCAATGAAAACGCATCCTACTTCGGCGGAGACAAGAATAACATCACGATCGCTGGCGAATCCGCGGGCAGCTCAAGTGTCTCCGCGATCTGCGCTTCGCCACTAGCCAAAGGCTTATTCCGTCGCGCAATCGGCGAATCTAGCTCTGTCGTCGCACCCCATGTCCCGCACACGTTCAGGACGCTTGATAAAGCCTATGAAACCGCGGACAAGATCTTGAAAGAGCAGAATTGCTCCTCCATTACGGAGTTGCGCAAGGTTTCTGCAGAGAAGCTCGTCGGTACCGCATATAGCAACGACTGCATGGTCGTAGACGGTTATGCGCTTCCGAAGATGCCTTACGAGATCTATCAGGACGGGAATAACAACGAGGAGGCACTACTGAACGGCTACAACGTCAAAGAAGCCGATGCCTTTGTCGTTCCGAAGTTCCTCACTAGCCCCACGAACAAAAACAATATCCGCGAGAGGTTAGCCGATTATTTCGACGCCGAAGCAGCGGATCAGTTCTTAGAAAGGTATCGCGACCGCATCGAAAGCGATGCCTTTGGGACCTTCAATGACATCATTTCCCATTACTGGTTCATGCAACCCCATTTCGAGTGGTCGACCATCGCTCGCGACAAAGGGGTGAACGTATACCGCTATCAATTCACGAAGGAGAACGGCTATTACGGCACATACCATTCGGGCGAAATGATCTATTGCTATGGAAACGTCGGGCGTGCGCACCAATTCGCCTATGACGATAGCGATTATGCGCTATCGAAAACAATGGTCAGCTATTGGACGAATTTCGCGAAGACGGGAAACCCTAATGGCGATAGCCTTCCGATTTGGAGCCCATGGGATCCCGTTAGTAATAAACTGCAGGAACTAGGAACGAACATTGGCCCAATCGAGGAGCGAGCGCTGCCCTCATACAAAATCCTGAGCGATTACGTCGCAAGGAAGGAAGCATCACAAAAATAACGCAGGCGTGTATTCGAATTCGCCTGCGCCAAGGCTATTTGATGATGACGTTTCTGCGCCTAGGATCGATGACCTTGATCTTAGGCTTTTCTTTTGTGCGCACAGCCGAGATAACGATTTGATCTTTATCGCATTGGACGTGGAACGCGGTGAAGCTATGGTTCCCTTCCTGCAATGGGGGATTCTCCGTCGTCCAATAGATACGAGGATTCAAATTTCCCTTCGTTCCATCAAGAAATTGCTTTAGCAACTCCTTGAAAGCCGTTTCCGGGTCGCGCGAAGTGAATCGGATATTTTCAAAAAATCATTTTGGTCTAGAATATTTGGCCGAAAGGAGTCAATCAATGAAAAAACTAAAAGATCTCGGGCCAATCATCTTCATCGGAGGCGTCGTCGTTGCGATTATTGCCTTTGTCCTCTTGTTGGCGACCCCAGCGGTTGTCGCTGGCAATGATTATGTCAGCGTGAACATGAGCGGAACCTTGGTAGTTTTCGGCAATGAGTATGCTAATCCGGTCGGCGTAGCGCTTGCAGCTTGGATCCTTCTGCTCATCGCCCTTGTCGCCGGTTTGGCAGTCATCGTCCTTGATCTGCTCAAGATCAAGCTTCCCGCCATTGCTTTCCTTGGCATCAAGCTATTGGTCGCCGTTCTCTTCTTGGTCGCCGGTATCCTCGTATTCACTGTCGCCTCTGCGGTGGGTGGCGGGTCGCTCGGCGCTGGCTGGCTCATCGGCGGAATCCTTCTCATCCTCGGATTCGTTGCCTGTGTTTGCCCTGTCGTCCTTAACTTCGTCAAGTAAGTTTTGGACCTATAACGAAAAGTGTCGCCCTTACGCTGGACGGCACTTTTTCGTTATAGGACCTTAGATTGCGTGAACCGCAAGGTATTGTACATAGACGGCGTTCGTGATGTTGGTGATCTCGATTTTCACTTTCCCAGTCGCTGGCGTCTCTAGCATCTGGCCAACTGTCACGGTCGTTTTGTTATCGACGTAGGTCATCCTGAATGATCCGACGGCTACATCGCCAACCGACATTGCGACGTTATAAGTGCAATTGGCTGCGGTTGCCCCGGAAAGGTAGACGCCCGTCACGGTCGATTTCCCGAAATAGGAGAAGGCCGAAGTTGTCTCAAAAGTGAGTTTTGTAACTGGTGCGGAAGCGGTTCCGAATTTGCATCCTAGTGCAGCGGAATTTGACTGAACGGATCCGCTTTGGAAAGTGACGTCCCAGTTGACTCCATCGAAATCGAGCGTATGCGTGACACCGTTTTCGGCTGCGATACCCGCGAAATCGTTGCCGGTCGACTTTGCGGTCACTTTGTGGTTCCATGTCGCGGATTGGATGGGATCGGTTTCAACTAGGACATTGTATTCGATGTCGTTGATCGGCGTTTTGATGGTCAATGTTTGATTCCCGCCGAAAGCGAATTCCCCTCCGTCGGTTGCGCCTTCAACGGTGAATCCGGTGAATGGAGTTTCATTGAGATTATGGTCCACAGCGACTAGGGAGATATCGCTAAGATGGAAAATGTCGTCGTCATCATATTGGCGCTTGGCGGTGTCTATGGCGTAGTGGTGCACGCCTTGCTGATTTATTCCTAGGGATTCGTAGCTTGAAAGTAGATCTGATAGGGAACCGGCCTGTTCTTTCTTATCGCCAAAGACATAATCGACTAGCCCAGGGAAATCGACATATGGGTTTCGGTTGCCTTGCGCGACGTTATGGGTTGGATCGTTATGGACGTTAGGGATATAGCCATAAACGGATTCGTTGTGCTGGTACTCGTTTAAATCGACTGGGAATTCGCTCCAGGACAATAGTTCGGACAGATGGCCAATCGCGAATGCACAGTCTTCGCCCGAAACGTAAGGAACGTCCTCTTCGACGATCTGAAGTCCGCCCATCATAATGTCGTTTTTCGAGTCGTATTCATCTTCGCAATACATGGTTGCCATATAGAAGATTGCACGTGATAACCTTCCTTTGTCGTGATCGGCTGGCTCGAATGTGACGGAGTCGTAGCAATAGCCATCTTTCTTATCGGATGTGCGACGATCGGTAAAGCTCGGCGCAGAAGGATTGGCAACGCCATAGTTCTTATTACCGCGCGATGTATTTCCATTTTCCGTTGAAGCGAAAAGATTATGGAAATCGGTTGCACGTCCTAGCTCTTTGACCGCGTTCCCGGTCGTTGATCCCGTCATGAGGGACGCGCACCAAGCGTGCTCTCTTTGCCATTTGCCGGTTGAGGTCTTTAGCATTGGCGAATCCGAATACACGGGGTCGACAAATTCGTGGTCATAAAGATATTCGTCTGCCTCAGAATTGGAGACCCAGTTCGTGACGGAACCCGCATATGTCAAAGGTTGATAGGTACCGCCGTGGATGATTTCGTGTAGCTTCGCCTTAAGGTCATCCCCATCGTCCCATGTGCTTAAGGAGGCATAATATCCGCCATAGATTTCGTGCGGATCGAGGTGAACTTCAGGTTCGCTTGATTGAACCGGCTCCTCGCTTATAACAATGGGATCCTCGCTCGAGATGCTTGGCTGTTCAGATGAAACAACGATCTCGCTTGGAACAGCTTCTTCGCTAGAAAGCGATTCGAAAGGCTGCTCACTCGAAACTTCGATCTGTGTTGAAGAAGTTTTAGGCGGCTCGCTGCTTGAAATAGCGGGAGCGGGCGAAGACTTCTCTGGAATTGAAGGAGATTGCGAAACTTCCTCTGAAACTGGCGCTTCGTTAGAGGAATCTGGAAGCAAAGAAAATGGCGTGCTTGGCGCGCCGCAGGACGCAAGACCCAAGAGAAGCAGTGGAATCGTCGCCAAAAATCTTTTCATGGCCTAATTATCGCATGGGAGAATTTTTCGAAAAACAAATTTATTAGACTACGGCCTTTTTCCTGGCCCAGTAGATACGGCTTTCTACGTATTTGACAATCATGATGATCAACGCGGCGAATTCGCATGCGATTGAGAAATAGAAGCCAGGGGCATAAGTGAGCCCTGCAAGGGGGATGCTGCTATTTGTTAGGGAGATAAATAGAGGGGACATGAACTCTAGAGCCATGCCAGCGACGAGCAATATCAAACCGATCATGAGCTGATGGGGAAGGTTTTTGCCTAGCATCGCGCTGATGAATGCAAGCACATAAAGCTGGATCATGATGATCAAGGGGATATTCGGCGAGAAATAGAACGAATAGGAGTCGATGGTCAAAGGGCCTCCGAAATAGACGCTGAATGAAGAGAATGGAACCAGTTTGTCGTCCATTGTCCACGCTCCCGCGATAGGGAGAAGGGCAAGCACGGCCCCAGCCATGATGAAAAACGCGGCGAGATAAACAAGCGCTCCGCGATTCTTTTCCTCTTTGATCCTGCTGGCCATAATGTCGATATTATACGCTTTACGCGCGATGATGGGAGACTATGAATCTAGGGGTGCTTTCCGCTCTTCTTCCTTTTATTTGCGCAGCAAAAGGGCCAAGATATTATTCGACATGGAACTTAAGTATTTTCAAAGCCGCGTCGTCTACCAAATCTATCCACGTTCCTTCTGCGATTCCAATGGTGACGGCATCGGCGATATCCCGGGCATCATAAGCAAACTCGATTATCTTCATCAACTAGGGGTGGGCATCATTTGGCTAAGCCCTGTTTACGCAACGGAAAACCACGACTTTGGCTATGACGTAACCGACTATAAAGCCATCAACCCCGAATATGGGACGATGGAAGACATGGATAACCTGATTGCTGAAGCTATGAAGCGTGGCATCAGAATCGTCATGGATTTGGTCGTGAATCACACCTCCGATAAGCATCAATGGTTTTTGGAATCCAAAAAGCCCGAAAGCAAATACCACAACTACTACTATTGGAGAAAAGGCAGGAAGAACAACACCAGACCTCCCAATAACTGGACATCGAATTTCGGTGGTCCAGCATGGAAATTCGACAAGGATGTAGGCGAATGGTACCTCCATCTTTTCGCCGAGGGACAGCCTGATCTCGATTGGCATAACCCCGAGGTGATGGAAGAGGTCGAGGATATCCTTCGCTTTTGGCTTAATCGCGGCGTATATGGATTCCGATGTGATGTCATTAACGAAATCTGGAAAGAAACGCTGGACGATGGAAAACATCAACCGTTCGGATTCTTGGTCGGGAAAGAGCATTACTTGTCCAAAAACGGCAATCATGAGATTCTGAGACGGCTCTACGATGATGTGTTCAGCAAGTACGACTGCATGACCGTCGGGGAATGCGGATATGTGAATTATGAATCCGCGAATCGTTTCACCGATCACGAGTTGGATATGGTCTTCTCTTTTGACCATATGTATTTAGATCGTCGATTTGCACCCGTATTCAAAAAGAAATACGATCCAGCGAAAATGAAACAGGTCCTCGTCGGATGGCAAAAGAATTTGGATTGGAACACCCTGTTTTTTGAGAACCACGACCAAATACGAAGCCTAGGGAGATACACCTCTCTTAAATACAAAGATCTCGGCGCGAAGATGCTTGCTACTGTACTAATGACACTACGCGGGACCCCGTTTATCTACCAGGGCGAGGAATTCGGCATGGTTGACTATCCGATGTTCACGCCTGACCAATATGTCGACATCGTTGACAAGTATGTCTATAAGACAGCGAAAAAGCTAATTCGAATTGAAAAAGTCGCGAGGAGATTGGTTCATAACATGAACCGGGATAACGCGAGAATCCCCGTTCAATGGAACAGCTCAGTTTCCGCTGGATTCTCGTCTTCGAAATCGACGTGGCTTCCAGTGCATCCCAATTACAAAGAATGCAATGCGGCGAAGGCCGATGCCGACCCAAAATCGATCTTGAATTACTATCGCGCGATCATCAAGATGCGTAACGCCGACCCAATCCTAATCGCCGGATCCTTCAAAGAGATCGCCGCGCCAAAGCAGATTTTGGCTTTTGAAAGAGCGTTCAATGGCGAGTCCGAGAAGGTCTTCATCAACCTTTCTGAGAAGGAAGTAGAACTTGGCTTCAACCTCGCGTCATATGGTCAGAAAATCTTGCTGAGCAACTATGAGGATGCCTCGTTAACAGAAAAGGCCACTTTGCGTCCTTATGAAGCAATTATCCTAAAATAACGGGATTCTACTAATTTATTCAAAAATTTTGCAGGGTTTTTGCCTGAAAAAGTTTTTTCAGGCCTTGCTGGTTTTGATATGGCCTTTCTTTGCATCTCGCCCCATAATATTGCCAGCAAAGGAGGCGGCGCAAATGGATGATGCCACAATCGAGATAAGGCACCTGCATAAAACCTTCCCCCTTACTCGAAAGCAAAGGAAGGAAAAGCATACCGAAGCAACCCGCTTGACCGCGGTCAACGACATTTCGCTTACCCTTCGTTCGGGCGAAATTTATGGTTTGCTTGGCCCCAATGGCGCAGGCAAAACGACAACGCTTCGAATGCTTTCCTCTCTTATTGACCCCGACTCTGGAGAAGTGCTTTTCCATGGCCAAAACATCAAGGATAACATCGGCGAATATCGCAAGAGAGTTTCCTTTCTTACCTCTGAACTCAAACTAGATGATTTCTTCACCCCTGATTATACCTTCCACTACATGGGAGAGCTATTTGGGGTGAGCAAGGACGAGATCTTATCTCGTAAGAAAGCCCTGTTCGATAAATTTGGAATCAACGACTTTGCGAATGTGCAGATCAAGAATCTTTCGACCGGAATGAAACAGAAAGCCTCTTTGGCCATCGCCTTATGCCATGACCCTGAAGTCATCATTTTCGATGAGCCGACCAACGGGCTAGATATCATTGCATCGCGCGACGTCGAGAACTTCCTCATAGACCTTAGGAAAGAAGGCAAAACAATCATCGTCTCAACCCATATCTTCTCGCTCGTCGAGAAACTTTGCGATAGGGTTGGCATCATTGCTAACGGAAGCCTTGTCCTTGAAGGCGAAATGCGAGAAGTGACGAAGGAAAAATCTTTGGAGAACGTGTTCTTTGACCTTCTTGAGGAGGGAAGAATATGAAAGGATTCCGCACCGTCTTCCTCAAGGAACTCAAAAGGTTCTTCACGGATACCCGCATGCTTTTCGCTCTTTTCTTCCCGGGCATCCTCATCTTCATTCTCTATAGCTTTATGGGCAATTTCTTTGCTGGCGTCACAACCAAGATGGCGACCGTGACTGATAGCACCTATGTCGTGGCCTATAGCGATAATTGCGGCGCGGAAACGCCGACCGTGGTCTCGTATTTCGAGGCCTATGTCGGAAGCGTTGAACCCTCTAATCGCGTTGAAAAGCACGCCTACAACATCTCGGAACTATCTGAGGCGAAGCAAATGATCCTCGACGGAAGATACGATGTTGTAATTGCTTTCTCGGAGAACTTTGAGAACGAAGTCAAAACATCGAAGAACAACCACATTGATCTTTATTACGATGGTGCCTCCAAGAAATCAACCGCTGCATATAACGTCATCGCTTCCGCAGTGGCGTCGGCTTACAACAATTACGTCGTTAATCTTTCCGAGGACGATCGCCTTATTCCACCAAACATCACTGGCAGCGATTTCCTTGGCGCGCAGATTATCGCATTCATCGTTCCGATGATAACTACCTCACTCCTTTTCTCGACCGTCATCTCCATCGCGCCCGATGCGGTTGCAGGCGAAAAGGAAAGGGGAACGATGGCCTCGATGCTTTTAACGCCAGTGAAGCGGAGAGACATCGCTCTTGGCAAGGCCTTTGCTTTAATGACGACTGCAGTGGCTTCGGGGCTTGTGTCGTTTGTCGGTATCGTCACCTCGATTCCGAACCTTCTAAAAACGACGAGCCTATCCATACCGATTTGGGGTTATGTGCTCGTTGCGTTCCTCGTCGTGACAACGCTTGCGCTATTCGTGGGAATTGGGTTGCTGGTTTCGACATTGGCCAAGTCAACGAAAGAAGCGAATTCCTACCTCGGCCCTTTGACGGTTGTGTTCTTGGCTATCTCCATCGTCCCAGCGGTTGTCAATACGACTTCCATTGGGTTTGCATTCGTCCCGTTCCTTAATATTGTATCGTGCATGTCTACGCTGCTTTCTGGACAGGTACCGATTGCATACTTCCTGGTCACGATCGGGGTATCTGCATTCATCACGGCCGGGATCATATTCGCGGTTGCGAAATTGTTCGATTCCGAGCGCGTCATGGTCAAATAACAAATACACGGGTCCCTCGGATTGAGGGGCCCGTTGCATTTTATCTACCGCAATCGTAGAAATCTAATTCGTCTTGGAACGGCAATGACCATTCGTAGCTTGTGAGGAACTCGCCGTTATAGTAGACGCCTTTGCCAGCCATGAAATCGTAGTAATCGCACTCGATGTTTTGCGTGTCTAGCGTCAGAATCGCTCTCCCAAAGGTAACACATGGGAAATTGATTTCGTTGAGGGTCTCCCTTAGCCTCCACACGGCATCGCGGTAGAGCCTTTTGGATTTGTCGAGGTCTTTGTCAGGCCAAAGCGCGGTGATCGCGTCTCCCATTGAAAGGCTTTTGCCTCTTAAAGCAAGGAGCAGCGCGAATAGCTCCTTGGATTTGGAGGAAGTGAATGCGATGACGCGCCCGTTCATGAAGCATTCGAACGAGCCGAACATTTTGACGACCAAGGTCTGCTTTCTCTCCCCGAACAGATTCAGGTGCCTTTCGAGTTCAATAACCTTATATGGCTTATAGATGATGCCGATCGTGTTCTTTTTGAGATCGTCTGGTATATCGGCATTCGTGATGACTAAGCCGGTGATGAAACTGATCTTGATGTCAGGAACGATTTCCACGATTTTCCTCGCGAGATCGAACCCATTGATGTTAGGCATGCTGATATCGAGGAATGCCCCATCCAGATAGTTTGATCTGCAGTACTTGAGGATTGCCTCTGGATCGTCTTTGAAAAAACGATATTCGACCTGCTGATTGGTGATAATCTGCCCCAAAAAGACATTCAGGGCGTTGATTTCGTCGTCAACAACGATAATTCTCATTTTTTAGTCTCCCCCTTCAAAATCCTCTTCGGAATTTTGATCGTAACGGTGGTGCCTTCGCCAGCTTTGCTGGTGATTTGGACGTCCGCGTTCAAAAGCAATTTGAACCTATCGGACGCGTTTTTGATACCCTGGCTCTTCGTTTTGATCGAATTGACGTCAAAACCCACCCCGTTATCGATGATTTTCAATATGTATTCGTGCTCCATCTCCTCGGAGCTGATTTCAATATAGCCTCCTTCGCGACTTGTGATTTGGCTATAGCGGATCGCGTTTTCCACGAAAGGCTGAAGCGAAAGGGTAGGAACGTCGAAATCATAGTTTTCGACGTTGAAGATTACGTTGGGCTTTCTTTCATACCCCAAACTCGCAAGTTCAAGGTAATAGGTGATGTTCTCTAGTTCCGTCGATAGCGGGACGAGATAGACGTCGCTTGCGACAACGTTGGCTCTGAGGTGCTTGGACAAAAGATCGATTGCCCTATCCCCTTCTTCTGGGCTCTTGCGATAGATTACTTTGATGTGGTTGAGAACGTTGAAGAAGAAATGGGGGTTGATTTGCTCCCTCAGGATTTTCGTTTGCAGCGCCTCTAGGTCGGACTTATAGATTTCCGCCCTATTTGCCGATTTCGTGACGCGGATCGTGAAGACGGTATAAATGACAAGGAACATCAACCCAGCAGCAACGATATAACCAGATGCCAAGCCATAGGGATAGGCGCGATAACTCGAAACGGTGAGAATGCCAATCGAGGTTTCCGACGCGACCAGAAGCGCGGCGATGATGAAGGAGATATAGAACGTAAGGTCGTCTTTCATGCGAATGGTTCCCGACATGAAAAGCGCGGTGAAGACGATTGCTGACGTCCACGCGGCTAGCCATATGACTATGTATTCCAATTTCCATATCGATAGGATGGCACCTACGATAACGGTGACGGTAAAAACGAAAAAGCCGCTTATCGTTATCCAGTTCCTCCTGAGCTCGGGCAAATAGTTCTGCAGGATATAACGGCTAAAGAAAACGCAAAACAGCCCATAGAAAAGGATGTTGAACATTCGGAATAAATCTAGCGCAAATTCGGAAGTGATCTTGTCGGAGAAATAAGATTTCGCTTCAGGAAGGGTGAGCAAGTAGAAAAGCAAAGAGAGCGCGACCATGAAGGTATTCCATGTCGCTGCTTTGTTGAAGAAATTGGCGGCGAACTCAAATACGACATCGATTACGATAACGACGATGGCGATGGTCCAAATGGTATATGCGAAAGATAGCGGGGTTTCGCTTGCGTTATCGCTCAAAGCCAGGCGAATAAAGCAAAAGACGATAGCGGTAGCCACCGTTAGGATGCATAAAGTCGCCGTGATGAACGGCGGGATTCTCACTTTTTCTACTTTGGTTTCAGCCACGGATGGTCTCCATCGCTTCATCATAAGCCTCGCGAACATCGAAACCAAAACAATAGACAGTGATGTCCAAATCAGGTGCCTTGCTTAACTCTTGAAGCGCGATCGGCGCGGCTTTCTGCACAGGATAGCCATAGATCCCAGTAGAAATGGAGGGGACGGCAATTGTTTTAATGCCATTCTCGCGCGCAACGCGGATAATGCTTCGATATACCTCGCGAAGCTTTGCCTCGGGCTCACGCTCCAAATAGTAGTTTGGCCCGACGGCGTGAATAATGTATTTGGTGTGAAGGTTGAAGCCGGGGGTGATTCTTGCGTCCCCCGTTGGGCATGGGCGGACTTTGACGCAGGCCTCGAGCAATTCCTCAAAGCCGGCACCCTCGTAGATTGCTCCACAAACTCCGCCGCCAGGCGCCAATGCCGAATTTGCCGCGTTTACAAGCGCGTCGCCTTCAAATTCTGTTATGTCCCCACTAACAATTTTTATCATTGTTAGATAATGATAAACCTTAGACGGGGTTAAGGAAGAATGAATTCGTTGAAAAAAGGCGGCGCTTTTTTGCTGCGCCGCCGTAATCCGTTGGGTACGTGTATCAGTTATCGGACCTTGCGAAGCCGTTCTTCATGTTGCAACTGGCCGTGAAGAGGACGTTAGAGAGGCAAGCGTCTGTCAGCTTTTTGGTTTTCGCCGCGATTTGAGCGTTTGCGTGGTTTAGCAGGCTGAGATCGCTGCTCTTCGAGTATTCGGTGTCGGTCTCTTTGGTAAGGTGAAGCGCCTCGGATTGCAGAGCCTCTTGATAACGTTCCACATGGATGATGCATGTGCCGAAATGCGCATCGGTCAACGCGCCGATGATGCGGTTTGCCCAATAGAAGTTGTCCGTTGATGGAGTGAGGGTCGTGTTGCCGAAATAGGCGGGGATGGTATCGACATTCGCGTAAATAGGTACGAAGGCATTGAATGGATTGCTGCCAAAGGAGAACCATTCGATCGCCGCGATTTCGGAGGGGACGTATGGCCTGATTTGGTTCAAATGCACGAAGCTTGTGCGCGAGATGCCAATGGGGCGGAACTGTCCGCGCTCCTTTTCGTCGCCAAAGCGCGCATAGGGATCATACGGGGTTCCTTGATAATGCGAGGATAGCAGATACTTTACGTCTTCGACGGTGATTTTCCTTTCGGGGACGAGGCTCCATGGAATGTCGTCGGAAAGAGGGGTGTAGTCTGCATTTGGCCCGTCCCATTTAAAGGTGCGTGGGTTGAGGTAGCGCGCGATATACCAAGCCCTCGGGGTATTGTAGACGTGATCCGAATCGGAGTGGCTTCCAAAAGCCAAACGCGGATTGAATTTCCCGTCGAGGTTCAAATCGAGGTGGTTGCTCTCCACGAATTCTCTGAGGTCTTTGGAACACATATATTCTTGTTGCGCGCCGTATGCATCGTCCCAATCGAATTCATCGAGCCCGAATTGGTTGGGCATGACGACGTAACGATCGTCTGGAACGCGTCTAGCAATGAAATGGTGCCCACCGATGGTTTCAACCCACCAGATCTCGTCCTTATCGGAGAAGGCGATTCCGTTGGACTCATACGTGCCATATTTTTCAAGCAGTTCGCCTAGGCGGATTACGCCTTCTCGTGCGCTATGAATATAAGGCAAGGTGATGACGACAAGGTCCTCCTCACCTATGCCGCCCTTTTTAAGCAATGGGTCCGCTGCTAGGACGCGCTCATTGGTTGTGATTGTTTCGGTTGCGGTCATGGCAACGTTTTCGGCGTTGATTCCATCCGCTGCCCAAATGCCAACAATTTGATTCACGCTTGGCATGGAAGTATAGCGAAGCGGGTTGTCCGGGAGGTCGATTTCAATCTTCCCGATTTTAGATTTGTATTTGCGGGGCTGCTTTTCAGGAAGAACGACGACTAGCTTCTTTTCGTGGAACTGTCCGGTAGGGCAGTCGTCGTTTCTTGCAGTCATCGTTGAGCCATCATAGGAGGCTTTCTTGCCTACGAGGATTGTTGTGCATGCCATAATTCAATATTCCTTTCAGGCGGGATTCCGCCGAGCGGGATAAGTATAGTCCAAATGAATGGGGCATAGCGAAATGACACAATCCATATCGATCGCGCATCGGCGGCAAATCAAGTATGACACCTGAATTTGGGATTCACCCCCCAAATTGTGGTGTTAAAACCCAAAAACGGGTATTAAGGATAGAAGCGTTTGCTTAGTGTGGCACATCTGTGCCCCCTTCTTTGGTTTAATAAGATATAAGCGTCCAAGGAGAAACTATTATGGGCAGAATCAGCGAATCATTGAAAAAGAATATCAACATCATCCGTGAGGTCGACCGTAGAATACGGGCCAATGAGCCGGTCGACATGACGCTGGCTTTCGAACTTGAAAATGCTTTTCGCAAGATCAATTATTTTACCAATTACTGCGTCGTCAATGCCCCTGACAGCATGGAATCGCTTGGACGTTTCGTGAGCAGCGGCGAACTGGAAAACTTCAATTTGCCAGAGAACCTCGAAGAAAAACTTGCCCAATGGGAGGAAGGACTAGACGAAGCAGAGGCCGAGTATGTCTTTAATCGCCTGGCGACCCAAGACGCCATTCCGCCTTTTGTTCCTGACCTTCACGAACCCAATTCCACCAACTACATCAATTACGTCAAAGAAGTCATCGATGGCGTCGCCTCGTTCTCTAGCCGTGCGCACCTTGGCATTAGCGAGGAAGGCTTCAAGAAAATCATGGTCGACATCCAGCAGGATTTCATCAAAACATCGCTGGAACAAGACTATATCTATGATGAAAATAACGAAGTGGAAGCCTACGCTTTTGAATTGGCGGAAAGGCCTTTCCAAGCTCCGCTTAGAGACCACCGCGACGAACTTGACCTTGCCGACCAACGGGAATTCATGACCGACGCGAATTTAATGCTACAAGAACGTAACGAGGCCGCTGGACATCCAAACCCTCTCGCCGCATTGCAGCATCATCAGCGCATGGCAAAATTTTTGTTGCCCATCCAAGAATGCGATTCAAAACCCAAAGACCTCGCCGAAGTCGTCCAGAAATCCGTCATGGACTTCCAACGTGTGGCTCGTTCTGCCGCAAATAGCGGTCGAAGAGACTTCCCCACGACGGCAGAATTCCTATCTCTGGCGCGAGACCGCGTGGAAGCGGCAGTGCTTGATCGCTGCGTCGAACTTGGCGATGACCCCAACAGTGTCTTCCTCAAACAATTCTTGAAAAACCCGGTCGAAGCAATGACCAAATATTACGAGAATGCGCCGTATAGCCGTGAGGCTGAAGAAAATACCCGCATCCAGCAAAACCTTGATTCCATGCGGTCACAGCAAAGGAGTTACAATGATTTCCGCCAAGGCAAAGTCGACCGTTATGATGCCTTTATGCAGGATCGCCGCAACCGCGCCGACCGCTTCATCCGCGAATCGATTCCGAGTTTCAACCCCGCGACCTTCAAAAGCCAATACAGAGGCGGCATCTTTGAACGCGCCCTTCATCGCACTTCTCCCGAATGGCAAAACGTCTCTGCCTTCATGGAGAATTGGTCCACCCAGGGCCCAGAAAATGGTAACCTCGACAAAGCTAGCGACCTTGCCACGAAGTACCTGCAGCACAAATTCCCTGGCGTCGACCCCAAAGACATCACCGTCGAGATGTGCGAATCCTTGGACGCCACCGGGCGTAGCCGTTCTTTGTTCTGCCTCACCGTCATCGATTCCGTCGATGCTGCTAAGGCCGAGACCATGAACGAGCGCATCGCGGAGAGCAACCGCAAGATAAGAGAGCTCCGCGCCTTAGTCGATCGCCCCGCCGCCAACTTCCAACAGCAGCTCGCTAACGACCTCGCTAACGAAGAAGTTGCCGAAAACAACAACGAGATTCAAAACAACAACGAAATCCATAACGAAAACGAGATCCAAAATAACGATATTGAGGCCAACATCGACTAGTTATCGTTAAGACTCACGTGCTACCAAAAAGGGAAGGAATGCAAAGACGCCTTCCTTTTTTGGTTAACAATGTTAATAGCCTTGTTCGAAAACTACCTGCAGCCCAAGCTTTGTGGTGTTAAATCCCAAAAGCGGGAATGACACAATCCATATCGATCGCGCATCGGCGGCAAATCAAGTATGATATGCTCCATGAAAAAGTATCTGCTCGCACTGGATTTAGGTAAAGGGTCGCTCGGATTAGCGCTATCGCGCAGTGGAGAATTCATTGCGCCGCTTAAGGAAATAAGGTTCCCTGCCACCCACTATGAATACGCCATTGCGCACCTTCGGGAACTTCTGATGATAGAGAAGGTTGAAACGTTTGTTTTGGGCCTGCCTCTTTTTCCTTCGGGAGACGAGTGCGAAATGACGCCGATCGTAAAGCGATTTGCCACTCTTTTGGAGCAGAACTTCCCAAATATCGAAATCGTTTTCCAAGACGAGAGGAATTCTACCGTCGAAGCAGCGGCGATGTTGCGCGAAGCGGGCAAAAACGCGAAGAAAGCAAAAGGAAGCATTGATTCGGCCGCAGCCTACATCATTTTGAAGAGATATTTATCTTCGATTGGTCAATACGAGGACTAAATTAGTAGCAACGCTTCAAAAAAGACGCGATATATGTTTGATTTTTACTTCGTAACTCGATGGCGAAAAACAAGACATATATCCGCTAAAATTTCAAACCATGCGACACGTGCATTCGATTTTAAAATTCCCGTTGTTGAATATCTACTTGTGCGCGAGTAATATTTGTAAATGAATAAGGAGGACTTTATATGTCCAAACAAAATGGCAAGAAGAAAAGTTTCTCCACCAAGGTGCTTCTAGTTGGAATTATTTTCCTGCTTCTTTCCTTGGTGTGGCTTAATCTCACTGCCGCTGTCAAGATGGCACCGTTTGATGTCGCGACCAGTGGTGGAGAGCACTGGGGCGTCGCTGCTGGAACCTTCTGGTTCTGGAGAATGTTCGCCGCCGATCCTGGCTGGAGTGGAACCGGCCAAATGCATTGGGGCAATGAGGATATTTGGTCCCTTCTCATCGTTACCTTCTGCTACGTTATTTCGATTCTGTTCGTTCTTGGCGTGGTCTTTGCGATCATCGGCAAGAAGGTCAAGAAGAACCTTCCCGCCCTTCTCGGCTTGTTGCTTGCTGGCTGGTACCTCGCCTACATCTGCGCGATGATCATCGTTCCTCTCAACCGTGGCTGGATCTGGCGCAGTGCTTACTTTGAATGGATGGTCGTCGCCGTTCTCGCGATCATCTCCTTCCTCTCTTTCGCTCTCGTCCCCGTTCTGAACCTCTTGAACGCCGCCGCTGATGCCGTCAAGAAGGAAGAACCTCAGGAAGAAGAGAAGAAAAAAGAAGAAGAACCCGTTGGCCTCACCGAAGACGAGGTCCGCGAAATCGTCCGCGACGAGCTTGGCAAGCAAGAGAAAGCCGAAGAAGAGCCCGCCGAGGAAGAGCCTGAAGAAGGTATGACCGAAGACCAGGTCCGCGAAATCGTCCGCGAAGAGCTCTCTCACTACGAAGTGGTTACTGAAGATGAGCCCGAGGAAGAAAAGCCCGCCGAAGACGAGAATCTCGCTAAAGAAGAGGTTGTCGAGGAAGAGCCCGCTGCTGAAGAGCCTGTCAAAGAAGAACCCGCCGAAGAAGAACCCGCCGAGGAAGCCGAAGAAGAGGCTGACGAGGAAGAGGGCGACGACGAAGAAGGCGAAGAAGAGGGCGACGAAGCTGAGGCCGAAGGTGAAGCTGGACCGGACGATCCGTTCGCCAAGCTCCGCACCAAGAGGCGTCGCGCTTCCTTCGAGACCAAACTCAAGAAGAGCGAAGAAGATCTCCGCCACAAATACTATGATCTTCGCGACTACATCAAGTCCTATGGCGTGAATCCTCGCATCTCGATCCCAGGCGTCACCTTCTCTGCCCACCGCGAGAAATTTGTGTTCCTTACCATCAACGGCAAGCACATCAAAGCCTGCTTCGCCCTCAATCCTGATGATTACGCGAACACCCCGATCCCTGTCGATCGCAACGAAGCGAAGAAGTATGAGGATCTCCCGCTCGCCTTCAAGGTGAAGTCGGATCTCTCCTTCCGCCGCGCTTGCAAGCTCGTCGACGACCTCATGGCCGCCAAGGGCATCGGTAAGCCGGAAGAGAAGAAGTAATTCTCCCAAAGCAAAAAAGACGCAGGAAGTTGGAACCAATCCAACGACCTGCGTTTTTGCTTTGCGGCTCACTGCGTCAAAGAAGCAATAGATAATAGGGTAACGATGGATTTTCGGGAATGGGTTAGTACACCCCCAACTTTTTCGAAGGACTTCTTACAATGAATTTCAAATGCGATAAAGCAAAAATATGCGCGGTTCTCCATTCTCGAATTTGCCGCTTTGTGAGACAATCTACACATGAGGTGAATAAACAACATGCATTGCGAAACAAAACTCTCTGAAGGCCTTTATTACATCGGCGGATCCGATCGCAGGATTCATCTGTTCGAGAACGTCTATCCGCTCGACAACGGGGCCAGCTACAACTCTTATCTCTATCTCGATGAGAAGACCCTTCTTCTCGACACCGTGGACGCCGCCGTCTCAAGCGTTTTCTATGACAACCTGGCGTTCCTTCTTGGCGACAGGAAGCTCGATTACCTGGTCGTGAACCACATGGAGCCTGACCATGCCGCCAATATCGGCGAGCTATTGCTCCGCCACCCCGAGACCAAAGTGGTCGTGAACGCGCTCAGCAAGAAATTCCTGCTCAATTTCTTCCCGGACATCAAATGCGAATTCGTCATCGTCAAAGAAGGTGACAAACTTTCCATCGGCAAACACGAATTCACTTTCGTCATGGCCCAGATGGTCCACTGGCCCGAGGTCATGTTCACCTATGAACTCACCGAGAAGGTTCTCTTCTCTGCGGATGCATTTGGCACGTTTGGCGCCATCGCGGGCAACGTGGTTGCGGACCGTTCTACTTACACCAAGGAATTCATCGCCGAGGCGCGCCGCTACTACACGAACATCGTCGGCAAATACGGCGATCAGGTCGTGAATGTCCTTAAGAAAGCCGCCGATCTTGAAATCTCGATGATCTGCCCGCTTCATGGCCCTGTCCACAAAGGAAACCTGAACTTTATCCTCGACCCTTATAAACTCTGGGCGACCTATACCCCGGAAGATCCTGATGGCGTCATGATCGCCTATTCTTCCGTTTATGGCGATACCGCGAACGCCGCCGACATCCTTGCAACCAAACTGGCAGCCAAAGGGGTTCGCAACCTCGTTGTCTATGACGTCTCCAAAACCGACTCCAGCTATCTGATCGCTGAAGCTTTCCGCGTGAAGACAATCGTCTTGGCCGCGACCACTTATAACGCGGGCGTCTTCGTGAAAATGGAGGACTTCCTCCACGATCTTGCAAACCACAAGATTCGCAACAGGACCGTCGCCTTCATCGAGAATGGCTCCTGGGCGCCTGCGGCAAAAGCCAACATGCAGAAGATCCTCGAAGGGCTTGATCTGACCTATCTCTCAGAGACGCTTACCATCGCGTCCTCACTCAAGGATTCGCAGCTTGGCGCGCTCGATGCCATCGCTGAAGCCGTCACCGCAACCGTCCGCCCGAACGAGAAGAAAGCGGAAGAAGGCGGAATCATCGATGCGGCGGCAATGTTCAAATTGTCCTATGGCCTATTTGCCGTGTTCACCAAAGACGAAAAAGGCAAAGACAATGCCTCCATCAACAATTCCTTCTTCCAGGTGTCCAGCAATAATGTCATGCTCTGCGTGAACAAAGCCAATTACACCGCCGACACGATCAACGCGACCAAGAAGTTCACCGTTTCGGTTCTCACGGAATCCGTCGACTTCCCGCTGTTCAAGCGCTTTGGCTTTGCATCGGGTCGCGATTCCGACAAGATGGCTGGCATCGAAGATCGCCTCGAAAGGGCCCAAAGCGGCATCTATTACCTCACCAAGGACTCCAACGCGATGTTCTCTTGCGAAGTCGCGCAGATCATCGATTGTGGGTCTCATTACCTCTATATCTGCAACATCGTCGAGTCCAAGGTGCTTAATAACGATCCTTCCGTGACCTACGCATTCTACTTCGCGAACATTAAACCCAAGCCGATCCCCGCGCCTCCCGCCAAAGAGAAGAAGGTCGGCTGGATGTGCAAGATCTGCGGCTACGTCTATGTTGGCGAAACTCTTCCGCCCGATTACGTTTGCCCGCTTTGCAAACACCCTGCAACCGATTTCGAAAAGGTTGAGATCTAATCCATTCGCCCCGGCCTAGAACGTCGGGGCTTTTAAATTCTGCGGTCGCTAGTTCATCGCGAATATAGTGATCGCTATAGCACACGCGCATATGTTTCATTTCGATGGCCGTTTTCTTGTATAATATCCGCGTTATGAGTCAAGAACAGCAACCTGACATCATCGAAGCCGAAGTGGTCGACGAGAGGCTTGATGCGCCCAAAAAGGACGCCAAGCCCCATAAGCCGATTCACGAGTATTCGCGCCAGATACGCTTCTGGAACTTAATGGCCGAGATGTTTACGCGATACGGGCCATCGTTACTGATACTCGGGGCGTTAGCGGGGCTTGCCTTTAGCATCCTTACGAGCCAGACCGGCTATCAGGGATTCTTCTTCGTCTGCATGATCATCGGATGGAGCCTATGCGGCGCAGGGGTGCTTGCAACCATATTTGCATTTATCGCGAGAGCCGTCCTCCATAGATACATGTCCCTTGACCCTAATTTCTCAGGTGATTAAGCCATGCCGAATATCGTCGTCAAAGATCTAAAGAAATTCTATAACGTTGGAACCGAAGCCGAAGTGCACGCTCTCGATGGCGTGTCCTTCGATGTGGAACCAGGCGAGTTCATCGTCATTTTAGGCGCTTCCGGCGCAGGGAAATCCACTTTGCTCAATATCTTGGGCGGCATGGACCAAGCTACTTCAGGTGAATATCTCCTTTCGGGCGAAAACGTCGTGAAATATAACGACAAAAAGCTGCAGGAGCTCCGGCGCAAGAAGATTGGGTTCGTGTTCCAGTTCTATAACCTGATGCCAAATCTCACAGCGCTAGAGAACGTTGCGCTGTCCGCTTCCGTGGCGGAGAATCCCTTCGACGCAGAAGAAACATTGAAAGACGTGGGCCTTAAAGGAAGGCTCCATAATTTCCCAAGCCAGCTTTCGGGCGGCGAGCAGCAGCGCGTCGCGATCGCAAGGGCTTTGGTGAAGAATCCGGAGCTGCTCCTTTGCGATGAGCCGACTGGAGCGCTCGATTCCAAAACCGGTGCCGCGATCCTTTCGCTTCTAATGGAATTAGCCGAAAGGTATAAGAAAACCGTTCTTGTCGTTACCCATAACGCGAAGATCGCAGACGTTGCAAAACGCGTCATGCGGATCGCTGACGGGAAGATCGTGGAAGACATCCATAACCCATCGCCAAAGAAAGTCGATGAGATTTCATGGTGATGGAGTAGTATTATTGCATTCATGGCAAATGAAGAAGTGAAAAGAAAAGCCTCCGATGACCGTTTTGATACGGTGCTCGGGTTTTTGGGAATCGAGGCGATTGCCCTCGTTTGCTTTGGCTTTGCTGGAACCACGGGTTTGACTTTCCTTAGGGCGATCGGGTTCTGCATCGCTTTGTTCTTGTTCCCTTATGCCAAGCGGATGCTTGATATGCAAAAGGCAAACAAGAAGGTGTTCCTGCCTTTGATCCCTGTGGGCGCGACCGTGATTTTGCTTGGCTTCTCCGGCTTCTGGATGAGCCTCTATTCCGGGAATGCGTTCTCGGGGGTATTCGATGCTCTTTTGGTCGTTTTAGGCGTCACGGGGTTCTTCTTTTTGGGTTTAGGACTCAAAAGCATCCCGTGGATGAAGATGGAATATATCCTTCTTGGAATCCTTGGAGGGCTTGCCTTACTAGTTCTCATCACCATGTTCTATTCCGTGGTCCGTTATGGCCTATTCTATGGCGCTAGATTCAAGGGGCTTGTCTATTACTATGATGGCGTGGTCTTCCAGATCGCGAACGAAGCCAAGTATCTCGATGGCTTCAAATTCCGTGAGGTGTCCCTCAATTTCGCCAAGTGGGGTGGGTTCGTCCTTGCTAGCGCGGGCGCTGGACTATTCGCGAGAAGCTTCAAGGAAGATCGTCGCAGGTTCTTGATCCTTGCGGCGTTCGCGCTTCTAGGGATCATCGATTTGGTGATCGTGCCCTTTGTTCCCGGCCTCATTCTTCTTATCCCCGTCTATTTGGTCGGCCTATTGGTTGCCTATTTCCATAAGGTGGAGGAATCCTCCCCAAGAGCCAAGGAAATCGGAAACAGGGTCATGACGATTCTCTTCTTTGTATTGTTAGGCTTGGTGGTCGTTGGATTGATCGTCTTGTTCGCGGACGTCTATGTGGGATTCGATAAATCGTTCCTCGCGAAGCTTCCCCTTATCGGTAGGTTCTTCGGCGAAGGATCGCGCACCGAGAAGCTTGAGAACGCAATCTCTTCCACCTTCTTCTCGACTACCGCTTCTGGAGCGAGGGTGCTGAACTTCGGGTCGCTCCTATTTGGCATGCAGGCAACATATGTATTCGATTTGCCGTTCTTCGAATTCAATGTGCTTTGGCAGAATGGCTTGCTTGCCTTCGCAGGCGTCATCTATTGCATTTTCTATTTCATGAAGCGAATCAGGCATTATGTCTTCGACGATACCCAAGGAAAGCTGAAGGACAAACTCATCGTCGTTACCATGATCCTTGGCATGTTCCTCTATTTCTCATTCTTAAGTGACGAAATGCCATTAAGGCATCCAGAAGGACTCAATGAGATATTCTCCAGCCATTCGACTACGTTGATGGCCTTCACGCGCAGCAATTCGATCCTCTTGCTCTTCTTCCTGCTTGGACTTACTTTCTCTATCGAGCCAAAGTATCGCGGCGCGATAGAAGAGACCGTTCTCGAGAGCGACGAGAAAACCGTTTCGAAGGAGGCAAGCCCCAATGAATAAAAAACTAAAGGCCGCATTCGCCTTCTTAACCTTGGCTTCCCTTGCTAGCTGCACCGATACGAGCGAACTCTATGGCGGTGCGCAGTATATCGGCGGAGACTTCTTGAAGAACCATTACTCCACTTGGGATAAAGGTCTGAAGGAAGCATCCATTGAAAGGCATGTCGCGATCGAAAACGAACGCACGGGGTACTTCAATGGCAAAGAAACCAAGGATCCAAATAGCCCAGAAGACTATTATGGCTTAGGCCAAGCAGCCGCATGGCATCCAAACGATTTCAAGAACTCGAAGGGCGAGATCTATAACTGGGCTCCCGATATTCTTCCAGGTACTGGCATCGGCGAATGGCGCGACCAAAGCGCCCTCTATGACGTTGCCTATGGCCAGACGAAGAAGCTCTCGCTTATCAACCCAGCTTTCAGCCGTGGCTATCTATCAAAACTCTATAATGGCCAAGTCCGTTGCAATGCGTGGAGTTCCTATTCCCTTGTGGAGCTCGATAAAACCGGATACGGAACGATATTCCCCTCCGAGCTATTGAACGCCAATTCGTTCAGCTTCGCCATTAGAGGCGGCTCTGATACGCCTTCCGTTGGCCGCGTGTCCACGTTTAACCTCCACGTGACCTTCTATAAGTACGGCGCGGATAGGACGAGTTATGTTGGCACGACGATCGACATGATGAACGTGAAGATGCAGACGAACCGCTCTGCCGAAATCACCTCGCTCATCGGATTCTATTTCGAGGACATCAATTATGATCCTAAAGGCGTCGTCGGTATGTCGATGACCTTCGATTTGGTTGAGGACGTGTATCGAAATGGAGATGTGACGATTTATCCTTCCGATGATTTCTCCGACGATAACGAATACCACATCGGACTCATCCTGCTCGAGGTATTCTTCCCTGATTCCACCTGGAATTGACCAATATGTGAAAAGGCAGCGCGCGCTGCCTTTTCATTTCTTCATATAGGCTGAGATATCAAGCCATTCGCCCATCTGGAAGTCGCATTTATCGTCGTCCAGGATGAGCGTCCCCTTCGCGGGAGTAAACGTCATTTCCGAGAAATATATCTTTCCATCGATATCGTAGAAATCGCACCGAACAAACGGAAAATCCCTGCAAAGGTCCTCTGCAATAGCAATCATTTCGTCGAAATTCGCAGGCCTTTCAGGTTTGATGTCCGCTTTTTTCCAGCCATTGAATTGACTGCCGTCGAAGTCGGTCCAGTCGGTATATAACTCGGTGTAACGGATGTCTTTGCCACGCCCAGTGACGACATAGAGATTCCTTGCTTTGCCGTTATAGACGTGAAGCTTATACTCGGTTGGGAGCGCATCTAGGCCACCAACGAACTGCTCGATGATGATCTGCGGTTTGATCTTGCTGTAATGGCGCTCCATCGTGAACTTGCCATAGTCCGTTGAGAGCCATTTGTTGAACTTCTTTGCCGCTTCTTCTTTGTTGAGCGTCGATTTGTCGCGGACGAGGATATTGAATCCGCTCGCGTGACTGCACTTCATCACGAAATGTCCGGGCAACTTATCGAAGTCGATGTCCTCGAATCTATCGTAAACGCCATAGATGGGAATAAGGGTATTCTCGTAGCCTTTTTCCTTCACGTATTCGCGCACTCCAACACGTCCTGCGCATTTGCTCACCAAGTCCCATTTCGGATACACGTATAGCCTCAAATACTGTAGCTTCTCCGTGTAGCGCGTCGGGTTTTTGAGGTTGCAGGGGTGGTGGGTGATGTATTTGTATTGCAGCTTCACGTAGAGGGTGGGGCTAATTGCCTTCACGATGCCGCGAAAAGGAACGGCAATCATCCGCTTCAGTTTGTTTTCTTTGAGATTGGGATTACCCATTGTTCTGCTGCGCCTCCTTTCGGTGACTTGGCAAGAAGGAAGACACGAGCTTTTCCTTCAAGAGCAATAGACCGATGACGTAGATGATGGCGTCCCCTGCGACACAGATAAGAAGATCAAGAATATAGCCGATCCAAAGGGTATCGCCGCTAAAGGGAAGCGCCTTAAGAATCACCGGGCTAAGGAAGAACGTCAAAATACCAATTACGAGACCCATGGCAATGATTTTGAGGTTATTCCAATTGAATATGGCACTTCTTGAGTATTGCCAGGATTTCCAAATCAAGAAAGCCACAAGGACGACGTCCGTTGATCCCGTCGCGATGGCTACGCCTACGGCAGGGTGCTCGGGGAAGGCGAATATCCCAAGAAGCAACGACAACGTCACATTGCAAACTACCCCGATGAGCATCGCGTAGAGGTAGATTTTCTCGCGCTTCATCGGGAGCAAGATTTCGGTATAGATGTTGTCGCAGATGGAGTAGGTGAGCATCATGATCGAAAGAATCGGAAGGACCAGGTTTGCGTCTTTGTAGGTGGCCGTGAAGTCAGAACCGGAAATCAATGACGTCACCGGCGTCGCCAAAGTCGACATGGTCGCGATCGCCGGAACCGCGATGAAGAAAGTGATGTTCAGCGAATAGTTGATTAGATTCTGGAAGAAGCGCTTGTCCGCCTTCTCATAGTAATAGGATGCCCTAGGCATGAACACCATATATAAAGAGGTGATTAAGGTAATCACGATATCGATGCCTTTCACGCCGACGGAATAGGCGCCAACGGAGGCTTTTGTTGGGTCAATAAAGCCGAGCAGGAACTCATCGGTTTGGTTATAAAGGGTCAGCGAGAAACTGATCAAAGCCATCGTGACCAGCGTTTTGAGGAGTGGCCTGAAGTTATATGGTGCGGTCTTTTTAAAACTCACGTACCGCGGCAACAATATGGAATTTGACACCGCGGTGATGATCGTTCCCGAAATCGCGATCAACGCATAGATATAGAGGTAATCCTCGTGATAGCTGCTGTCTTTGACGAATAGGAACGTCATCATTGCAGCGAACGCCGTGGCGAGGATCGTCCTGACCGTGATGTAGAAATGCTTCTCCAAAGCAATGTAGACCCACTCAAACGCGAAAGCGCCGACCAAGAAATTGATGGAAAGCAGGAAGATGATTTCTTTTGCCGTATACAAATCAGGAACCGAAAACACCGCGGCGCACATAAGCGCAAAGCTAATGACGGTCATGATGGCTTGCAACAAGAAGAATTCCTGCACCTTATGGCTAAATGCCACGGGGTCATCCTTGACCTTCGCGCATTCCCTGATCGCAAGATTAGGAATCGAGATTTTGGATAGAATCACGAAGTAATAGACAAAGGTATTCGCCCAGGTATATAGGCCGAATGCCTGGTCAGAAAGGACCCTTGCCACATATGGGAAGGTGATGAACGAAAGGATCGTCATCGTCAAGGTGCGTATCAAATTGATGACGACGTTCGCCCTAACCGTATAGGCGAGGTTCGTATTTTGGGTCTTCGCGGTTTCGGCCATAAACTAGGATATTATAATCCTTAGTTTAAGTTTTTCGAGCCGTGGGCAATTTTATGACGGCCTCTTCGTCGTTAGTCAAGGAAAATAAGCGATACGTGTATGCGTTTTTGCCTGATGCAAACCACATTGGATACGCATGATCTTCTATCGTTCTTCGATCGTGCGTGCGATAATACCAGCCGAGATGAAAATCCTTGTCGTTTGTCAGTTCTATTATCCGGAGACGTTTTCGATTACTTCAATCTGCGAAGGCTGGGCCAAACAAGGCCATGATGTCCAAGTCGTAACGGGCCTTCCAAATTATGGCTTCGATCGGATCCTACAAGGCTATGAGAACATCCATGACGAGGTAATCAATGGAGTTCGCGTTCATCGCTGCAAGTTGTATCCCCGTGGCAAATCGAGGATGTCCATCATCAAGAATTACTTGTCGTTTTGGAAAAGCAGCAAGAAGTATATCCGCCATATGAAGGAGGAATTCGACGTCGTTTACTCGATGTCGCTGTCCCCAATCATCTCCGTCGTAGGCGCGAACATCTATGCCAAGAAGCATCATGTTCCCCATGTGCTGCATTGCCTAGACCTATGGCCGGAATCGACTGTAGTGACGCATGCCATCAAAAAGGAAAGTCTGCTTTATCGAGTGCTCTTCGTATGGAGCAAGTCGATCTACAAGAAAGCGGACAAGATATTGATCTCCTCCCCATCGTTCAAGGACTACTTCAGCGATGTGCTGAAACTCGATACATCAAATATCGTTGAGGCGTATCAACCGCCTTTGATCGTTCCCCAAAAAGGCGAGGATATCAAATACGACCACGCATACAACATCGTCTATGCTGGCAACATCGGTTCGATCCAAATGGTCGAAGAACTCACAAAAGCCATGGTGACCGCATCCAAAGAATGCGATGTCGCACTTCACCTTATCGGCATGGGCGCAAAGCAAAACGAAGTGCAAAACATTGTCCAAGAGAATCACCTAGAAGATCGCGTTTTCTATTACGGTCCGAAAGCCAGGGCAATCACGACGGCATACTTCAAGAATGCCACCGCGCTTGTCGTGACCCTCCGCGAAGGCGGTTTCGTTGGAAGAACCATTCCGAATAAACTCACTAGCTCCCTTCATTATGGGCGTCCGATTTTGGCCTGCATCACCGGTGATGGACGCAAGGTATTGGAAGAATCGCAGGGTGCCGTATTCGCTGAAAATGAGACCGCTGAGGGCCTATCCGATGCGATTATTAGGCTATGCAAAATGAGTGAAAATGAGCGGAATACTCTTGGTAAAAATAACGAAAAATATTTTGAAGAGCGCTACGCTTTCGATAAATTACTAGATAGGATTACTTCCGAATTAGAGTCTGCAAAAAAGAGGTAAAATCTTCGCCGATTGCCTTAAAACCTAGAACTGACGCGAGTTTCTTGGCCGCGCAGTTTTCTTTTAAGCCCATTAATTTGCCATTTTTATCTAGGTGATCAGCAAGGAATTTCGTAAGCTCCGCCCCGTCTTCGATCCAGTTGACGTCGTCCGGATAGGCCTTCTTCAGGTCTTCCGACTTCGTGGAGACGATTGGATTTCCTGTGGCAAGGTATTCGATGACTTTTGACGGAATCGATACATCATCGAGGTCTTTTCGATAAAGCCTTGGATTGATTAAAAGTGATGCACCGCACTCGAGATCCCAATTTTCTTCCTTGCTGATTTGGCCAAGGAAGTGGATTCTCGGATTGGCATTGCTAGCCTCCTTGGCCTCTTTCTCATAAGCCCCATGCCCTGCAATGACTAAATCGTAGTCAGGCTTAAGGGCGTTGTATGCATCGATCATCGCTTTGGTGCCGTCTTTGATAAACAGGGCTCCGCCATAATAGAAATATGGTGCGCGGCCTATACTTTCCTTTTTCTCCGGGAACTCCGCGACGCCCATCCTTATTAATGAAGGCGCGCCGCGTTTATTAAACAACTTGTTCAGCCCTTCCGTTAGGCAGAAGTAACCATCGCAATTTGAGGAAAGCGAAACCAGGAGGTCAGAGTAGGACTTTTTGGTTCCCGTCAGATTGTAGGGGCTGTCGGTGCAGATCGCGACGAGCTTTGCGCCTGTTGCCTTGGCCGCCTTTTTCGCCGCTTTGGCCAATGTGATGCTCAAAGAGTCATAGATAACGATATCGACCGGAGTGGCGACCTGCTTGGCGGTTCTTCCAGGGGCCAAGATGGCGCGGGCGATTTTGTTGTTTCCCGAGTCTACATAACGATAAGTGAGACCGTTTTCGTTACGTTCTCCTTCTGAAATTAAGCCTTCACGATTCGGAATGAGCGAGATGACCTGAACTTCTGCAAAAGGAGCGATGGCGTTTATCAACCTGCCATGAAAGTTTTGACCTGCTGGGTTGGGCTTGGTGGCCGCTTTCGCTTCGAGAAGCTGGAAATCCTTCGGCAATATGTGACTTGTGAAATAAGCGATTCTCATTGCTTTAGGTATTCCTCAAAGAAGCGAAGGTGAAACTCCGCGGTTTTCTCGATTGTATTCTCGCGCGCCGTGGCGAGCGCTCCCTCCGCTAGTTTAGGATCAAGGGAGTTTTCTATGGCTTTCACGATACCTTCTTTGTCGCCAAGCTTCACAAGGTATCCGTTGTAGCCGTCTTTGATGAGGTTTGACCCCGCGTTAACGCATTCTGGGCAAACGACCGGTAGCCCTTGGCTCATCGCTTCGTTGATGACGTGCCCATAGATATCCTCTTTGGACAAGAAGACGAATGAATCCGCGCCGCGGAAACAAGTAAGCATATCCTTATGGTTTAGATAGCCCATTAGATGAACGTTAGGCAGGCCTAATGATTCGATTTGCTTCAATAGGCTTTCCTTTAATGGGCCATCTCCAGCGATATATAGGTGATAATCTTGCGGAAGCGAAGCCCACGCATCGATCAGTTCTGAGAAGTTTTTCCGTTCAATCAGCTGGCCTGAAGAAATGAACGTTTTGCTTCCGACCATTCTGAATTTAGTTTTCGTAGCTTCTTTCTGCGACTTGGTATATGGAGCAAGCAATACTTGGTCTTCGAAGACCGTGGAGTAGGGGAAATAATGGATTTTGGATTCATCCGCTCCGTAATGGGTCAGATATTTGCCTGAACGAAGATCGGGTGCCAAGTATGATTTTGCCCCGGGGATGTATTTCTTCTTGAGGTATTTTTTGATGAAGTTGTCCTTTGCCGGGACGATTCCTCCGTTGATTGCGAACACGTAAGGGATCTTGTGCCTTCTGCAATAACGAATCACAACCCGTTCGGCATACATTCTCCAACCATTGATGACGACGATGTCGAATTGGTCGGACTTCAATATTTTTAGGGGCTCCCTAGTGAAACTATTCAAAGTGCCTAGCTTGATGGAATTACAGACATGGGCTTTGAATCCCGTTGCTTTCTCAGAATAGAAAGTAGCATTCCTATCTCCTTCTGAAGCGCGTTCAAAAACAACCGTCAGGTCAATCGACTGTCCTAGCAAATTGAAAAGGTCGACCTTGTAAGGCGCTGGATGGTTAAAGAGCCAGTAGACTTTCATCGCGGATATTCTACTCTCAAAATGAGGAAACCCCTAAACCAAGATGGTAAGATAGTCTCCATGATAGCTTCTTGGAAAGAATTCTTCGACTACGTGAAGAGCGAGCCTTATTCCGCTAGTCTCCATCAATTTCTGGATTACGAGTATTCTCATGGGACGGTTTATCCACCCCGTGACATGGTTTTTCAGGCGTTTAAACTGACCGATCCCAAAGATTTGAAGGTCGTGATCATTGGGCAAGATCCTTATCACGAACCGAATCAGGCAATGGGGCTATCCTTCTCCGTTCCAAAAGGAGTTCCTCTTCCTCCCTCCCTAATCAATATATATAAGGAGATTGAGAACGACATCGGCTGCAAGATGGATTTCACTTCAGGTGATCTAACCTGTTGGGCAAAGCAAGGCGTCCTGCTTCTCAACGCATACTTAAGCGTGCGCGCCTCGAGCCCGCTTTCTCATAGGCGCGAGGAGTATGAGAAGTTCATTTTTGACTGCATGGATTATTTGGATTCCTTAGACCAGCCGATCGTGTTCTTACTTTGGGGTGGATTTGCGAAGCGCTACATTGCGAAAATCCATAATCCCGCCCACGCAGTGCTTACCTCTGTTCATCCGTCTCCATTATCCGCAAACCGCGGAGGGTGGTTCGGGAATCATCATTTTTCCAAGTGTAATAGCTATCTCTCTAGCCATGGCGTCACACCGATAACTTGGCAAAATATTTGAGATTTGCGGAAAAACATTGTTTTCTAAATCGAAATTGCGCGCTTTTTTCGGTTGTATGTCTCCCTTGACTTACAGGTCTTCCTCGCTAGACTTATATGCGACCGGAGCTGATTCGAATCGGCTGAGAGGAACCGTGTGACGGTTCGACGGATGTACCTGATCCCGATAATGCGGGCGTAGGCAAGAACAAAATCATTTTGCCTTCAGGTACCTATGCTTGGAGGCATTTTCTATGGAGAAAGAAAAAGGGTTTCGCGCTTGGGGCTGGATTGGCTCCATTGTCGCGGCAGTGGGCGCCGTCCTATTTATGCTCGCCCCTGTTATCAATTTCGAAACGAAGTATTACGTAGGTGAAGAAAAGATAAAGAACTATTTCACGGTGACCCTTGGAGGGATGTTTGATAGTAGCGTGACCCGCCCATGGATCATGACCGTTATCCTTGTCTTAATTGGATTGAGCGTCCTTTTCATCGCTTTGTCTGGAATCCTCAAGATCAAAGGCAAGAACGCTAAGCTTGCGTCAAATTTCGCGGCCGCATCTGCTTTTGGCTTCGCAATTGCTCTGTGCTTTATCTTTGCTTCGAAAGAGATCTTCACCTACTATGCGGATGGCTTGATCGAGAACTTCAACGGAGCTTCCCTTGGCTGGGGCTCGGCTGCTAGCATGGTTCTAATCGCAATCGCGATGATGCTATCCCTTACTTCGTCTTCCTATGGCGAAACCGATAGCGTCCGCACCATCGCGGAAGACGGCATCTTCATCGCCGCCGCCTTCGTCCTCTCTTACATTAAGATTCCTATGCAAACCAATGGAGGGTCGGTCAATTTCCAGATGCTTCCATTGATGCTTATCGCCCTTCGTCGTGGACCGCTCCATGGCTTTGTCGCAAGCGGCCTAGTCTATGGCTTGCTCACCTGCCTTACCGATGGATATGGATTCGCGACCTATCCATTCGATTACTTGATCGGCTTTGGATCGGCTGGAGTCATTGGCTTCTTCTCACCCCTTATTCTCGGCGTAAAGCAAGAAAACTATAACTGGAAGGGCGTTCTTTGGATCGTTGTCGGCGGCGTCGCCTCGACCGCTGTTCGCTTCATTGGAAGCACCGCCTCGTCCATGATCATCTACGATTATCCCTTTGATGCCGCTTGCATTTACAACGCGATTTACATCCCTGTTTCCGGTGCGATTTCGGTTGCCGTGCTCCTCGCTCTTTATGGTCCGTTGCTCCGCATTAACCGCATGTTCCCGGCCAACAAGAAGAGGCTTGGAAGCACCGCTGCGCAAGAAGAGTAACCCGTTTGCCAATAAAAAATACAAGTTATTTTTTCCTCCGCGTGTTATAGTCCTCTAGTCCCACTAGGAGGATTTACCCATGGCAGAAGAAGAAAAGGTAGAGATTGTTCCCGAAGAAAAACCCGCCGAAGATCGCTTCGACGATGATTTCGTAGACGATAAAGCCGCGGAAGCCCAAGCTGCGAAAGAAGCCGCAGCCGCTGCGGAAGCCGCCCAAAAAGCCGCCCAGGAAGAGCAAGAGAAGAAAGAGGAGATTGACCTTCATTACGTCGAGGAAGAAGAAGGCGCGGTCGCCGTCGATAATGCCCAGCCTGCCGAAAAGCCCGCCGAGCCACAAGCCGTTCGTCCTGAACCTGGCCCAGAGGGCCCCTATGGTGATGAACGGTTCCAGAAAATCGAAGATGCCCGCATCGGGCTTCAGAAGATCGTTAAGAAATGGGCCATTTGGAAGGTTGTCGTCGTTCTTGCTTTATTCGCGGATATCTTCTGCGCGTGGCTACTTCCCCGCAACTTGTTGGGCGATGATCAGCAGGTTGTCAAAGTCGTTATTGGCATCTCCTGCACCGTCGTTGGCCTAGTCGGTTATTTCCTCTTCCAATTCTTCAATAAAAAAGCCGAGAAAAAGGCGATGCGCGCCTTCGTCAAAGTGTTCTACGAAATGCAGAATGATTACGTTTTCGAAGACACGGGTGCCTCCAATTTCGTTGGAGACGTCGATTCGAAGGTCAGCAAAGAGGAATTCGCGGAGATGGATATCTACCCGAATGTCTCGCAGATCGGATCTCGTTCGAACATGACGTTCACCTATAACGGAATGGACTGCGCCATTGCCGATCTCGCGGCTCAAAAAGACAATGGCAAATACCTACAGACCATCTTCGTTGGCAAATATCTCCGCACCCACAACACCGCGACCGTCTCCGAAGAAGGCATCGCCATCTATTTCAAAGGCGGCGACCGCGCCATTCCGCCGGAAGGCATCAAGAATCGCCCGATTATCGAAAACAACAAACGCTACATCATCGTCGGCTCAAACGCGGATAAGCATCTATTGAGTCCGAAGTTCCGCGCGGCGATGAAAGAGATCAGAACCGACAAGCTTCTCGTCGATGTCGCGATTCTCATCAAGCCTGGCAAAACCTATTGGGGCCTTGGCTATGAGGATACCTTGATGATTCTTCCTGATCGCAGCCGATTCAACCCGACCTATATTCAGGAATTCAAGGGACAGCTCAAGCAAATCCTTGATCTCGCGGCAATGCTGAACGAATAGATCCACATACAGTAAAATGGGAATCCATCACTAACTGGGTTCCCATTTTTATCACACTCAAGCGCAAGAAATAGGTGCAAGGAACTCGCATATCGGCAAACTCCTCGTTTCTTTATGCGCGCCCACGCACTATAATTTTTGCGAAGGGCAAAAGGCCCCGCTCCCTTTGTATGGCATATAGTAACGATCCAAGATTTCCGCGCTGGATCAAGGTCCAGGCGTACAAGCATGACGGCTTGCTGCATCGGCAATGGTCGCCAGCTTTTCTTGTTGAGGAAACCTCTGAATATTGGGCCCTCGCAAGCAAAACGAGCCTAGTCACCGAAGGCGACGGCCGCAAATGGATCACGAAGGAGAATGCGGTGTTCTTGCTTTTCAAGCACCGCTGGATGAATGTGATCGCGATGTTCAAGGAAAATCGCGGCATCTGCTATTACGTGAACATCGCTACCCCAACCATATTGGACCACGGCTACCTCAAATACATCGATTACGACCTCGATATCAAACTTTATCCCGACCACATCGAGAAAACGCTCGATGAAAATGAGTACGCGCGCCACATCCAGACTTATGGCTACCCTCGCGACTTAAGCGCTGCGATTGAGCGCTCCGCCGAGGAAGTCAAAACCATGATCGCCGAAGGGAGATTCCCCTTCATCGATTCGGAGATCACCGATCTTTATCACAAGTTCCTCGACATGAATAAACCCTTCATCGGACGGGGAAATAACAATCAGAAGAGATAACCATGGAAGCAAAGCTTCGTACGACGAAAAAAGAAGAGACCAAGTCCCTTGGCGCGTTTTGTGCCCGCTTCTTTAGGAGCGGGGACGTCGTTTTGCTAAAAGGCGACCTAGGCGCAGGCAAGACAACCTTCACCGGAGGCGTCGCAAAGGGTCTAGGCATCGAAGAAGATGTCATTTCGCCCACTTTCAACATCATGAAGTGCTATTTCAAGGGGAGCCTGCCGATGTATCACATCGACGCGTATCGCCTTGAGAATCAGAACACGGAAATCGGCTTGGACGAATACATCGAAGGCGATGGGGTATGCCTCATCGAATGGCCGATGTACATCGAAAAGCTATTGCCTGACGAATTCTTGGAGATCTCGCTCCATAACGTAGGAGGCGACGAAAGGGAAATCGTTTTCCGTAGTGATTCGCCGCGCTTCGACGAACTCATCAAATCGCTGCAAGAGGAGTTTTATGAAAATCGCATTGCTGCTTGATTCCTCGGAAAAGAATCTGACGGTTGGCATCTCTAGCGAGGGTAAAGTCATCGACTACGTAAGCTATGAGTCCTGGCAACGCCAAAGCGAACTCATGGTCAAAGAGGTCGACACCATCCTCAAAAAGAACGGGTGCACTCGCGATGACATCGCTTTCGTGTCCTGCGCCAAAGGCCCAGGGTCCTATACTGGCGTCCGCATCGCCCTCACGATTGCCAAAACCGTCGCGTTCGCATTGAACGTTCCGCTATATCTAAGCTCTTCGCTCGAAGTGCTTAAAAAAGGCGATGAGCCTTCCCTTTGCCTTTCTAATGCCCGCGGCAAAAGAAGCTATTTCGGCGTCTATTCCAATGGGGAATGCCTAGTCCCTGATTGCATCAAGGACAACTCCGAAGTCCTCGCCTATATCGATGAACATCCTGAGCTCACTCCGTGTGGCGACCTCGGCTACTTGGGCTTAGAGGGGTATCGTTCCGACATTGTGACGAACCTCGCAGAAGCAATCGACGAGGGACATGTATGCGAAAATGCTCTTGGAGCAAAGCCGATCTACCTCAAAGACGACTACGACCAAGGCAAGTTCAAGACCATCGTTAGACGCACCATCCCTAGCGACCTCTCCTCGATCATGGCCATCGAGAACGCTTCGATCAAGAATCCATATTCCGAGCAGCAGATGCTATATGAATTGACCGAGAACCCGGTCGCATATCTATACTCCGCCGTGGTGGATTCCGAAGTGGTGGGGTTCATCGACTTCATGATCACCTTCAATTCCGCGACCATCACCCAAATCGCGGTCAAAGAGGAATTCCGCAGCAAAGGCATCGGCAATTTGCTTCTTGGCCAGATGCTCAAAGACTGCCGCGCGCAGGCAGAGCCCGTGGAATACATCACCCTTGAAGTAAGGCAAAGCAACGTCAGAGCCCAAAAGTTCTATAAGAAGCACAAATTCGAGCAGATCGTCGTCAAGAAGTCCTATTACGATGACGGCGAGGATGCCATTTACATGGTCAGGAGCATCATCAGCGATGTCTAAGATCTTAGCAATTGAATCTAGCTGCGACGAAACCGCAGTTGCGATCACCGATGACGGCAAGCTATTGGCTAACGTCGTCGCCACCCAGATTTCCGTTCATGAGAAATTCGGCGGGGTCATGCCCGAGATCGCGTCCCGCCTCCACACGGAGAATATTTCGGTCTGCCTAAGCGAGGCCTTGGATCAAGCCAAATTGAAGCTTGAGGACATCGACGCATTTGCCGTGACGAGAGGCCCTGGACTTATCGGTTGCCTCCACGTGGGACTACAAGCCGCGAAAACCCTCGCGATGCTTTACGATAAGCCACTCATCCCCGTCCATCATCTCGCTGGCCATATCTATGCGAACGAATACGTCGGCGAATTCAAATTCCCGATGCTCTGCGTCGTCGTTTCCGGTGGCAACACTGAGCTTGTGATCATGAAGGACCACATGGACTTCGAGATCGTCGGCGAAACCAAAGACGATGCGGTGGGGGAGTGCTACGACAAGGTGGCCAGAGTCCTAGGCCTACCTTATCCAGGCGGACTACCAATCGATCAGCATGCCAAAAACGGCAAGCATACCTACGATTTGCCTATCCCGAATGCCGGGGCGGGCAAATATGACTTCTCCTATTCTGGACTAAAGACCTCGGTCATCAATCTTGTGAACTCACTCAAGATGAAGGGAACGCCAGTCAATGTCGATGACATGGCGAGGTCATTCCAAGACGTCGCGATCTCCATGGTCGTTGAGAAATCGCTTGCCGCGGCATTCGATTACGGCGTCAAACAAATCGTATTGGCGGGGGGCGTGAGCGCGAATTCGTACCTGCGAGAGCAGATGAAGTCGCGCCTAGATAATTCGGGGATCGAACTCATCATCCCGCCGCTATGGTGCACGACCGATAATGCGGCGATGATCGCCAAAGTCGCCGAAAGGCTCTATGAAAAGAAGGTGTTCGCCCCATTGACCCTTGGGGTCGACCCAAACTGGAAAATCGATCATTGGGACAAATTCGACGAATGAGGCCCTCCACAAATATTAATTGAAAGGTATAGTAAAGCCATGCAAATCAAAGCCATCACCGTTTCCGAACTCTATGAGAGGTTCTCCAAAGGAGAGGACCTCACCTCCCTTGGGGAAATCGTCATCGAAGGATGGGTCAGGACCAATCGCGATTCTGGATCCATCGGCTTCATCGCCCTCAATGACGGCTCTTGCTTCAAGAACATTCAGGTCGTCTATAACGACAAGCTTCCAACTCACGACGAGGTCGCTCACCTCATCACCGGCGCGGCGATACTCGTGAAGGGGCCGATCGTTTTGACCCCCGAGATGAAGCAACCGTTTGAGATTCACGCTTCCGAAGTTGAAGTCCTTGGCCAAGTCGACCCCGACTATCCGCTTCAGAAGAAGAGGCATAGCTTCGAATATCTCCGCGAAATCGCTTATCTTAGGCCGCGCACCAACACGTTTGCCGCGCTTTATCGCGTGAGAAGCGTTTTGGCCCTAGGCATCCACGAATTCTTCCAGAATAAGGGCTTCGTTTACGTCCATACTCCTGAGATCACCGCCAATGACGCCGAAGGCGCAGGCCAGGTCTTTACCATCATGACCCCCGATGAGAAGGGTAAGCTTTCCGAGACCGACTTTTTCGGCAAGAAGGCTTCTTTGACCGTCTCTGGCCAACTCCACGTCGAAGCTTTCGCGCTTGCCTTCCGCGACGTTTATACCTTCGGTCCGACCTTCCGCGCCGAGAAATCGAACACCCCTCGCCACGCATCCGAATTCTGGATGATCGAGCCTGAGATTGCATTCGCCGATCTAGAGGACGACATGGACCTCATGGAAGAGACCATCAAGTTCTGCATCCGTTACGTCCTCGACAAGTGCCCGGACGAGATGGCGTTCTTCAACCAGATGATCGCCCCCGGCCTATTCGATAAACTCAACCACGTTTTAGAGACCCCGTTCACCAGAATGGATTACACCAAAGGCATTGAACTCCTTCAGGAAGCGGTCAAGAAAGGCCATAAGTTCGAATACTCGGATATCGAGTGGGGCATGGACCTCCAGTCGGAGCATGAGCGTTATCTAACCGAGGAAGTGGTCAAAGGACCGATGTTCCTCATCAACTATCCGAAAGAGATCAAGGCTTTCTACATGAGAGAGAACGACGATGGCAAGACCGTCGCCGCATGCGACTGCCTAGTTCCAGGAGAAGGCGAGATCATCGGCGGCTCCCAGCGCGAGGAACGTTATGACATCCTCAAGGCCAAAATGGACAAAATCGGCAACACGGCTGGCCTAGAATGGTATCTGAACCTCCGCAAATACGGCGGATGCATCCACTCGGGCTTCGGCATCGGATTCGACCGTTTGCTCATGTATCTCACCGGCGTCACGAACATCCGCGACACCGAACCCTATCCGCGCACAAGCTCGCAGCTTAAGTACTGATGGAAGAGACAAATCTACTAGGAAATGAGGAACTCGACGTTCAGGAGAACGCGTTCCATGACACCCGTCCCATTCCCATTGCGGAGAGGGAGCGGAAGCAAACCGCCAAGAAGCGTGTCTTTTTCCTGCTGCTCATTCTGATTTTCATCATGGTCGGGCTTATCATCTGGGAAGTTGCGAGCATGCTCGTTTGAGGGCTCCCCATGGCAAGGCGTCCCGCGATTCAAAACCAGCAAGCGGCCCACAAGGTCGCCCCCTCCATCGTTTTCGGCAGGGTGTGCTTGATCGTTGGATGCCTTTTGTTTTTGGTTGCAACGGGTTTTACGATCTACCGCTACGCTGGGAAATTCATGGACGGATCCTTCGATTGGTCAAAGCCTAGGGACGCGATTGAAATACTGCTCACGCCAGTGGTCTGCATCTTCATGATTGTGGCATCCATTGGGGGCGTGTCATTTGTTTTCGACAAAGGACCCTTCATTTCCGTCGCGGCTTTTGCTGCGTTTGCGTCCCTCATCGTGTTCATCATCTACCTCGTTTTCGACATCCGAGATTTGACGGTCGATTGGGATTGGGCGACGTTTGGATTATCATTGCTTGATGTCGAATTGTCCGCTTTCGTGTATTTTATTGGGTGGTTCTTCGCGAAGAACTGGTTGGACTGATGAAAAAGAGAAAACTGATCATATTGCTATTGCTCGCTGGGGCGATGGGAACTGCTGGATGTTCCAAGTCCAGCGATAAGAAAAAATGCGACGACAATGGGGTTTGCCACATTGGTTACGTCGCAGTTCCTAAACTTCCGTCCTATTTTAATCGCTAGGCGGAGGCGGTTCGCCACCTTTGACTTGAATATCCCTCGTTGCTTTATAGTCTTCGAGGGATTTTTCAAACACCGTTCTCGCGCGGCGAAGAATCATCACGTGACGGGAAAGATATGCCTGGCATACGACGGCATAGTAGACGATCGCGACAATCCAAATGATGAAGCAAAGATAAGACGGGATATGCTCGACTAAGAATTCAGGCGTGTGGGTTACGCTTGGCCAGCGCGACAATAGGCTTAGGCCGAAGACGTTCACGAAGAGGCCTTCTTCCTCCCAATCGTAAGCGAAGAATAGATCGCTGATATCGTGGAATGGATTGATGCCCCAATTGTCGGTTGCGGCGCAGGTGATGACCCAAATCACGAGGCCGACTACCGCAATTAGGAACGGGATAAGCGATTGGCGATAGAAGAGCCTGTTGTTCTTCTTTTTGCCGAAGCGCTTGAATTCCTTGGGCGAATTGACGACATGGGCCACCGTAACGTTATACATCATGTTGTCAGCGCGCTTCATTTGGAAGGCCATGGTTTTCCTGACCGCGAAGCCAATCAAAGCGATGATGATGAAAACGATGACGGCGATGATGAGGAAGATGATGAGGGCGCGGCGATCGGCATCGGACATCGCGCCGCTAGCTGCAGCGAATAAGCTCATTTGTCGCCCTCCTTTCCTTGCTTCGCGGGCTCTTCTTTCTTCGGAATCGCGGGGAGAGGATTTGGCTCGGAGCCTGCGTTATTTTGATTCGTGATCTGCTGAGTCCCCTGATTCTGGAGGGCGGGGTTAGGCTGCTGGAGATAAGGGTTTTGCTGCTGATATGGGTTCGGCTGCTGCAAATATGGATTCTGAGGGTTTGGAATGGGCTGTCCGGGCTGTTGGTAGTAGTTATTCTGAATATAGATTTGCTTCGATTGGTCGACTTCTTGAATCGGCTGCTCTTGCTTGGCGTCTTCTTGGGCGTAGGCCTTCTTGAGGATCTCATATGCCTTCTCGTCTTCCGGCAAAGGAGGGAAGAGCTTTTTGCCGCGGAAGAAGTTCACGATCATGATGATGAACTGGACGAAGAAATTGAACACGCCGAAAACGCCGATGAGGGCGATGACGACCAGAATGAACGGGAACAACAATGCCCAAAGGATCCCGAGGCCGAACTGCTTAAGCACGTTCATGGCAATATTTTAGGGTCCTCCCTTTTGAGTCTCAATAGGATTAGATTGATCAATTGGGCTAAGCCCACGCCTAAGGCAATGAATCCTAGAAGCGCGAGTCCGCCATGCGGCGCGGCCGAGCGATATAATCCTGCATAAAGGAATAAGCCGGCCACCGCAAAGATCCCCAAAAACAAATAGGAGATTTTGCGGTTTTCCTGGACCAGTTCGACGATGCAAAGAACGCCCCAATAGACGGAGAAGCCAAAAGCAAGCAAACCATAAGGCGGCAAGAAGAACGCGAGAATTGAAGCCGCCCCTCCAGACAGGATTGCGAGGATCGGCGATCCCCATTTGAAGGAGATGATCTCCTCAATCGGCTCAAACCTTTGCATTTGAATAAAGATGAAAAGGTGGGCGATGGCCATCTGAGCCAAAGAATAGCCATAGATGAATAGCGGGAAGCCGATTACGGCGCCTTCTTTGTCGGAGAGCCCCACCAAAGCAAGGAGGCTATCCTGAACATCGACCTCCAATAACGCCTTCACCAAAAGCATCGAAGCATAGAAAAGCCCGAAGGACAAAACGGAGCAAATAAACAAAACGAATGAGGACGTGAGTCTGTTTTTGATGCCAAAGCCATATGCGGCGCCTACGAGCAACGACGGGATTACATAGAACAAAGTGTTGCTGATATTCCACGCAGAAACTGCTAAGCAGACACCTGCGGAGGCAACAAGGTATATGGGGAAGTATTTTGCTTTGCAATAGAAAGAAGCGACGGCTGAGGTAAGAGGTATCACAAGCATCAGGATAAGCGCTGAAGCGGGGAGCAAGGCAGAGACGAGCGAAAGCACGGCATCGATTCCCGCGCAGATGGCGAGGAATGCGATGTTCTCGACTGGCGTTTCGCGCTTTCTGAATACCGACATAGCATCATTTTAATCCGAAAACGAATACACGGGGTGTCCGAATGACAAAATGGTCCCTTGTTTGGTCCGCCGCTTCACCGCTTAAGGAATTTCCAAAAATCCTCCTTTCCTTATTTATAAGGAATAGGAGAAATTGTAATATATAAAGGTATGACAACCGATTTTTCTTCTCTGCTTAACGAAGCCCAACTCGAAGCCGTTACGACTGACGCTCAGCATGTTCGCGTCATCGCTGGCGCAGGTTCGGGCAAGACGCGCGTTTTGACCTATCGAATCGCGTATTTGATTAACAACATGCACGTTGACCCTTCCGCAATACTAGCGATGACCTTCACCAACAAGGCTGCCAAGGAAATGAAGGAGAGGGTTGCGAAGCTCCTTGATCCCGATGCCTATGGGACTTCGAGACTATTCCTTCACGTCTCGACATTCCACTCTTTCTGCGCCCAGTTCTTGCGCAAAGAGGCAAGGGCCATCGGATACCCCGCAAGCTTCACGATCTTCGACGACGAGGACACCGAGAAGCTCATCAAGACCATCGCCGATGAACGCGGTCTCAAGAAGAGTGACCCGATCGTTAAGACCGCGCTTCACTACATCGGAAGCAAGAAGACGGCCGGCAAGTACCCCGAAGACATCCAAATCACCCGCGAATCCTTTGAACATGAGAAGGAATGCCTTTCCATCTTCATGGAGTACGAGGATCGCAAGACCAGGATGCTTGCCCTAGATTTCGATGATTTGATGCTCAAAACGCTGCAAATCCTTCTCGATTTCGACGCAATTCGCGCCAAATGGGCAAACCAGTATTCCCATATTCTGATCGATGAGTATCAGGACACGAACGACGTTCAGTTCCGCTTGATGACCTTGCTTTGCACCCCGATGACCTCGGTGTATGTTGTCGGCGATCCTGACCAGACGATCTACACCTGGCGCGGAGCCAATCAGAAGATCATCCTTGATTTCCCTACCATTTACCCAGATGCGAAAGACGTGGTGCTCAACCGGAACTACAGGTCTACGCAGAATATTCTTAACACCGCGAACTCTTTGATTGCCTATAACAAGGCCCGCGTTAAGAAAGACCTCTATACCGAGTCCGAGGCCGGGGAGAAAGTCGAAGGCAAACGGTTTGATGATGCCGCTTCCGAAGCCAAATGGGTTGCCGAGAAGATCGTCTCGATCGCTGGTGCAAATTGGCCACCCGAATTTAGAAATATCGCGGTCCTATATCGCTCTTCTTATATGACGAGGTCGCTTGAAACCGAGCTCACCTTCCGCCGCGTCCCTTATCGCATCTACGGCGGTCTTCGCTTCTACCAGAGAAAAGAAGTGAAGGACGTGCTTGCATATTTCCGCTTGCTGCTCAATCCGCTAGATGACGTCGCCTTTGAGCGAATCGCCAATGTTCCGAAGCGCTCCGTCGGCGATTCGACCGTCGAGAAGCTCCGCAACGAAGCCAAAGCCAACAACCTCTCAATCTATAACTACCTCATGGAGATCGAGAAACACCCCGAGACCGAGGTTCCTAGTCGCGCCATCACGGCCTTGATGCTCCTCACCACCAAGATGGAGTCGGTCAAAATCAAACTCAACGAAAAGCTCGAAGTCTATTCCTCGATCCTCCGCGATTTCATCACCGACATCGGCTACTTCGAATACATCAAAGAAGACGAAGGCATCGATGAGGATCGCGCCGAGAACGTCAACTCGCTATTCGACGACATCGATCACTTCATCTCTGAGAATCCCGATTCGAGCTTCGACGAATACCTCCAGAACATCTCGATTCTCTCAAGCCAGGACGACATGAACGATGGGAACTACGTGACCCTTATGACGATTCACGTCGCGAAGGGCCTTGAATTCGATAACGTCTTCATCATCTCGATGAATGACGGAGCCTTCCCGAATGCTCGCGCGCTCGCCGATAACGGCACCAAAGCGATGGAAGAGGAGAGGCGCCTCGCCTATGTTGCGATGACTCGCGCCAAAAAGAAGCTCATCTGCACCTGCAATAGCGGCTATTCCTACGTCTCCGATTCCCACGCCGTTCCGAGTCAATTCTTCAAAGAAGCAGGAATCCAGATCCCATTGGATGACTATGGACGTCGTTCCTATGGCGGCGATTCCTATCGAGGTGGCGGACGTTCCTATGGCGACAAATCCAAGTGGCGTTCCGTTGGATATCAAAAGCCCCAGCCACAGCCGAGACAAGATTACTTTGGAGACGGGGATGCGATCAGTCCGTTCGAGAAGAAGCCGGAACCCAAGCAAGAGGAAAAGCCCCTCGATAACGGCATCACTGACTGGAAGGTCGGCGATAGGCTGAACCACAAGAAGTTCGGCGACGGGACGGTTATCGAAATCGTCTCCGATAAGATCTTCATCGTTAATTTCGATACCCAGGGCAAGAAGACGCTGCTATCTTCCCACCCAATGATCACGAGGCTACATTCCAAAGGAGGCATCGCCTGATATGGAAAAAGAACAAGCTAGACTTCGAATCGCTGAGCTAAGCGAAAAGCTCGAGCGCTGGAATTACGAATACTATGTGCTGAATGCTTCTTCCGTCTCCGATGCGGAATTCGATAGGCACATGAACGAACTCATCATGCTCGAAGAGGAGCATCCTGACCTTCGCCTCAAGAACTCCCCATCCCAAAGAGTGGGTGGCCAAGTCGCGAGCGAATTCAAAAAGATCCCTCACAAGAGGATGATGCTTTCCCTTGCCAACGCCTTCAACGAAGACGATATGCGTGACTTCGACAGGAAGCTTCGCGAATTGCTTCACAAAGATGTAATCGACTACATGGGTGAGGTAAAAATCGATGGTCTTGGCATGTCGCTAGTCTATGATCGCGGCGAACTCCAGTATTGCGTGACCCGCGGAGACGGCAACGTCGGCGAGGACGTGACCCAAAACGTCGTCACGATTCGCTCCATCCCTCTTCATGTCTCCGAGAAGCGTCCCTTCGAGGTCCGCGGCGAGGTCTTCATGCCAAAGGCAAGTCTTGATCAGCTGAACAAGGAACGCGAGGAAAAAGGCGAGCCGTTGCTTGCCAATGCTAGGAATGCCGCCGCCGGAAGCATCAGGCAGCTTGATTCTAGAATCGCGGCAAGCCGCAAGCTCGACGCCTATTGGTATTACCTTGTGAATGCCTTGGAGGTCGATCAGCATGTCCATTCGGATTCGCTCGATTATCTCGATAAGCTTGGATTCAAGACCAACCCCGAAAGGCGTAGGCTCCATGGCATTGAGGAAGTTCTCGCCTACATTGAGGAATATACCGAGAAGCGCCCAACGCTTGGCTATGATATCGATGGACTTGTCTTCAAAGTCGACGACATCGATGACTACGATGCGATCGGATATACCGCGAAAACCCCGAAATGGGCGATCGCCTATAAGTTCCCGCCGATGGAGGTGTCCACCAAACTCATTGACATCTTCCTGACCGTTGGCCGCACAGGCCGTATCACACCGAACGCGGTTCTTGAGCCTGTTCGCGTCCAGGGCTCGCTTGTCCAGCGCGCCACGCTCAACAATGAGGACTTCATCAAAGACAAAGGCCTTATGATCGGGGATACCGTCATCCTTCGCAAAGCGGCCGACGTCATTCCTGAAGTCGTGCGCCCATTGCCCAATATGCGCGATGGAACCGAACGCCCGTTCATCATGTCGGAGAATTGCCCTGAATGCGGCAAACCCCTCACCAAAGTGCAAGGGCTCCATTATTGTCTGAACGCGGATTGCCCGTCCCGCAAGATCGAAGGCATGATTCACTTCGCTTCCCGCGACGCAATGGATATCGACGGCATGGGCGATAAGGTGGTTGAGGAATTCTTCGGCGAGGGATTCATGACGTCCATCCCAGAGATCTATACCCTCTATAACCACGCCCAAGAGATCAAGAACCTCGATGGTTGGAGCGACAAGTCGATCGACTCCTTGCTCAATGCCATTGAGAATTCCAAAGGCAGGTCGCTAGAGAAATTGCTCTTTGGCCTTGGCATCAAAGAGATCGGAAGCAAAACCGCGAAGAACCTCGCGAAGCGGTTCCGCCACCTCGATGCCTTCTTCAACTTAACGGAAGAAGACCTCCTGAAAGTCGAAGATATTGGACCCGTGGCTGCGAAATCGATCGTGGAATGGTTCGCGAACCCCGAACATTCGCAGATGATCGAAACATTGAGATTCATGAATGTGAACTTCGATTATCTTGGTAACGATGCTGCGGATGCCTCAAATTACTTCTATGGCAAGACTATCGTCCTAACTGGCGGATTAGAGAAATATTCCCGCCAGGAAATGACGGAAATCCTGGAGAACATCGGCGCCAAAGTAAGCGGCTCGGTGTCCAAGAAAACCGACGTCGTCATCGCCGGAAGCGATGCCGGAAGCAAACTCACAAAGGCGCAGGCGCTCGGAATCGAAATCATGAACGAGCAAGAAGCGCTGTCTCTTTTAGAGAAAAACAACGGATAGAGTTGTATACTACCCTTATCTAGTGAAAGGAACTAGGTCATATGAAGCAGATTACAAAGGAAGTACTTCATGACGCGGCCAACCGTCTCCTCTTCGATATGTCGGACGAGGAGCTTGACACGCTCATGGAGGAATTCAAAATCCTGACCCAGCAAATGGAAACGATTGGACATATCGAAGGGCTTGAATCCTACGCCCCCATGACTTTCCCGTTTGACTGCATGGTCGATTATCTCCGCGAGGATGTCGCGGAAGAGCCGCTTCCAAGGGAAGAGGCCCTCAAGAATGCTGGCAGCGTAATGGACAACCAGATCAAGCTGCCGAAGGTGGTCATCTGATGAATTACCTAGATCTTACTATCGCGGAGATTCACCGCGCATTGCTCGAAAAGAAAGTCACGCCTCTCGAGCTGACCAAAGAAGCCCTTGAAAGGGCGAAGGCGAACAAAGAAAACGCCTTTGAGACCATCTGTGAGAAAGAGGCGCTCGAATTTGCTGCCACTTTGACGGAGCCCGAAGAGGATAACCTCCTTTGGGGCATCCCTTATGTCGCAAAGGACAACTTCTCGACCAAGGGCATCGAGACCACTGCATCCAGCAATATCCTGAACGGGTATGTTCCGCTATTCGATGCCACCGTCATCAAGAAGCTGCGCGAGAAAAAGGCGATTCTCATTGCAAAGACCACCCTCGATGAACTTGCGATGGGCGGAAGCGGCACAACTGGCCACAAAGGCATCACCTATAACCCATACGATCCGGAGCACAAACATCAAATCGGCGGATCTAGCTGCGGTTCCGCGGTCTGCGTTGCTGCAGGCATCGTCCCATTCGCCCTCGGCTCCGATACGGGTGACTCCGTAAGAAAGCCTGCCTCCTATGGCGGACTCGTCGGCATGAAGCCCACCTGGGGCAGAATTTCGAGGTATGGTTTGTTCCCATTCGCCCCCTCCCTTGACCACGTCGCATATTTCACTCGCTCAGCCGAGGATAGCGCCATCGTTCTCCAAGCCCTTGCTGGACGCGATGAATATGACAGCACCTCCTCCTTCAAACCGGTCGAGGACTATTCGGCGAAGCTAGGCGAATCGCTTAAGGGCAAGCGCATCGCGGTCATCCAGGAAATCCTCGATTCCATTTCGAACAAAGAGCTCCTCGATGCGTTCCGTAAATCCGTCGAAGCGATGAAAGCAGCGGGGGCGTGCGTCGATTATGTCCATTTCCCACTTGATCTATTGAAGTCGATTTACGCGACTTACATCGTGATTTCCTGCGCCGAGGCAACGAGCAACAACGCGAACCTCGACGGCATCAAATTCGGACCGTTCCGCGGTGGCAAGACCTATCAGGAGGTCATGTTCAATGCGAGAACCCAAGGCTTCTCCGAACTCATCAAAAGGCGCTTCGTCATCGGTTCGTTCGCCCTTATGAGCGAGAACCAGCAAGAACTCTTCATCAGAGCGCAGCGCAACCGCGCCAAGATCGTCGAGGCGACGAACAACATCCTCAAGGAATATGACGCGATCCTCGCGCCCGCCTCGCCGACGACCGCACCGGTGCTTGGCTCTAGTTCAAGCGACAAGCTCTCCAACGAATATCTAATCGCCGACAATTTCATGGCAATGGGCAACTTCGCTGGTCTGCCTTCTGTCACCGTGCCACTCACCTTCATCGATGGCTTGCCAATCGGAGTGAACTTCACGAGCAAGGCCTTTGATGAAGCGGGACTATTCTCAATCATTCAAGCCTATGAGGACATCACCGGCCTCAAAGGCATTTCCACCAACGTCAGAAAGGAGGCCAAACTATGAACTTCGAAGCCATCATCGGACTTGAGATCCACGTCGAGATGAAGACGAAGTCGAAGATGTTCTCGGCTTCTCCGAATTCCTTCTCCCGCGAACCCAATACTGAGATCACCGTCCTCGATATGGCTTATCCTGGCGCGATGCCGCGCCCGAATAAGCAGGCGGTCATCAACGCGATCCGCGTCGCGAACGCCTTGCACATGACCATCGACCAGGACGTCTATTTCGACCGCAAGAACTATTTCTATGCCGACCTTCCCAAGGGATTCCAGATCACCCAGCAATTCCGCCCGATCGGAAGCCACGGGTATCTCGATGTCCTCGATAAGGAAGGCAACACCAAGCGCATCAAGATCGAGCGCATCCACATGGAAGAGGACACCTGCAAGCAGCTCCATTTCGCGGACTATTCGCTACTAGACTATAACCGCGCTGGCGTCCCGCTCATCGAGATCGTTTCCGAACCCGATATCCGTTCTGGCACCGAGGCCATGCATTACGTCGAGGCGATCCGCAACATCGTCGTCTATTCGCAAACGAGCGACGGCAAGATGGAAGAAGGATCCCTCCGCTGCGACGTCAATATCTCCCTCCGCCCTTATGGCTCCAATAAGTTCGGAACCAAGGTCGAGATTAAGAACATCAACTCGCTTAAGAACATCGAGCAGGCCCTCGACTATGAGATTCAGCGTCAAAGCGCCTGCATTCTCGCTGGCATTCCCATTCAGCAAGAGACTAGAAGGTTTGATGAGGCAAGCGGCAAGACGGTCCTCATGCGCGTCAAAACCGATGCGGTGGACTACAAATACTTCTGCGAGCCTAACATTGCCCCGATCCATCTTTCGGATGAATTCGTGAAGAATGCAATCGATACCTGCCCTGAGCTTTATGACGCCAAAAAGGAACGCTACCTCAAAGCAGGCCTATCCGACAAAGATGCCGAGATCATTCTCAGCAACATCGACATGGCTGCTTATTTCGAGAAAGCCATCGAAGGCGCCAAAAGCGTCAAGACGGTCGCGAACTTCCTGATCGTTGAGGTGAATGGCTATCTCAATAAGTCTGGCTGCCCGATTACCGAATTCCCGCTTCAGGCCAAGGATCTGACCGAGATCAGCAACATGCAGGAAGATGGCTTCACCCACAAGCAGTGCACTGACATCTTCAACTATTGCCTCGAAAACGAAGGCACGTCCCCCGCGGATGCGAAAGCAGCCCTCAAAATCGAGAAGCAGATTTCCGATGATGGAGCCGTGCTTGAATTCGTCACCGCAGTTCTTGACGCCAACCCGCAGTCCATCGAAGACTTCAAGGCTGGCAAAGACAGGGCGATCGGCTTCTTGATCGGCCAAGTCATGAAGATGGCCAAGGGCAAGGTCAATCCCGCCGCCGTCGCGAAGGTCATGAACATCGAAATCAGGAAGAGGTAATCTCCGATGGCCGATGAAGTGAAGCAAATACAAAAGTACCTGAACGATCTCGTCGACTTTTCGTTGCCCCAATACAAAGAGCTTCCTTCGGTTGAACTCTACATGGAGCAGATCCTGAAATACATCAACGGGATCCTCGCTACCCTCTCGCCCCAGCAGGAAAAGCAGCTCACATCCTTCATGGTCAATAACTACGTGAAGGCCAAGATGATCGCTGAGCCCGTGAAGAAAAAATACAATCAGGAACAGATTGGATACCTTATCGCCATCTGCCTCATGAAATCCACGATCGCGATGTCCGACATGTCCTTGCTCATCGAGCTAGACAAAGGCATCTCGAGGGATAAGAAAAGGATCTATGAGTTCTGGTGCAAGATGGAGACATCCGTCTTGTCCAACTCCGCGAAGAGGGCCAAAGTCAAAATCGATGACATCGAATCGCGATACGAGAAGGAAATCGCCGAGAAGAACCCTAACGCAGAGGATAACGTTACCGATGCGCTAGGACTGCTCGCCCTTCGCCTTTCGATCCAAGCCACTGCCGACAAGCTCCTATCTGACTACATCCTGCAGATGATTCGCCGCAGGGTCCATCCGGATGAGAAGGACGTCAATAGCGTCATCTCCTCGAAAACCGCCAAGCACGAAGAACAGCTCGGCGAGAAGGAAGCAGCCATCATCAGCGATACCATCGGCAAGAGACGGAAAACGGAGCAAAAAGCCGAAAAGCAAGAGGCGAAAGCCAAAAAAGAAGCGACCCCTGTCGCGAATTCCAAGAATTCTAAGGGTGCTCAGCCCAAGGATAATAAAACCGGCAAGCCCACCGCAAAGGGCAAAACAAAGAAGTAAGGAGAAAATCATGCGCGTTCTAGTGACTGGTGGAACCGGGTTCATCGGCTCCGAAACTGTGATCAAATTGATCGAAAACAAATACGAGGTCGTCATCGTCGACAACCTCTCCAATTCCAAGGAGGCCGTCCTCGATCGCATCGAGACCATCACTGGCGTCCGTCCGACGTTCTACAAAGTCGATTGCTGCGATTATGAAGCGTTCCGCGGCGTGTTCGAAAAAGAGAAATTCGAGGCCGTCATCCATTTCGCGGGTCTTAAGGCCGTCGGCGAATCCGTCGTGAAGCCGATCGAATACTATGCGAACAACCTCGGCAGCACCTCGAATCTATTGCTCCTTATGAAGGAGTTCGGCGTGAAGAGCATCGTCTTCTCGTCCTCCGCGACCGTCTATGGCATCCCGAAGAGAGTTCCGCTATTCGAAGATGACCCCGTTCTCTCCGCGACCAACCCCTATGGCGAGACCAAGGTCATGATCGAGCGCATCCTAGAAGATGCTTGTGCCGCTGATAAGAACCTGAACGCCGCGCTTCTTCGTTACTTCAACCCGATCGGCGCGCATCCTTCTGGTCTTCTCGGTGAAGATCCTAATGGCATCCCCAACAACCTCATGCCGTATATCACTCAGGTCGCCATTGGTAAGCGCGATCATCTCCGCATCTGGGGCAATACCTATCCCACCCCTGATGGAACTGGCGTCCGCGATTACATTCACGTCGTCGATTTGGCGGAAGGCCATGTCGCGACCCTCAAGAAGCTTGTGACCAATCCTGGCCTAGTCGTATATAACCTCGGCACCGGCAAAGGAACCTCGGTTCTTGAAATGGTTAACGCCTTTGAAAAAGCGACTGGTGTGAAGATTCCTTACACCATCGAAGAACCGCGTCCAGGCGACGTTGCGGCGAATTACGCGAACTGCGATAAGGCCGCGAAGGAACTTGGCTGGAAAGCAAAATACGATATCTTTGATGCTTGCAGAGATGCCTATAACTTCCAGCAGAAGAATCCAAACGGAATTTAATTGAAGATATAACTAAAGTGCGAGGCATGAGTTGATTGCCCCGCGTTTTAGTTTGGTCAGCCCGAATAACGATATGCCCTTCAAAGCCGTCCAATACGATCGTTGAACAGTGGCTGTCTAGGTGTTATATTTGGCCTGAAGGATCGCATATGGGAGGCATTTTGTATGAAAAATAGAATAATTGCGTCATCCGTTATTGGCTTCTTGTCTTTGGGCCTCATGCTTGCATCCGCCGGTCTTTTATGGCTTGCTCTAGGACTGCTTCTTGGGGAGCCATCCGATCCTAATCAAGTAAGCTCAATAACCGCACAGGCGCTGTGGAAATATGTGATTCCACCTGCTACTGGCATAATTGTCTTTGGAGTGATGCTTGCTATTTGCATTGTCAAACTCGTCAGGCTGATCCGAGAAGCCAAAAAATCGAAAGTCATTGCAAACGCGTAAAGGCGAATAGAGGCGAGGCTACCATGCTTCGTCTTTTTCGTCACATAACAAAAATGGTAATCAACCATGGGACTTTGTAATATCATTAAGCCAACGTGATTCATTATGAATCGGAATTAGTCTTCGATGATCTACGCTTGCTTTCACGAGAAAACCTCACCTGATACCGCTCTATGTTTTGGTGGTGAGTTTTCTGAAGCTTCGCTCCTTGGCAATAGCTGTGTTCCGTCCGAGCGTGTGCTTTCTATTCTGAGGCTCGAAAACATTGGCCTCTATGATGGTTCTTTTGCGGTCAACGATGTTGAATTGCTAGGAGAAGAGAAACCGTCGATTAAGATCATCGACACCTCGTTGCCACTAAGAAGAGATGTTGAGACAGGCGATTACGCTCTGAATGCAGCCCTAGATAAATTCGCGAGCGAGAACGGCATCCGCCATGCTGTCGCATATCGTTTTAGAACGATCATACAGATGGTTTACGCGGACCTTCAAACCAAACCCTTATATCTGCTTCTTGATCTAGGGGGCTCCCGTCCTGAAGAACAACTTTTGGTAACCGAATTCATAGCAAAGGTTTTCTTGCTCGGCCGAATTTTGATACACGCCCCTTCTATTTCGATGAATTACCACGCCGATTTAGTGCCGCTTTCGCGCATCGTCGCCGATGTCTTTGTTCCCAAGCAACCCGCCTTGGACATGGAACATCTTGCCTTTGGCGCATCTAGCAACGAAATCGCTGGTATCAAGCCTTCCGTAGCGGGTGAGATTGCTCAAAAAGAAGTCCCGAATGAAACGAATCCAGCCAAGGATCCCTTGGCCGCTCAACCGCAGCGAGAGTACAAGGTAGAAAGCAATCCGTCCATCTTTGAAAATGAGGAGAAACCCGCAAAACGAGGATTCTTTGGGAAAATTGCAGCGTTTTTCAAGAGAATTCCAGCCCCTACGATGGACTTGATTCTCAACATACTGTTCGCGGTTTTGTTCACGGGTCTTGCTATTGCGGTCTGCCCGATTAACTTCGCCTTCTCTTCCGAGGGTTCCAGCACGATGCTTGTCGTATGCATTATCGTTTGCTTCGTGTTCCTGATTATGGCTCAGATTCCTATTGCTTCGATCTATCAGGCCGACAAGGAACAAATGAACCCATTCAAAGCGAAACCCTTCATGATTGTGGGCGTCATATTCTCGTTAATAGGTATCCTTGCTGGAGTACTTATGATGGTTATCGGCAAGTCCAAGGGTTGGGATTCCTCCAAAGCGCTCCCGTTCTATATCGCTTACTTCCTTTATCCGGTCTTCCTTACCGCTTACACTGCAGTTACCGTCTATCGAAAAACCCACCCGAAGAAGTAACAAAAATCTATAAATTGGCATGCGTAAGTTATAGGATAGTCGCATGCCAATTTTTGGTATCCTACTTCACATAATGGAAGTCGCGAAGACTCCGATCATCGTCACCATTGCAACCATTGCTGGTTCTGCCCTCGTTTTCGTTTTGGCCCGCGTCGCTCAGCGCATCTATCGAAGCGAGGATTTTGTCCTGTATGCCAGAAAGATGGTCCTGCTAGAGAAGGATGTTCTCAAGCTTCAAATCTTCTTCGATAACGATACGAAAAAGGAAAAGGAATTCCGTGCGCTTTGCCTATATGGAGTAAGCGGCAAATCCTTCACCAAGATCACCGAGGTCAAAGACCTTCCAATCGCCTCCGACCATTCTTCGGCTTTCATCGAGTCCCGCCACGGATCATACGATTTCAAAGTTCCTCCATATACGAAATTTCAGGCAGTCGTGGATCTTCGATTGCCCGAGGAGATGAACTACGATTCCTATAAGCTTGGATGCGTGTCCGAAAAAGGGACGCTTCTTCTAGCGGATTTCGATATTCGAAGCGATGCCAATCAAGAGATCGTCTTCAAGCGTTCCTAGTCTTCTTTTCGTTCGTCACTGCCATCACCATAAGTTTCGCGGAATCTTGCCGCGAAGGATGGCTTTTCGCCATTCATAGTCAAATGGCTGACATCCCCAAAGGTGGAAATCCTCCAGCTTGCGATGCCTTTCTCACGCTCCTCGGTTGAGAGAATGGTTACTCCAGTAGGCTGACAAACGAACCCGTGCCATAGCACCATGGGACTGCAATTGATGAGGTGCGAAAGCAGTACGCACATGACGCCAAAATGGCAAAAGAGGACAAGCGTGTCTCTATTTTCGCGGACTACCGCATAATTCCGCCCATTTCTTTGGTACCCATTTTCAAGCAGCAATTGATCAAGTCCGTTGATCCTCTCATCGTATAGCGGCTTCAGGTCCGGGCTGTTCCTGAAGATGTCGTTCTCCATCCAGGTATCGATGGAATAGAATCGCGGATCTTTCGTCCATTCGCTCGGTAGCCAATCCCATGTCACATCCGATTGATCCTCGTGTATCGCGGTGGAATCAAATTCCCTAAGCCAAGCGAGGGTAGTGGGGGTTAGGCTTGTTTTGGATAAGCCGATTTTCGCTGTAAGGGCTGCGCGCCCCAAAGGAGAGGCGTAAGCGCGGTCGATCTTCTCGCCTTTTAGACGTTCGGCAAGAAGAGTTGCTTCCTTGATCCCTCTCTCTGTCAGGGAATCGTGTTCGTAATCTGGGTCGCCATGGCGAATGATGATCAGTCTCATGACCCCTATTATACTCGGGTGAGCGACTTGCTATGGAATAGCACTTCGAATTTGAGTACGATATCTCTAATGAAAATCGCGATCGCCGGATGCGGATATGTGGGGCTGTCCATCGGGACGCTTCTTTGCGCTCGCCACGATATTTCGTTTGTCGATATCAGCCAGTCCAGAATCGAGCAGCTTAAGTCATTTGTTTCGCCGATCCGCGATCCGGAGATAGAGCGCGTCTTTGCGGATCGCCCCCATTTCCTCGCCACCACGGATCCATCAATTGGATATTCGGCCGCTCGGTTGATCTTCATCTGCGTTCCAACCGATTATTCCGAGGAAGCGGGCAAATTCGATACTTCGAAAATCGAAAGCGCGTTAGAGGCGATCGACCGCGTCAATCAAGACGCCGTCATCTGCATCAAATCCACGGTACCCATTGGATACACGAGGACTTTGGCGACCAAATATCCTGGGCATACCGTTTTGTTCAGTCCAGAGTTCCTTCGCGAAGGCAAGGCGCTTGAAGATAACCGCAACCCCTCTAGAATCGTCGTTGGACATGGAAAGGCGGAAGAAACCGCTAAGAAGGTTGCGGACCTATTGAAGGAAAACGCATGCACGTCCCCCACGGTTTTGATATGCGATTACGAAGAGGCGGAATCGATCAAGCTCTTTAGCAACACCTACCTTGCGATGAGAATCGCTTTCTTCAATGAACTTGATACCTATGCCAAAACCAAAGGCTTTGACGCCAATACAATCATCAAAGGCGTGAGCCTAGACCCGCGAATTGGCGATTTCTATAACCATCCATCCTTTGGCTATGGAGGATATTGTTTGCCAAAAGACACCAAGCAGCTCTTATCCAGCTATGGGGATATTCCAGCAGATTTAATTAGCGCCACCATCGAAAGCAACAAAGACAGGAAGCGGTTTATCCTTAGGAAAGCCAAAGAGCTTGCCAAGGGTAAGAAAGTCGCGATAGACCGCCTTATCTCCAAACCCGGAAGCGACAACTACCGCCAATCCCCTGCGGTTGAGATATTGGAGGCACTTGTGGAACAAGATTACGACGTTTACCTGTATGAGCCCTTGGTCAATGAAGCTTTATTTCATGGCGCGAAAGTCATTAAGGACTATGAGGAGTTCAAGGAACTTGATGCGTTGAAGCTCAGGCCACTGCTCAACGAAATCGGTTGGTAAGCGTTTTCCTTATCGTTTCGTTATGCGCATGCGTGCGCAATACGGCATAATTTAGGTTGTAGGAGGAATTAAACCTATGGTGAATCTTAGAAAAGTAGCGGTCATCGGCTGCGGCAACGTCGGAGCCTCGATCGCATTCCACATCGTGGAGAGGTCCATGTTCTCGGAAATGGTCCTCATCGACATCAACAAAGAAAAGACGGAAGGCGAGGCAATGGACCTTAGCCATGGCCTTCCTTATGTTGCCCCGATGGAGATCTATGCCGGCGATTACAAAGACATCGCCGATGCCGCGATCATCATCATTACTAGCGGCGCCGCGCAGAAGCCCGGTGAGACCCGCATCGACTTGGTCAAGAAGAACAGCGCCATCATGGCTTCGATCATTGACCAGATCGCGGCGGTTAAGCCCGAAGGCATTCTGCTTATCGTCTCTAACCCCGTCGACGTTTTGACTCACGTTGCCTTGAAACGCAGTGGCCTGCCGAAGAACAGGGTCTTCGGAAGCGGAACCGTTTTGGATACCGCCCGCTTGAAATACCTTCTCGCCTCGCGCCTCCATGTCGATAGTCGCAATGTCCATACCGTCATTATCGGCGAGCATGGCGATACCGAATTCCCCGTCAATAGCATCGCCAATGTCTCAGGCATTCCTCTATACGACTTCTTCGCCCTTGAGAATCAAGATGGCTACGAAGCGATGCTTGCTGAGATTCAGGAAGACGTCAGGACCTCAGCCTACGAGATCATCAAGAAGAAAGGCGCGACCTACTATGGCATCGCCATGGCGGTCGGCAAGATCTGCCGTTCCATCGTTAGCGACGAGAAGTCAATGCTCCCCGTCTCCGTGGAACTCGAAGGCGAATATGGTCTCTCCGGACTCTCCATCTCCGTGCCTTGCATCGTCGGCAAAAACGGCGTTGAGCAGGTTCTTGAGATGCCGCTTAACGTTCAGGAGAGGCGCGAATTGAAGAAGTCCGCCGACTCTTTGAAGAAAGTCATCGCTTCCATCGATCAGTAAAAAAATCCGGGGTTGGAAATTCACTCCGCCGAATTGCGTTTATAATGTAGGCGTTCCCCATCCCTGACATGTCGATCATCGACCTCCCCTTTTGATGTCATCGCATTGAAATATGCGAAGCCAAATAAGCTCATCAACAAGAGGAGGTTTTCATGTTGCCTGAACAATCTTTGAACATCTATTGCGATGAATCCTGCCATCTGATTGGCGATAGCTCCAGAGTCATGGGGCTAGGCGCGATCGGATGCCTTGAATCCCAAAAAGAAGCGGTGGTGGATATGATTCACCGCATCAAGGACTATTACGGATATAGCTTCGCTGAAATCAAATGGTCCCAGATCACCACGAACCAAGTTCCGATGATCAAAACGTTAATCGACTACTTTTTCAAGTGCCCCTATCTTTCCTTTCGCGCGATCATCATCCCCAATAAGCGCGAAGTCGCGCAGGACAAAACGGTCGTGCAGTTCGACGAGTGGTATTACAAGATGTACTACCAGCTGCTTATCGTGATGCTTGACCGCTACCCCCGGGGCAACAACATCTTCATCGACCGAAAGGACACCCAAGGCAAAGCCAAGATCAAAAAGCTCTTCGAGATTCTTTCGCGAGCAACCAATGGCGAGGAGGCGGTGGATGGCATCGTTGAAATCGATTCCCATTGCTCCGACTTGCTTCAGGTAAGCGACCTATTTACCGGGATGCTCGTTTTCCATAAGCGCGGGCTATCCAAACGAGGGAATCCCGCGAAGGTCGCGGTGCTTAACCATTTGCTTACCAAGGTGTCGGTGGATTACAGCACGCCGCCAGACGAGAAAAAGTTTAATTTGTTCTATTGGGAGGGTGCATCTCATGTTCGAGGATGATTACGTGTTTTTCCGCAAATACTTGGCAAATCTTAATCGGTTTAACCTTTGCGGAACTACTTATGCCCCTTTTGTTTCGCAAGATAAAGACCTTTGGAACCTCATGGATAGGCCTGACATCTTTTGGCATCTAGTGACCTCTTCCAAGACGAAGGATTGCACGAACAATTCACCTATTGTCCCTTGCTGCAACACCCTTGAGATGTCGGGGTGCGACGAGATATCCGAAGCAAATGACGTGCTTCATTGCATCTCGCGCGTGCCTTGCCCTTATCGCGCGAGAGGGATGAGATCCCTCAAATTGATCATGGATAGCTTGGCTTATGGCAATGTACACGGCATCTCAGCTGCGCTATACAAAGATCAGTCAGGCGCGAAGAAGATGGTGATCCGCCGCAAATGCGGATGCCTCGATTACGTTTGCATCTTCAAGTGCTACCCATACCGATATGAGGCCAAAGGAACGGTTAGGCCGATCAGGCTTATCACCGCGTTCCCGCTTGCCTATCGATCGATGATCAGAAAGTTCGACAAGATCATCGGCGAGCAGGGCTTAACGATCGAGCAATGACCTTTCGCTTGCCTCGTAGTGGATAATTCGCAGGGGTCGTGGATCTATTTTCGCTTTCCCAAAGTGGCTCAAAGGACAAATATGCCAAATCGAAGTTTCACGCATCCCCATAAATGGGATATAATCCCAATCGGTATCAAACGAAAGGAACCAATATCAAAATGATCAAATTAGTGCTGATCCGCCACGGCCAGTCCGAATGGAACCTCAAGAACCTCTTCACCGGCTGGACCGATGTCGAGCTTTCCGAGCAGGGCGTCCGCGAAGCTCACGAAGCCGGCAAGCTTCTCAAAGAAAAGGGCTATACCTTCGACGTCGCTTTCTCCTCTACCCTTAAGCGCGCCAACAACACCATGGACTTCGCTCTTGGTGAGATGGGGCTAGACAAGCTTCCGAAGTTCTATTCCTGGAGACTCAACGAGCGTCATTACGGTGCTCTTCAGGGCTTGAACAAAGCTGAATCCGCTTTGAAGTGGGGCGATGAGCAAGTCCATCTCTGGAGGCGTTCCGCCGACGTTCCTCCTCTAGCGCTTACCAAAGATGATGAAAGGTGGCCTGGCAACCAAAAGAAGTATCAGGATCTTATCGCCAAGGGAGAGATGACCCTTGATGATTGCCCATTGACCGAGTGCCTTATCGACACCGCCAAGCGCGTCAAACCCTATTGGGACGAGAAGATCGCGCCGGAGATCAAAGCAGGCAAGAAGGTCCTCATCGCTGCCCATGGCAACTCGCTTCGCGCCATTGTCATGATGCTTGAGAATCTCACCCCTGAGCAGATCGTCTCCGTCGAAATCCCGACCGGCAAACCGCTTGTTTATGAGCTTGACGAGAAAGACCTCAAGGTTCTCAACAAGTATTACCTCTAATATTTGCTAAGACAATATTCTCTAAAAGTCGCGAACTGATCGCGGCTTTTTATCATTCAGCCATTCTTCAAAGTATGAAGGAGTATGAAAGAATCATAAAAGTATGAAAGAGTATGAAAGAATCCTAAAAGTATGAAGAAGTATGAAAGAACTTGAAAAGTATGAAGGAGTATGAAAAAATTTTAAAAGTATGAAGGAGTATGAAAGGAACGACGATATGAAGGACTACCAGAATAACCCATTTACCTTGTCTTTCGGCAACAAGCCAATCAAATACATCGCGAGGGTCAGCGAGAAAAGAGAGCTTATTGAAAACATAACGAACGACCCTCCGCTATCTCATTATTATGTGATTACTGGCGTGCGTGGTTCAGGAAAAACAGTTCTTTTGACGTCGCTTTCCAAATATTTTGAGAATCTCGATGACTATGTTGTAGTTGAATTGAATCCTTCGGACGATTTAAGAGAATCCCTTGCTGCCAAACTCTATTCTAAATGCCTTGTGAAGCGGCTGTTTGTAGAAAAGACGCTGAGCCTTTCCTTCACAGGCGTCACGTTCTCGCTTAGCGGTAAGAACCCTGTCTTTAATATCGATGATCTTTTGGACAGAATGTTCCAAGAGCTTGAGAAACAAAATAAAAAAGTGCTCGTTCTAATTGATGAAGCCACGAACAGTAATTACCTAAAACAATTTGCCTTATCGAGCCAAATCCTCATTAGACGAGATTATTCCTTATTCGTTGTTATGACTTGTCTATATGAGAACATCAGCGCAATTGAAAGCGAGAATAATCTGACCTTTTTAGCCAGAGCGCCTCGCGTTGTTGTTGCTCCTCTGAGCATTCCGGCAATCGCGAATTCCTATTACGAGATATTCGATATCGATAATAATCAGGCAATCGAACTTGCAAAGCTCACCAAGGGATACGCTTTCGCTTTCCAGCTTCTTGGCTATCTTTTCTTTGAGAGCCACGATAAAGCAATTACAGCATCATTACTAAATGAGTTTGATCAGTACTTGGAAGAATTCGTATATCAACAAATATGGAAGGGTCTTTCACAAGTCGAAAAGAAAATACTCAAGAGCTTTGCTTCGGATGGACCGGTTCGAGTTTCAACAATTATGGAAAGTGCCGGGATGAAAAAGGAGTCCTTCTCAAAGTATAGAGACAGGTTGATAAAGAAAGGCATTGTATTCGCACCATCGCATGGCGAGCTTGCATTTACTTTGCCCCGTTTTGAAGTGTTTGTCTCAACGAGACTGTACTAAAAAACGCCGAACTCGTCCGTCCAGCGCACTTCCTTTCTGCATCGGCAGATGGAATGTCATTATCATAATTGAATTTGGGAATTTGACAATAGGATTTCCAGCACCGACAGATAGATTTTCGGTCTGTTTATCGTCTGTGCCATAACGCTTTGCAGGGCTCGATCATAGAATTGACTGTTCGCCCCCCAAACCTATAATAAAACAAACGGTTGCTTGCTTATGGGGTTGTAGGAGGCAATTTATCTTTATGAAAAGGATTGCGATTTGTCTAATTTCGAGTTGCTTTTTGGCTTCGTGCTCGACGCCAGTAACGATTTCAAGCTCGAACCCGACATCCATCTCAGCTGAAAAGGATATATCCATCACGATCTCGGTTGCTGACGAGGCTGAGCACAGACTTGCTAAGACCATGGTTTCCGATTTCATCGCTTCCAAAAACTATGGATTTGACGTTGAAGTGCAGTTTTTCCCTGCCTATGCCGAATCACACGGCAAGTCCGCCTTTGAAGAAGCTGACATTCTCTATGCTGACGTCGAGGCCATCTCAGCTAACATAGACGCAGGCATTGAATTCGAACCGATCGATGCCAAAGCGTACCAAGACACTGAGTTCTATGCGGAATCTGAATTCAAGGAGGATGGGACATACTTTTGTTATCCTTTCTCAGTTGTACCGCATGAGCTGGTTTACTATGACAAATCCGTTTTTGCGGAGGAGGATCTATTGACCTGGGATGCCGTGTTTGCGAAAGCCGCGACTTTGAACCGGGTCGTTTCATGGGACCCTGAGTCGATATTTGCCAAGACGGCTTTCTTCTACGGCGCTGGCGCCACAACCGAATTCACCTATGGGAAAGAATTCAAAGTCGCCGCGGTCGACGATACGTACGCGTCAAATGGTTTGCCTGCGGCGAAGGCGATGTCCCGAATGTACGCTAATGAATGCTTGAGCCCTAAACCCTTCGGTCCATCTGACGGCGTAGTGCCTGCGCTGAGCCAAGGAGGAATATGGAACCTTGATGCCGCAAAGACCCTGTATGGCGATAACTTAGGAATTGCCCCGTTCCCTGGATACCTCCACAATGGCGGGATCATCCCCTGCAAAGCAGCGGTTTCTGCACAGGGACTCGTTGTCAAGGCGACCGAGGACGCGCAGAAGAAGATGGCTGCAAATGACCTTGCACGGCTTCTTTCTTCCGCTGAGACCCAAAAAGCATATGCTGAGGCTAAAGCGGAAGTTATGCCTGCGATGAAGGGCGTAATCGGTGAAGGTGCAATGGACGAGCTCCATCGCGCCGTGGCCGCCCAAGCGAATCAAGGATTCGCCCTGCCGAACGAGTTCGATTGGCTTTACACCTATCTGCCTGAGCTCGAAGGCAACATTCGCTCTACCGCAGGGGCAGCAACCGACCAAGTGCTTCAAGGCTATCTTGACGATTACCACCAGAAGGTCATTGACATAAAATAGTGAACCCCTTATTTGATTTCGTTGCCTAATTTGCGTCAGTCGAGATTTCGAAGCTCAGTATAATTAATGGAAGAAAAGTTCTTGCCTCTTATTCGACAAAGAAGCTGGACGATTTCTTAAAGTGCCTTTCCATCTATGGCTCTAACGATACGGTTATCAATAAAGACGCGTATCAGCAAAATCTTGCGAACCTTCCAAAAGGCTACAAGGAAGTTGTTATCGATGGCGGAAATCATTCTGGCTTCGGAGAATATGGCCCTCAACGCGGCGATGGCGAAGCGACAATCTCCAAGCAAGATCAAATCGCTATAACTGTGAATTCGATATCTGCCATGCTTTCGATAAGCTGAAGCAAGAGAACTACGATTTTGGGTTACCGATAAACTTGTAAATACCTCAAATTTCATGCAAAACCCATTTGAATTTTTTGGATTGCGGGAATTTTAGAATACATAAATGGGTTTCTTTCGAAGTAATTTTTGATCGCCTTGAGCATCGTTGATCTCAAACTAATTTTGCAACAACTAGTTTTCGCAACTAGATGTATTGACACCAAATACGAGGTCTTTATAATTATTGGCGTAAGCAAAGGAGGCTGAACCCATGAGCGTCAAAGAAATCACGTTGCCCAAATACACATTAGGCCAGGAGCTTTGGAATTCCATTAGCCATGGCTTGGGTGGCCTTTTTGCATTGATCGCTGGTCCGTTCCTTATCATTAAGGCGGCAATGACGAACGATGTCATAAATATCGTCGCCGTGTCCTTCTATATCTTCTCGATGCTTGTTCTCTATGTCGGTAGCTGCTTGTATCATGCCCTTGCTAGAAACGACGGCAAGCGCGTCTTCCGAGTCCTAGACCACGATAACGTTTTCTTGCTGATCATGGGAAGCTACACGCCCTATTGCTTGATTGCGTTAAGAAATCCCGCCGATGGATTCCCTTGGGGCTATGTGATCCTTGGGCTTGTGTGGGGACTTTGCATCCTAGGCATTGTCCTGAATTCCATCAATATCCATAAGTACAAAGTGATCTGCATGGTTGTCTATGTTGCGATGGGGAGTGCGATTGTGACCGCCTTCTATCCCTTGTGGTTCGCGATTGGTCCTGCCGGAGTCTTCACCCTTCTTGGAAGCGGCGTCCTCTATTGGATTGGGGCAATGCTGTATGGATTAGGGGCCAAGAAGTCTGCATGGTGGCACACCGTGTTTCACTTCTTCGTCCTTGCGGCGACCATCCTCATGTTCTTCTCGATCTATTGCTTCGTGCTCTAGACCCCATATGCGTGCAGGCTCGAATTGGAATTCAATTCCAATTAGGCCTGCTTTCATTTACAATGTACGCCATGAAAAAGAAACCATTTTCCAAATTCCTTATCTTGCTCCCGATGGCAGTTGCTCTGTCCGGGTGCAACGTCTACTCAATGATCTTCGGGAGCAATGACCCCTTCGCCTCGATTGGAGGCGGTGGCGCTTTTTATTCCACGGCAAAAGTCGGTGAGGAGACCCACGATGACGCGCTCATCAACTACAAGCCATCAACGGAAGGCGTATATACTCCGGATTCTGTCTTGCCCTATGGCTATCGCGATTTGAACTGGACCTCAAATGCCGATATCGTCCCCTCGACTGGAGATGTGAAGCTTCTGGTTCTACCGATTGAGCTAAGCGGCTACCAATTCAAAAGCAACATCAAGAACGACTTGTCTCTCGCACTGCAAGGCAACTCAATCAACGGATCCACAGGCTATTGGGAGTCTTTGGCCTCCTATTACGAAAAGGCCTCCTTTGGCAAGCTGAGGCTCAGTTTCGAGATCGCCGATATTTACGATTGCGGCTACACTCCCGAGCAGGCCTATAAGCTTGGCAATAACGCGATCCCCATTGTTTCCGCCGCGGTCAACAATTACAAAAGGCAAGCAGGTGTCGACCTTCAATCGCTCGATTCCGATAGCAATGGCCTAATCGATGGTGTCATTGCGATCTATTCGTGCCCCGATTTCCAGAAATCTACCAAAATTGCGAAGTTCGATACCGATCAATTCTTCTGGGCGTATTGCTATTGGGACGTCGAAGGCGGGACCCCTAATCGCATCAGCCCAAACATGAATGTCTATTTCTGGGCTTCCTACGATTTTCTTTATAACCAATACAACCAGATCGACGCCCATACCTTGATTCATGAATTTGGGCACATGCTAGGCCTAGACGACTACTATCCAAACAGCGAGTCCGACAAAGCCTTCTTCCCAACTGGGTGGCTCGATATGATGGACGGCAACATCCTTGACCACAATTGCTATTCAAAATCCGCTTTGGGCTGGACTATCCCGAAGGTCGTTGACGGATCGGCCGAAGTCGAAATCTCCGCCTCTTACAATACCGGCGATTGCATATTGATTCCCTCTTCCCATTGGAATGGGTCCATCTGGAGCGAATACATCCTTCTAGAGCTTTATTCTCCGCTAGGGCTTAACCTCCAGGATTCCCGCACCGCCTACGAAGGTCGCCCTCAAGGATTCACTGAGCCAGGCGTCAAAATCTATCATGTTGATTCGCGCGTCGTCTCAGGATATGCCACCACAGCTTCAAAGAGCCCGACCTACGCTTTCCATAACAGTACGACCCTCCATCCAGTCGACACCTCCACCCAATTCCGTTTCTATCGCGTCGGTCCATCCAATTGCTTTAAGGATGAGGCCATCTGCCCGACGGCGTATTCCTTGATTCACCTGATGGAAGCGAACAAGAAATTCACTTTCGCCACCGGGAACTATGCAACCAATAGCTCGCTTTTCCATGCAGGCAGCAAATTCACTCTAAGCGATTTCTCCGCCTTCTTCCCCCGCAAGACGACTCTTAACGATGGGTCGAGCTTCCCTTACGAGATCGAAGTGCAATCGGTAGGGCTTGAGTCGGCGAAGATCAAGATCACGAAGGCTTAATCACGATGTCAAAGAAAAGCGGAAGCTCAGTATTGTTAGAGAACCGCAAAGCGCGATTTCTCTATTTCCTAAGCGATTTCATGACGGCTGGGATGGTGCTCACTGGCACCGAGATCAAATCCCTCCGCGCTAGAAACGCCTCTTTAAATGACTCCTATGTATACGTGAGAAACGGGGAAGTCTATGTGGCGAACATGCACATCGCCCCATATAAAGACGGAACGGTTTATAACGTCGATCATCTTCGCGATAGGAAGCTGTTGCTCAACAAGAATGAGATCAGGAAGCTCGAAAGCCATCTCAAAGGAAGCTCAACGACCTGCGTCCCGACGAAGGTTTTCCTTAGCAGGGGATACGCAAAGATGGAGATTGCCTTGGCGGTAGGCAAGCAAGCCCACGATAAGCGCGACGCGATTAAGGAACGCGACGCTAAAAGGGAAATCAGCCAGGCCATTCGCCGCGGCGCGAAAGGGGAATGACGAATATGGATATTGAGACGCTTGCCAAAGAATATCGAGCCCACTTCGAATCGAGCTACGAAAGCGATAACTACTATCATTTCTGCACGAAGCAGAAAGTGCATTTAGCGACCCCGTGCATCAATATTGTGGGGACAAATGGCAAATCCATCACCGGAAAGCTTTTATCGGGCATCTACGAAAAGGCGGGCTTCAAAGTTGGCTTATTGCTGCCGTATTTCTTTGATTCCCCATGCGAGATGATTCGCATCAATGGGACTTGCATATCTCCATCGGAGTTCATGAAGATCTATGACGCCAAGGCCAAGGATTTTGCGAAGTTTGGCCTAAGCCCTTTTGAGCAAATCGTCGTAATCGCATATGAATATTTCAACGCCTCAAAACTCGATATCTGCGTACTATGCGCTTCGATGGGCGGCGAAGCCGATGCCACAAACATCGAGCGCCTCGATCAGCGTCTAGTCATTTTGACCAAAGTCGCCTTGGACCACACCTCTTACTTAGGAACCACATTATCCCAAATCGCGATGAGCAAAGTCGCTTTGCTCCGTGAAGAGACGCCGATCCTAGTCGGCACGCTGGATGATGATTGCAAAAAAGTGGTGCAGGATTTTGCCGATGATATGTCCGCGAGATTTATTGAATCCGATAGCTACCACCATCAGCACACGGCAGATGGCATGTTCTATTTCGATTATCGTCCATACAAGGAACTTGCGATCAATTGCTTAGGCGAAGCTGCCGTTTATGACGCTTGCCTCGCGATTGAGGCGAGTAAGATCTTACAAAACGACTTCCCCGTAACTGAAGAAGCGGTCCGGGCAGCGCTTCTAGAAAAGATGCTGCCGTATCGCTTCGAACAACGCGATCGCCTGATTCTCGATTCCGGGAATAACGTGGATGCGATGTTTTCGCTTGTGAAGGCGTTAAGGACTCTTTCGAAAGGAAAACCGATACACGTGGTCTTCGGATGCAAAGCGAATAAGAATGTTGCGGCCATGCTTCCTCCGCTAGCGAACTACGGATGTGACATCCACCTAACGACCTTTGATGCGCCTCAAGCAAAGGCGGAGGAGGACTTCTTCATCTTCTTAGGCGATTATGATTTCACCGCTAACCCCATCGAACTTGTGAAAAAGCTCTTAGCCGATTATCCGGATGATGTGATTCTCGTGACGGGCGACCCGCTTCTATGCCACCAGGTGGCGAAAGGATTATGATGGCGAAGAAAGACCAGGAACCGATACCCGAGATCGATGAATCGCTATTGACTCCTGCCCAAAAGAAGGAGATGCACTCCAAGCAATTCGGCATCGGTTGGTATATCTTTTTTGGCGTGATGTTCTCCCTGATCATCGCTTGCATAATCGTCATCATCGCGCTGCCAAAATAAATTGAGTTGGCTTCTCCCGCGCTTGATTGCGCAATGATAAAATATAATGCGTTGCAGATAGAGGTATCCGCCTATGAACGCCATTGGTTTTGACAATGAAAAATACATCGCGATGCAAAGTGAACGCATCAAAGAGAGAATCGATCAGTTTGGCGGGAAACTCTATCTAGAATTCGGCGGTAAGCTTTTCGATGATTTCCATGCGTCTAGGGTTCTCCCTGGCTTTGAGCCCGACACGAAGCTTCAGATGCTTCTGACCATGAAGGACAAGGCCGAAATTGTAATCGTCATCAATTCCAAGACCATCGAAGATGCCAAGGTCCGCGGAGATTTAGGAATCACCTATGATCAGGATGTTTTCCGTCTTATCGATGCTTTCCGCGCGGCAGGGCTCTTTGTCGGAAGCGTCTGCCTCACCCAATACGCACCGCTAAAAGGAACAAAGACCTTCGAGAAAATTCTGAACAAGCAGGGGATTAAAACCTATCATCATTATGCGATTCCCAATTACCCATATGACGTCGACAAGATCGTTTCCGATGAGGGATATGGGAAAAATGATTACATCGAGACCGAGCGTAGCCTCGTCGTCGTCACTGCTCCTGGGCCTGGCGCTGGCAAAATGGCCACCTGCCTCTCACAGCTATATAACGACAATAAGCGCGGCATCAAATCCGGATACGCCAAATTCGAGACGTTCCCGATCTGGAACCTGCCGCTGAAACATCCCGTGAACCTCGCTTATGAAGCAGCTACCGCGGATCTCAATGACGTCAATATGATCGACCCGTACCACCTTGAAGCTTATGGGGTATCTACGGTCAACTACAATAGGGATGTCGAGATCTTCCCGGTCCTCAATCGCATATTCGAAAGAATCCAGGGCGAATCCCCATACAAATCCCCGACCGATATGGGCGTCAACATGGCTGGGTATTGCATCTCTGACGATGCGGTTTGCCAAGAGGCTGCCAAGCAAGAAATCGTAAGACGTTACTTGACTGCTTTGGTTGACCGCCGCAAAGAGCGCGCGTCCGATGAAACGGTTGCGAAGCTCGACAATCTACTGAAAGCAAATGGGCTAAGCGTAGCTGATCGCCCCTGCGTTGCGGCAGCTATTGCCAAATCGGAGAAAACCGGAGGGCCAGCAACCGCAATCGAACTGAATGACGGCACGATCATCACTGGAAAATCATCCGAGCTTCTTGGCCCTAGCAGCGCGATGATCTTGAACGCTCTTAAATACCTTGCGGGCATCCAAGACAAAATCCTTTTGATCCCGAAAGCCATTATTGAGCCTATCTGCAATTTGAAGACGAAATCCCTCGGTGGACATAATCCAAGACTGCATGTTGATGAGGTTTTGCTGGCTTTATCGATTTCTGCGGTCACAAATCCGCTCGCAGAACTCGCGCTCGCACAGCTTCCATTGCTCCGCCACGCGCAGTGCCATTCGACTGTGATTCTGTCTCAGATGGACTCCAACACAATCAGAAAACTCGGGATCGATTTGACCTCCGAGCCAGTCTACGAGAAGAAGAAACTCTATCACGCAAAATAATTGCATGAAGGGAAGTACGCGCCCCAACTTGCCTAATCGGCAAATCCCGTACAATGTAAAAGAATTACCTCTTGCGTATCAAAATTTTGGACCTAAAATTTCGTAGATTCCAAGGAAGGAGAGAGCCATGGACGACGAACGCAAAATCGACTTGGATACCGATGACGCTGACCTCGAAGCCTATCTGGATTACGCTCTCGCAGCCGATGAGGAATCCTCCCGTGACGCGATTGAATACGCAAACGTCATGGCCGACTAACTAAGGGTTTTATAACCATGCTAATGCCCAGCTCGGGAAACCGGGTTGGGTTTTCCTTCTGTTTGGCAACCGATGGGTTATTGGCCCAAAGCGTATGTCATAGCTCGGTTTAACCCTTAGCCGGCCACGCTTTCAATGGAGTTTGCGCAAATGTATGTATCAAATGATTTGCTAGGGTCAAAATCAAAATATGTTACATCGCCCTTTGCTGATACGGCGCGATAGATTAAATCGGGGGATGATTCGCCAAGCGGGAGCGTTTCCCCACTTTTCATGCAAATCGTTTCGCTCTTGGAAACGCGCTTTCCCTCGACTGCCTTTATTTTTCCATCGCTGTCTCTTGTTACCTTCTCTTCGCCGATGTTGGAAACGTTAGCTTCCTTCTTTTCTAGAGGCACGATGTGAGTATCTGGAGTCGGCGTGACTTTTTCGGGCTCAAGATCACAATAGATTGAGCTGTCGTTCTTGACGTAATTGTTTTGGACAAAAGAAATAGGGTCATCGATAGTTTCGAAGGTCGCTTCAACGGAATACCTCACTATATCCATGGGCTTAAGCGGATATATGTCATCGGTCCGATAATGATAGAGTTTGGCTTTCGAAGATACCATCCATTCATAGCCATACGCTAGGACGACTTCTCCATCTCGAACCGCGTACTTCACGTACTTCGGTTTAATCAAAATATCTTCTTCCCACTTGCAGGTATACACGTTTCCTACAGAGGAGACTATTTCCACCGAAACTTGCTCCTCTTGAACCGATCCACAGGAAACACACCCGAGCGAAAACGAAGCGGGCGCTAACAAAGCGAACAATTTAAAAACTTTTTTCATTTCCAGTGCCCTCTAGAAAGTGGAGACCCCCAACCGCGCCGGCAAAATCAACCCTGCTACAAGAGGATACGAGAAACAAGCGAGAACGCGATTCATAATTATCTCCTTTTCCTAAATTTATCACTTGTAGTCAAAAGAGGTCAATGGACTGTATTTCTTTTGACGCTTTTCAAGAAGAACAAATATAGTCCAAAAAACAGCAAAAATCCGCCTGATTCCAAAGTTAGCCACCCTCGTCTGCTACTGTGCATGGGTCGATTGCTAATTGGGCTTTAGGGGTGGAGAATCTGCATTCAGGATTAACTAAAAAGAGCGCTTAAGGTTAATACCTGCCCGTAGTCGCTCGCGTATTCCCCGCGACGCAGTCCAAAGGTTGTAAGCAGGACCGTTCGGATGCTGTACTTTTTTGGCATATGATTTCTAATGGCTTCCTTTTTGGTATCGAGGTCAAGATGGCTTTGAAGGTCCATCCGATATTCGTTGGAATAGAATTTGGCCTCGCAGAGATTAACTACGCCATCGCCTCTTTTGAGCACAAGGTCGATTTGGGCTTTTCTTTCATCGCTGCAGAGCAAGGAAGCCTCGCAGGCGACGCCCGCTATTCCTAGATGAAATTGTATTTGTTTGATGTGATTAAAGCATACGTTCTCGAACGCCAATCCCTTCCAAGTATTTGCCTTTGGGGTGGAATCGATGCCTTTCCAGTACCCCTCGCGACCCTGATTACCTTTGACATGCTTTAGATAGAATAAACAGAAGGGATCGATGAGCTTATATAGGGGCTCGCGTTTGTTTCCGCCAAAAGGAACATACGCCATGATGAATTCGCCTTGTTCGAGCGCCTTAAGCATGTCAGATAAGGTCCCGCCTTTGCGAATGCCTGTCGCTTCTTCAATCTCGCTACGTGAACGGCCGATGTTCTTTTGGCCAATTGCCTCGATAAGCGAGCGGTAGGTGTCTGAATGCGCGAACTGAGAAGAGAACAAGGTCTCGAATTCATTCTCAAAAGGAGCCGCCTTGCGGAAAAAAAGAGAGTCAATGTTCTCCGCGACCGACCTTTCAGGATGCAAATAATTGAAATAGTAGGGGACTCCACCAAGCGCCATGTAAATCTCGGTGATCTCGTAATCCGACCACTCGAATCGATTTGATTCTAGAAGCTGCTTGCATTCTTTTAATGAGAATGGTTGCAGCCGAAGTTGGAAGGTAACGCGATCATATAGCCCGCCTTTAGCGCGAATCAGGTTGTCCAGAATCCAAGAACTTGCGCTCCCGCAGGCGATTAGGACCATATTGTCATGGATGCAGCCGTAGTTGTTCCAAAAATCTGATAGCGCATTCAGAAAGCCGGACTTTGGAGTATCCATCCAAGGCATTTCGTCGATGAAGACAACATAACGCTGGTTTGAAGGAATGTTGTTAAGCAATTCTTCCAGGGCGAAGAACGCTTCGCTCCAAGAGGTGAACTTCGGAATTGCTTTACTGGCGCCGTATCTAATTAAACTGTCGCGGAACGCGTTGAGCTGCATAATTTTCTTTTGCCGCCCATCTTTGCTCTTATCAGGTTGCGAACCAGCATGACGAAAGGCATAGGATTCGCGGCATACTTGGTCGATTAGATAGGTCTTTCCTACGCGTCTCCTGCCGTAAACAGCGACAAACTCTGGCTTGCCGCTATTCAGAACGCGGTTCAAATCCGCGATTTCGTTTTCTCTTCCTACAATCATAGTGCTACTCCGTGCCCTAAGTATATTACATTGAATGTCGATTTTCAGCCCCGAAACGATTTTTTTGCCTCTCGGGGCTATTTATCGACAAAAATATGTCGATTTTCAGCCCTGAAACGATTTTTTGGCTTCTCGGGGCTATTTATCGACATTTAATCTCTCGGCTGTACGGTTAAGCCCTTTTTCTTTCAATTCGCGCGCGTCCGTGTATTATTGTTACGCACACGGAGGCATGAGCAATGGAAATCCACCGAACTGACAATCTGAACTGGGACGAATACTTCATGGGCATCGCCAAATTGAGCGCGCTCCGCTCCAAAGACCCTTCGACCACTGTCGGCGCTTGCATCGTCGACGACAACCACAAAGTGGTATCCATTGGCTATAACGGCATGCCTCGCGGTGTCGATGACGACAAAATCCCTTGGGGACATGGCGAGGGTTTGATGTCCAAATACCTCTATGTCTGCCATGCGGAATTCAACGCTATCCTCAATACCAGGGATGGCTCTGCCCTCAATGGCTGCACGATCTACGTGACGCTATTCCCCTGCAACGAATGTGCGAAGGCCATCATTCAGGTCGGCATCAAGAAGATCATCTACCTCGATGACAAATACCACGATCATATTGAAGAGCAGGCATCCCGCAAGATCCTCGATATGGCAGGGATAAAATACGAACAATACAAAGGACGTGACGTGAAATTCGATGTTAAATAGGCATTCCACGATATATAGGATTCTTGCGATACTTGTCGCTTTCGCTTTGATTGGCATCGCGATTTTCGTGCCGCTTGCCATGCCTGAAGGAAGGAACGATATCATCCTGATCGTCGCGGCATCGATATGGGGAGTCGCGTTGATTGCGACCATCGTCATTACCGAGATCTATTGGCACAAACGAAAGAAAAACAAAGATGAGTGAAGCTCTGAAAGTAGAGAACATACGCTTCCAATACGATAAGGCTGAACGCATCATCCTCGATGGTGTTTCCTTTTCCGTCGAAGCGGGATCCTATGTTTCCTTGATTGGTCATAATGGCTCTGGCAAATCCACGATGGCGAAGCTCATTATGGGCCTATTAGGCGATTACGAGGGGGACGTGTATCTATTTGGCGAAAAACTCGAGAAGAGCACCCTCAAGAGATTGCGTGCCAAAATCGGCATTGTTTTCCAGAATCCCGACAACCAATTTGTGGGTTCCACCGTTGCCGATGACATTGCCTTCGGCTTAGAGAATACCCAGGTTCCCCACGAACAGATGCAATCGATCATCGACGAAGTTGCTCGCGATGCCGGGATGGAGGAATTCCTCAATCACGAGCCTTCTTCCCTTTCGGGCGGGCAGAAGCAAAGGGTTGCGATCGCCGGAGTTCTCGCGATGAAGCCATCCCTTGTGATTTTCGACGAGGCAACCGCGATGCTCGACCCTCGGGGGAAAAAGGAAATCAGGAACTTGATTCTGAAGACCAAGAGGGAAAATCCAGACCTCACAATTCTTTCGATTACCCACGATATTGAAGAGGCGGCCGCAAGCGACAAGGTCATCGTCCTCGAAAGGGGCAAAATCTTGCTGCAGGGAACTCCTTTGGAAGTGTTCAGCCATCACGAAGAGCTTGTGAAGGCTAGGCTCGATGTCCCCTTCGCCGTGCTGCTTCGCACTGAACTAGAGAAGCAGGGCATTATTGTTCCTAATGATGTCGTGACCATGGAACAGATGGAGGAATTCCTGTGGCAATAAGGTTTGACTCTGTCTTTTACGTTTACTCCCCGAAATCCCCTTTGGAGCATCCCGCCCTTAAAGGTGTGGATTTCGAGATCAAAGAAGGCTCTTTCACTGCCCTCGTTGGACGTACTGGATGTGGCAAGTCCACGATCGTTCAGCACATCAATGCTCTTCTTAATCCAACCTCAGGCCAGGTAACCGTCGAGGACTTCGTTAACGTCTCAGAGAAAAAGAAACGTTCCAAGAACCTCAAAGATCTTCGCAAGAAAGTCGGGCTTGTATTCCAATTCCCAGAGTATCAGCTTTTCGAGGAGACGGTTGAGAAAGACGTTGCCTTTGGCCCAAAGAACTTCGGCGCGAAACCGGAAGAGGCTCTTGAAGCCGCTCATAAAGCGTTGGAAGAAGTAGGGTTAGGCCCCGAATTCTATAGCAGGTCCCCCTTCGAATGCTCGGGAGGCGAGAAAAGAAGGGCCGCCATCGCAGGCGTTCTTGCCCTTCGCCCGAAGTACCTTGTCGTCGATGAGCCTACCGCAGGTCTTGACCCATTAGGCGCCAAAGAGATGATGAGCCTATTCAAAAAGGTGCATGAAGAAGGTACGAGCGTGGTGCTTGTGACCCATGACATGTCTCTCGTCCTTGATTATTGCGATTCCGTCATCGTGATCGATAACGGCAAAGTCGCGAAGCAAACGACCCCGCAGGATCTATTCCAAGAGGACATAGAACGCTATTCCCTCGATAGCCCGCATCTCTTTTCATTGGCTAGGGCATGCAACGAGCATGGGGCCAATATCGATCTATTGAGCCTGCATAGTCCGGAGGACCTCGCAAAAGCAATCGCGAGGTGGAAACAAGGTGGCCGCTAAATTCGTTTTGGGGCGATACGTCCCTTATGATTCTTGGATCCACCGCATGGATCCCCGCATCAAACTAGCTGCGACAGTTTGCCTCATGGTCTGCTTGTTCCTCAATTATGGAACTTGGTCTATGACCGCGGTCGTCGGAGGGTTTTTCTTCATCCTCGCCGCGGTATTGCTCCGCTGCACCCACATGAGGATCGTCGATGTATTGAAGTCGCTCCGCTCGATGTGGTTCATGATTCTGTTCCTGCTTATTATTTACGTCGTCGTCCCTAGGTCGAACCACACTTTGCCTGAGGCATGGAACCTAAATGGCTGGGTCGTGTATTGGGATTCGTTCGCCGAGGCGGCGAAAATCATGTTTAGGCTCATCACCATGGTCATGATCACGATGACGCTCACCGCCGCGACGAAGCCACTAGATCTCACTTATGCGCTCGAATGGTATATGACCCCGCTTAAGGTCATCCATTTCCCCGCAGCCGAGATCGCGATGACCATTTCGATTGCCCTAAGGTTCATTCCGACTTTGCTAGAAGATACCAACCGCGTCATGAAGGCCCAAGCCTCTAGAGGCGTCGATATGGAACATGGCAAGCTCATGAAGAAGATCACGGGGATCACCTCGCTTATCATCCCGCTATTCGTCTCCAGCTTCATGCGTTCAGAAGAACTCGCGAACGCTATGGAATGCAGAGGATATGATCCTGCTGCGAAAAGGACGAGATACCGCAAATTGAAGTTCAGATTCTCCGATTTCGTGGTACTGGTCCTCGTGAATGCCCTTCTAGCAGGCTGCATCTATATGGCAGTTACCCATTTCGACGTGTTCGCTTTGTTTGGGGTAAACGCGTTATGAAGTGCTTTGGCATCGTCTCGTATTATGGCCATGCCTATAATGGCTTTCAGCGGCAGAAGAATGGCCTTCCTAGCATCCAAGCTGAGCTAGAAAGGGCCTTGTCCTACGCTCTTGGGAAAGAGACTCTCATCAAAGCAGCGGGAAGAACCGATACGGGCGTGAACGCAATCGGGCAAACGTTCTCATTTTCCGCAGACCGCCTGCTGAAACTGGACATATTGAACCGTCTGTTGCCGCAAGACATCAAAGTCACTTATCTCGCCGAATGCGACCCTAGCTTCGATGCCAGGCATTCTAGCCTAGGCAAGGTATATGAATATCGCTTCACCACCAAAGGCAGGGATCCCTTCATGTTTGGACGGATTGCCCAGCTAGAAGCCGATGTCTTTGATTTGAATGCATTTGAAGCGGCGTTACGCAAGTTCGAAGGGAAGCATGACTTCCGTAACTTCACGACCAAGAAAGAGGACATCGATGGTTTCGTTAGGACGATAGAAACCATTGGGTTCCAATATGACGAAAACGCATCCACGGGGTGCGTAACTTGGAAGGCAAATGGCTTTATGACCTATCAGATTCGCCTCATGATGGGCGCGGCTTTCAAATGTGCGTTCCATCGCTTAAACGCAGACGAGATTCCTATGTTAATCGATGCACGTCCCCGCCGGATTGTTTCTTACAAGGCTCCGGCGGAAGGGCTATATCTAGTGGAGGTGCTTTATGACAAACGCCCCTAAATTCAACATTCATACCCACACCTATCGCTGTGGCCATGCGACTGGGCAAGACCATGAATACGTCGAAGCCGCCTACCAAAATGGAGTCCGTTATCTTGGATTTTCTGATCACGTATTCCTCCCTGGCCGTTCTGACCCGCACATGAGAGGCGATTATTCGCTTCTTGACGATTATCTATCGTCCATCCGCGGCCTTGCTGATGAATTCAAAGACAAGATGACCATCAAGGTTGGCTTTGAGGCCGAGTGGTACCACCAAGAATACGAAGCCTATTACCAAGACCTATTACAATCAGGCAAGATCGATTATCTGATCCTTGGCCAGCATTGCTGCATCCTGAACAACCGTTTCTTCGGCTATGGATACATGGCCGATGACGATCAATTGCTCGATCGCTACGCAAACGATTTGATCGCCGGAATGGAGTCGGGCCTATTCACTTACGTCTGCCATCCAGACATATTCCTCGTCTTCATCGGAGGCTGGACCGCTAAGTGCATCGAAATCACTCACCGCATCTGCAAAGCCGCGAAATCCCTGCAAATCCCGCTAGAAATCAATATGGGTGCCAGCCGCTATAGGGGCAAGAACCGTCCTGACGATCCTCTGATCCCAGTCTATCCTTACCCCAAGTTCTGGGAGATCGCTAAGCAATACGATATCCCTGTGATCATTGGAGTCGATGCCCATAGCCCAGACGAATTCGCTTCCTCGGACTATAACTGGGTCCGCGCATTCATCAAGTGGATGGGATTAAGGCTATTGGACGAGGTAGAACTACGCAATCCATATGCCCCGAAATAAAAAATTATTTCGTGGGTCAATCCGCAGTGATATAGTAACAATCGCAAATTAGAAGGAACTAAGGAGAAATCAAAATACTATGGGAAGGCATTTCGAAGTAAGGGCCGCGGCGATGGCCGCATCGGCCAAAGCCAAATCCGCAATCTACATGCGCGCCTCAAAGGAGATCTACGCCGCTGCCAAAAGCGGTGAGCCCGATCCCGCGAGCAACCTCGCGCTAAGGGCCGCGATCGAAAAATATCGCAAGCAGTGCCCCAAAGACGTCATCGACCGCGCCATTGAAAAGGCCAAAGGCGGAGACGTCGTCGCCTATATCCCGGGCCGCTATGAATTCATGGGCCCCGGGGGAAGTAACATCATCGTCGATACCTTGACCGACAACGTCAATAGGGCGCTAGTCACCGTTAGGACCATCGTGAGCAAGAAAGGCGGGAAGATGGCTTCCGTCGCCTATAGCTTCGAGCATCGCGGAGTCTTGAACTTCAAAGGCCCCGGCCGCGACGAAGTGGAAGAAGCCCTCGTGTTCGGAGACGTCGATGTCGCAAGTGTCACAATCGATGAATCCGGCGAACTTGAAGTCCTCGTGAACCCCTCTGATCTAGAGAAAGCCAAAGCCGTCCTCAAGGATCTCGGTGTTGAAGACTATGATCGTTCCGAGACCATGATGTACCCCAACGAATGGATCACCGTGGAAGGCGAAGATCTCCAGAAGCTCAAAGACATGATGGAAGCCCTCGACGAAGCCGAGGACGTCCAAGCCGTCTACACCAACGTCGAGAATCTCTAATTCACATTACGAACAAAACGTGCCCACGCCCAAAAACATGAGCACGTTTTTTCTTACCCGGTGCCCAGCCTGTACTTCAGAGCGCGCGCCAAAGCGACTTGGCTTCGAACGTTGCTAAATCGTTTCTGATCACTTGATTTTTAGCGCGGAATCAATGCGAGAAAGCCACGGATAACAATCTCATCCGCCTTTCCGTTTGATGGAATCCTTATCATGCCAGAGGTGCAAGAATCAGCTAAATTTTCTTGCGAGGCGAGGGTAGTGGGACAGCATGAATTCGCCTAGCCTAGGCAGATTCAATTCGAACGTTGCCCTTTTCCCTGATGCGATGATGCCTTTGCGCGACAGGCTCTGCTTGTAATTGGAGACGTTGTCCTCGTTTAGTATTTTAGCTTTGAATAGCTCTTGATTCGACGCAGGCCCATTTATGGCAAGAAACGCGATAATCTCTTTTTCTTTTGGTGTCAGCTCTTCGGCGAGCTTGATGTAAACGCCTTCCTCGAGATAGTAATCGAAGTCCGCGATCACGGCATCATCAAGCTTGGTTTTCTCTTGCTTGATGAGGATATAGCCGAGGCATTGAAAGGCGAATGCATAGCCTTTGGTGAATTCCGCAAGCACGATCGCCTCCTTCATTCCTATATTAAGGGCATCCGAAAAGGTTACTGCGATTGGCTTGAGATTCAATGGGCCTAGGTACACTTTGGGGCTCCTTTGCAGGAAGGTAAGGCCATCGCGGCTTTGAATATGGTTGAAACTCGAATAAAGCCCCGTCATGGCTAAGAAGATGTCCAGCTTTTTACTGCGAAGGGATTGGAATTCTTTTACAAATACTTCGACATATTCGTTGAGCTCAACATCGTCAATTGCAACAAGAACCTTGATATTGTGCTTCTGAAGCTTTGCAAACATTTTTTGCAGTAGCACAGGCAAACTTGAAACATGTTCCTTTCCTCTTAAGGTTAAGGTAGCAAAGGAGAATGAAAAGCTGAACTCCGCGGATATGTCTTTTCGAACAGTCTTAATGCGATCGTCTATGATTGATGCGAGTTGGGCAAGCAGGTTGTCTTTGCAATTCAAGTCAGCGACAATCCAGTTCTTGCTGGTAGAGAACGAATTAGAGATTTCGCTGAGCATTACGGTTTTCCCACACCCTCTTGGACCAAGTATTGCGTACATATGGGATGAGGGGCTTGGCGATTCGAAATCCTCTTTTATCTGGATTAATTCCGCGAACCTATCTACGTATTTCGGCGGCTGGACGCCAAATTCTAGTGAGAAGGGATTGATTGCCATAATTGATGCCTCGCTTCAAGAAGAATGTTTCACACATTTTCACACATTCTGACACATTTTAACACATTTCAAAAAATCTAACACATTTTCACACATTTTCACACATTTTCACACATTTCAAAAATTCTGACACATTTTCACACATTTTCACACATTCCGACACATTTCAACACAGAGTTAGATATTGGCGGAATAAATACTATAAATGCAATGAATGTCACTTCAGTTTCTCAAATCTCTCTAACATCAATGATATGAATCTCTGCTTGTATTCTTTGCTTAAATAGGACTTTTCAACCGCGTCTTCGAATTTTTCTTGTAAAGAAAACAGTCGGGATACCATCTTTCTCAAGACTCGTTCTTCAACCCTGACGCTTTCGCTACCAGCAGACGCAAGACGCAAGAAGTCCTCAAAAACTATCCCCTTCTTCTTGCCGTTAAGCGTAAGCGCCGTCTCTTCAAGATCGCTAGGGAACACCAGGTTAACAGGCAAGAGGTCATAGGCAGGAGAAAGGCAATATCCGGATCCTTTATCCCACAACGAGAAGTTCTTCAGGTGCATGTCGCTATTTAGAGTTAGGAAACAGAATATGAGGCGGTACAGGTATTCTGCCGCATCGAGTTTAGGGCGGCAGGAATAGGAAGCAATGACCTTCTTTGCAGCCTCATAGCTTCCAATATATTTGTCTTCGGTCAAATGGAGAGATAATTGGCAGAAATCCTCCATTGGGATCTTCCTTTCCCCCTCTCGATCGATTCTCTTGCAGATATATGCAAGTCCATTGTCTAATGCAATAAGGCCATGAGGAACCGTAGGTATTCCCGCGATATCCGCTAACTGCATAACGAGGTTCTCGCTTTCGGGAAAGTAGGGGCCTTCGGGTGATTGAGGCTTAAGCAAATAACCCGCAGGGTATCCGACCATCGTTAGTTTATGGTTCCCGCTTTTGATGAACCCAATCGAAAGCTTCTTTTGAACTCCAGAAACGGTTGTTCCATGCTCAACATGCTGCATCGCTGTCGCCAAAAAAGCTTCGTCACTGAGCTGAATATTTGGCAACGAATCGCATCCGAAAACATGCCGCATCGCGCCTTTTGTCCACCCGATTTCTTTTTCCGTTCCAGATAAGGGTTTTCCTGTGCTCAGGCAATAATCATACGGCATCGCTAGCGTCCTCCACCGATACGTTGCCGATTGGGTCATGGCAGCAGACGAGCAATAGGCCCATCCTGTCGCGTGGATTCAATTTCCATGATCTTGTCGCAACTTCTAATAGCCACCCTTCGGGAATAAGACCATCGAAGAACGGGAACATCGTTTTCGATAGATAAGGCCGAGACGTCAAAGGAAGCGTAAGGCTCACGGGCAAAGCCTCTTCCTTAGATAGATATGCTTGATCATATTCGAACGCGTATCCATCATCGTCTTCTCTGATCACGCCAGCATATATGCCTCCGACAAATACTTTTCCGCGTCTCATTTCTTTTTGTCCTCCACGGGTTCGAGATGGCACGAAAACATCGACAAGGCGGCCTCGACTTTATCGAGGCGGACCGTTTTCTTCCCTTGTTCCAGTTCACGAATGAAGCGTAACCCAAGCCCGCTTCGGAGTGCGAATTCCTGCTGGGTGAGCCCAGCTTCCCTTCTTTTTGCCTTCAAGTATTTGCCGATAATGTTTTTCATAAACAAATAATACACCCGATAAGGTATAAAACAAGTATTATGAAGGTAAAATATACCCGAACGGGTGCAAAACACTCTATTTCAGCAAACCGCTTTATCGACGACCCGCTTCAACACTCAGCAACTTTTTGCCGTTTTCAGCAACTCATTGCAACTCGAAGCAACTTTTTGCCGTTTTCAGCAACTCACTACAACTTCCCTCCCATTCTGTGCACCATGCACAACCAAAAATCATTATCTTGCATTCATATACGCATGCGCGGATAATATCGCACGGCACTACTTTGAACGAGTAAACCCCGGTAAAGTTAAAAGTTCGAATAACAGTCAAGACAAAACAAAAGGAGAAAACACCATGCAGCGTCAAACGACCATGGCGAAGAAAGAGACGATCCAGCGCAACTGGTTCCTCGTCGATGCCACGGATATCCCTCTTGGCCGCCTTGCTTCCAAGCTTGCGGTCATCCTCATGGGTAAAGATAAGACCATCTACACCCCGAACGTCGATTGCGGCGACAACGTCATCGTGATCAACGCTTCCAAAGTCAAGCTCACCGGCAATCACCCCGAGAGCAAGAAGAACTACTACAACGTCTCGCAGTATAACGGCGGCCTCCGCACCCGTTCCGCAGGCGTCATGAAGGAAGAGTTCCCCGTCGAGCTCATCGAGCGCGCCGTCTGGGGCATGCTTCCGAAAGGCCCCCTTGGCCGCTCCATCATCAAGAAGCTCCACGTCTACGAAGGCGCCGAGCACAAGCAGCAGGCTCAGAACCCTCAGGTCCTGGACCTCAGCAAATAAGGAGATAACCAACCATGGCTGACAAAAAGTACTATGGCACCGGCCGCCGCAAATCCGCGGTCGCTCGCGTCTACCTCACTGCCGGCAAAGGCAAGATCGTCGTCAACGGCAAGCCCGTCGATGAATACATGCCCTTCCCGACCCTCGTCCTCGATCTGAAGCAGCCCCTCGCCGCCATTAATGGCGCCGACCGCTACGATGTCGAGTGCACCGTCATCGGCGGTGGATTCACCGGCCAGGCCGAAGCGATCCGCCTCGGCATCGCCCGCGCCCTTCTCGAAGCTGGCGAAGATCGTGCCGCCCTCAAAGTCGCTGGACTTCTCACCCGTGATGCCCGCGTCAAAGAGAGGAAGAAATACGGTCTCAAAGGCGCCCGTCGCGCTCCGCAGTTCTCCAAGCGTTAATCGCTTCCAGACAATCATCAAGGTTCTCGGAATATCCCCGGGGACCTTTTTCTATTGGTGCCCAGCCTGTATTTCCTTGCCAAGACTCGTTATTGAAGACGATTCAAAATTAGTACCGCAGTACCAATCATTATTAATTAGCCCATGAAGATCTATCACAGCAGCAAAATGATCAGAGAGTTGCCTTTGCCTCGTCTCTCCGCGCCTAGTAACAACTTGTCCAAGCTTTCCGCTTCTTCCTTCATTACTTTGGCCAAAATCTGCCACGTAAGGGTAGAGACAATGGCTGAAACTAGAATTAACGGTTAAGAAGTCCTAGCCCTGTGCCTTCTGGCGGACGGTCCGCTTTTTGATGCAACCCACCCATAGTCTAGATCTTTCAAGCGTTTTAAAAGTGGCCAAATCGCGATATAGATACTCGCTACAATCGCGTCAGGATTTATTTCCGTTGAAACAACCGATTTACATAGTAAAATATAGATGAAAATTAATTCAGTGAAAATAAATTCATCTAAATTGGAGGCCCATATGTTCGTAGGTCGAGTCAATGAAATCAAATCCCTGCTGAAGACTTTTGAAATCCCTTCTAGCCACGCGATCGTCTATGGCAATAGGCGCGTTGGAAAGACAGAACTTGTGACGGAATCGGCGAAAAGAAGCGGTCTGACTTTCGTGAGTTTCGAATGCCTCAAGTCTTCCCTGCAAAGTAACCTTAACGCTTTCTCTCGCCTACTTCTAGAGGAGGGAATCTTGCCTTCTTCCATTCTTTTCTCGTCCTTCCTTGATCTATTCGCATATTTGAATTCATTGAACCGTCACATGATCGTGCTGGTCGATGAATACCCATACCTCTACTGTAAGAACGATAAGAATGAGATCGACTCTGAATTTCAGACGATTCTCGGGAAATTTTCAAGCAATCTAAACATCGTGATCTCCGGTTCCCACATCGGCATGATGAAGGAGTTATTGATGCAGAAAAACCCCATCTTCGGAAGGGCCAATACGATCATTCATCTCACTGAGCTAAACTATCAAGAAGCAAGCGAGTTCTACCCTAATGCGACGGATTACGATAAAGTTGCCTTCTATGGGGTCTTTGGAGGATCGCCTTTCGTTTTGAAGCAGCTCGACCCAAACAAAGGGGTCGAAGAGAACATCGCTCAAACAATCCTTAACCCTATGAGTTCCGTCTTCTCTCACGTTTCGGAGGGCTACACGACGGATCTCTCGACCAAGGATTCCGCGAATGCGATCTTTGAGGCCATCGGCAACTCTAGCGTTCGCCACAACAGGATAGAGGAGAAGCTTCATCTGGAGCATAACGGACTTTTAAGCAAGCAGCTTAAGGTCTTGCTTGATATGGAGTTCATCGAGAAGAATACTCCAATCAATCGTTTGGGTGATGCCAAAAAGACCTCCTACTACATTAAGAACAACGCCCTTCGATTCTATTTCACCTACATCTATGGCAGGCAGAACATTCTCGGCTTGCTTGGGCCGGAAGAGTTCTTTAACCGTTACATTAAGGAAAGCCTAGTCACCTTTTTGTCTCACCGCTTTGAGGAGATTGTGAGATCTTATTTCTCGATAGAGGTTAGGCTTGGCCGGCTGAATGGGATCCTTAACATCGGGACCTATTATTACGACGACTCGAAGAAAAAGAAGAATGGCGAATTCGATGTCGCGCTAAAGCGGGAAGGTGGATTTGACCTGATTGAGGTGAAGTTCCTAAAGGGCAAGGTCACTCGCGAGATGGTGGAAATAGAGTTAAAGCAAATAGCCTCCATCGAAGAACTCGGCGTCAAACGCGTTGGTTTCGCTTCGATTAATGGCTTCGAGGATGACGTAAAGGGCCTTGCATATCAAATCGAAGGGAAGGATCTATTTCCTAGGTAGCCTCTCGCGGCCATTAGTGGCTCCGACCGCGCTCCGCGGTTCTCCAAGCGTTAATCGCTTCAAGACTTTCATCAAGGTTCTCGGAATTTTCGGGAGCCTTTTTCTGTTGGTGCCCAGCCTGTATTTCCTTGCCAAATGGCATCAAACTTTTGAAACAAGAAAACTCTAGAAGAACGCGGATAATTTGCACCGCAATACTAGAACAGCTATCTAAAATTCGAAATCTTAAAGCACAAGGCTTTTATTAAGAAACCTTAAGAAACCTTAAGAAACCTTATAAAACCTTAAATTGAATTGAAAAC
>CACYCS010000005.1 GCA_902773005.1 uncultured Erysipelotrichaceae bacterium
ATATATGTAATAAAGTCTTATATAATGTAGATATTCGGAGGATACTTGAATGAGAGAAGAATTATTAAAAGGTTTAACTGAAGCGCAAATTGAAAAATTAAAAGCGTGTAAAGATAATGATGAAATATTAATGGTCGCCAAAGAAGAAGGCGTTGAACTTACTGATGAACAATTAGAAGCTGTTTCTGGTGGATGTGGCTTTTCTGATCCGACAAATTGTCCAAAATGCAATTCCACAAATTTCATAACTGCGGATATCAATATGGATGGCAGTAGAGTAAAGTATTATTGCAATTCCTGCGGCTGTAGATTTGAAGCTGACTACGACGGTGTAAGAATAATCGGCTAAATCTTAATAATATAAGATGTATAAAGAAGACCACGTTTGGTCTTTTTTATTTTGACTAGGTCAAGAAATATGTTTCTAAACTATTTTTATGTTTTGCGTAACTTAAATAGAAGCTGGGCAGCGAAAGAATAGCGAAAATATAGTGAAGGGTGAAAGCTATATGCAGGGGCATAAAAAGCTGTCGTCACGGACGGCTCTCGATTGGATAGGTCGTTTTGGACAAAATCAGATAAACGAGTTTGGATGACGACACGAGCTTACTTTTTCGAATCTCTCAAGCTTAGCATCGCAACAGTCTCGACGTGCGTCGTGTGGGGGAACATATCAAAAGGCTGAACCTTTTCGAGTTTGTATGTTTGGTTAATATAGGCGATGTCCCTGGCAAGGGTGCTGGGGTCGCATGAGACATAAACGATTTTGGACGGTCGCAGTTTCAAAACCGAATTGAGGAACCGTTCATCCGATCCTTTCCTTGGCGGATCCATAAAAAGCACATCCACGTGTTGCTTATTTTTCGCCATATTGACCATAAACGCGGAAGCGTCATCACAATACATCTTAAAGTTGCTTATGCCGTTTCGCTTTGCGTTCTTGATTCCGTCTCTCACCGCCGCGGGAACAATCTCAACTGAGATGACTTCTTTGACGTATTTCGAAGCGATCAACCCGATCGTCCCGATTCCAGAATACGCATCGAAAGCAATCTCGTTTTTCTGAAGCATTCCGGATTCCATGGCATACGTGTATAGCTTTTCGGTTGTGACGGGATTCGTTTGGTAAAAAGACTTAGCCGAGATTTGGAAATTGACTCCACAAAGGGAGTCCTCGATGAATCCTTTGCCATAAAGCACGTGTTCCTTGTCGCCGAGGATAACGTTGGTAGCCCTGGTGTTGATGTTTTGAACGACGGTCGTAATATCTGGACATTCCTTCACCAAGGCCTTGACGAAATTGTTGCGCCCGGGGAAGGAATCGACCGCCGTCACTAGAACAAGCATGATTTCCTTTTTGTAATAGGACGTCCTGATAAGCGCGTGACGCAGCACGCCATAACGCTCATCTTCGATATAAGGAGGAATTCGGAACGACTTGAGAAGTTTCTTTATCGTAGACAAAATATGTTCTGCCCGCTCGTCTTCAATGTAGCATTTCTCAATCGGAACAATGACATGGGTCCCCTCTTTATAGAATCCGCAGTAGGGGTTGCCCTTCTTATCCAAGCCAAAGGGCATTTGAATCTTGTTGCGGTAAAAATATGGGTTCTCCATTCCAATCGTCGGCTGAACCTCGACGTCCATCTTCGCGATTTTCCGGAATTGCTCTTTCACTACCGCGGACTTGTGACGGAGCTGCGCCTCGTAGGAGAGCTGTTGAAACGAGCAGCCGCCGCAGGAGCTGCAGATCTTGCAACGCGGCTCAACGCGTTCAGGCGAAATCTTATCCAGCTTGATCGTGCGGCCGAATTCTGCCTTTCCGCGCGCATAATCGAAAGCGAATTCCCCTTCTTCGCCTGGGAACACTCCAGAAACGAAATAAACATCGTCGCCTGATTTGACGACGCCTTTGCCTTCAAAGGAAATATCAACGCACGTTCCGTGGAACGTTTGTTGATGCAGATTGGAATTTCGATTTTGCTTTGCCATGGCTGTTACCGCAATAATATACCGCATTTTCATCAACTTCGGGGCACGCGTCGTATTTGATGTTCTAAAATGGGGCGAAAACGAATACACGTCCCCTTTGCTTTAAGAGAAAGGGCCGCAACTAGCGACCCTTGCTTGATATGTGTCGAACTATTAGGCAGCGGCCTTTTCTTTTGGAGCGGCCATCATCTCGGCGATCGCCTTGATTTCCGCTTCCGCATCAAGGCGGGGGAAGAGCTGGTCTCCCTTGCAGACCTTAAGTCCCCCAAGGAGGCCGAATTCCCTGACCTTCTCGTAGCAACGAAGTTCTGCAGGAACGCCAAGTTGATCGAAGATCTTGTCGGATTTGGTGACGAAGATCGGCTTCAGAAGCATGCCAGCAACATAGAGCACATGGGCGAGGTGGCACATGACGGATTCGAGCTGCGCCTTCTTTTCGGGGTCTTTGGCAAGAGCCCACGGAGCGCTTTCCTCGATGTACTTATTGGCCCTAGAGACAAGGTCCATGACCTTTTCATACGCCTCGGTGACCCTAAGGTCATCGTTTAGGGTCTCATATGCAACAACGGTTTTGTCGCAAAGAGAGCGAAGTTCTGCATCGATTTCGCACAAATCTCCGTGATCTTCGGGAATCGTTCCATCGAAATACTTTTGGATCATGCTGACGGTACGGTTCAGCAAATTGCCGACGTTATTGGCAAGGTCCTGATTGATGCGCATGACGAATTGCTCGGGAGTGAACACGCCATCGCTGCCAAAGGGAACCTCGGACACCATGTAGTAACGAACCGCGTCAACGCCGTATCTTTCGATAAGGGGGTAAGCGGAAATCGTGTTTCCTTTGGATTTGGACATCTTGCCGTCTTTCATCATGAGAAGGCCATGGACGAATACCCTGTTGGGCTTTCTTAGGCCAAGGGACTCAAGGAACATCGGCCAGTAGATCGTGTGGAAGCGGGTGATATCCGCGCCGATGACGTGAACGATTTCGCATTCGGGATCCTGCCAGAAATTCTGGAACCTGGAATCATCTTCTTGGAGATAGCCAAGCGCGGTGATGTAGTTAGTGAGGGCGTCGAGCCAAACATAGACGACGTGCTTCGGGTCTTCGACGACCTGAATGCCCCAATCGAAGGAGGTGCGGGAGACGCAGAGATCAGAAAGCCCTGGCTTGATGAAGGTGTTCACCATCTCGTTCTTCCTGGATTCAGGGGTGATGAAGGATGGGTTCTTGTCGTAATAATCGAGCAAGGCGTCGACGTGCTGGCCGCAATGGTAGAAGTAGGCGGGTTCGTCCTTCAATTCGACGGGACGGCCGCATTCGGGGCAGATGTGCTCAGGACCAACCTGGGTCTCCGTCCAATAGGATTCCTCATGGACGCAATACCAGCCGGAATAAGAAGAGAGATAGATGTCGCCTTTTTCGAGCATCGTGGAGAAGATTTTCTGCACGGTGTCGACGTGACGCTTATCGGTTGTGCGGATGAAGTCGTCGTTGGAGATGTACATCGCCTTCCAAAGATCTTTGAAGCGGACCACGACTTCATCGACGAACTGCTGCGGGGTGATTCCTTTTGCAGCGGCGTTCTTTTGGATCTTCTCGCCGTGCTCATCGGTCCCAGTCAAAAAGAAGGTCTCAAAGCCGCGCATCCTTTTGCCGCGAGCGATGACGTCGCACATGGTGGTGCAGTAAGCGTGGCCGAGATGCGGCGAAGCGCTTGGATAATAGATTGGGGTGGTGATGTAGAATTTCTTTGCCATTTCGACAACTCCTTGGGGCTTTGTAAAACAAAACCGCGAACTAAGCGCGGTTATTGTACCATTAATGGAAGGGTTTGATTACTTCTTGGTGGCTTCGCTTTTGGCCAGCTTCTTGTTGAAGCGGTCGATGCGGCCGTCAGAGGTAACGAAGCGCTGCTTGCCAGTGTAGAACGGATGGCAGTTGGCGCAGGTATCGACCTTGATCTCGGGGAGGGTCGAACCAGTCTCGAAGGTGGAACCGCAGGTGGTGCAGGTCACAACGCACTTCTGATACCTTGGATGGATGCCTTGTTTCATTTTCTTTACTCCTTTCGCCGTGCGGTCATTTCTCCCGCACAGAGAGTTCGGAAGTAACAATACACGAAGTGTGTTGAGGTTGCAATTGCGAATCGCAAATTGTGCAGGAATTCAGTGCAAAACCAATCAACGCACTTAGGAAGCGTAAAATACAACCGCCGGCGAAACCTCTTCATAGCAGGCTCTGACGCCCTGATCGCTGATGAAGAAGTGGAAGCGCCTTTCTTCGGTGGAAGAGACGGCTGTCTGGCCGTTGCCTCGAGTAACACGCTGGGAGAAACGGATCTGGTCAACCCCTTCGAAGTAATAGACGGCGAGCGCGTTCTTGTTGAAATCGACCTTGCCTAGGAGCGTATGGGAATACACGATAGCGTCGCTGCCGAATTCATATGTGACGGTGATGCCTTCCTCACCCTTATAGGTGTATGAAGTCCCATTAGGAGTCACATAGATCGAAGTCTGGTACGGAAGCAGGTCGAGACCTTCTGGTGTGACTATAGTGCTCGAACAGCCGGTAGTTACGAGAGCAAGCGGAAGCAAGCTCAATAAAAATCTCTTCTTCATTATTCGACACTCCCAAGTGCAACCGCTTGACCCAAAACAGCAAAAAGGATGGAGGCGTAGCTCAATATTCCGGCCCACATCGCCATCGGAGCAGGGGTCGCCGCATAGACGTAAGTCGCCCAAACCGTTCCGGCAAAGGCGAGCAATATGAACGGAATCAAAAGCCTCCTGGCGCGACGAACGATGGACACGATGAGGTTTATCAAGAAAAGCAGTGCCCCAAGTGCCATCGGAACAAAGACGACCCAGGTATCGACCGTCAGGCGTTGGAACGTAAAGTTAGAGATGTAATTCTGGAACCAGCCCTCAGCAAAAAGCCAGGGACTCAAGCCCCAGTTGCAGGTTAAACCGATAGAAAGGATCGCGCAAACCGCGCCAAGCGCAGTGCAGATCATGGTCAAAATGATGCGAAACGCCATTCGTTACCCCCCTAGGATGGTGCTAATTGTATCGTAAGGCTTCCAAAAATCAAATATCAATGAAGTCGCCCGGCCTAACGAGCAAGCAATTCTCATAGCTGACCTTCATGTCTTGCTTAATGTCGAATAGCATCCCCGGATGCATGTGATATGGGATAAGGTGCTTAGGCTTAATGATATTCGCGCACCTGGTCGCCTCTTCGGGTCCCATGTTGTAAATCCCATCGATCGGCAAGAACGCATAGTCGATTCCTAGCTTGCCTAGCTCTTCCATGTAAGGCACGTAATCGGTGTCCCCCGCAACATAGATTTTCTTGCCCTCAACTTCGAGTAAGAATCCAACGCATTCATTCACGTCGTGATGTGAATTCGAAGCAGGGGTCGCTTGGATTTTGATTCCGAAGTATTCGAAATCATAGTAGACGCCATTCGAAAGCGCGTCTTTCGCGCGAATCACGATGGTCCGCTCATTCAAAGGCACGCGGTCGATCGCGTTATGGTCATAATGCTCATGGGTTATGAGAACTAGATCCGCCGGTTTATCGTATCCTTCGCCCGCAAACGGATCGATGTATACGAATTTCCCTTCGCTCGTCTCGAGCCGAAGCGAAGCGTGTCCCTGATATAGAATCCTTGCCATGTCCATTGACCTCCGCCGATGTTTATTTCATTGTACTATTTTTGTGAGTCATTAAACTATTTGCGCTGTCACTCATTGAGTGAATCGAATAAAGGAAGGTATGAGTATGATCGCAAAATCATTGGCGATTAAGGTCCTCAACGCCGCTTTGTCGACAGGAGGAGACTATGCCGAGATCTTCGTCGAAGAGACTAGATCTAGCAGCGTGCTCCTAGAAAACGGCAAAGTGGAGGCCGTCGGTGGGCCTTTGTCCTATGGCGCAGGCATCCGAATCCTGAAGGGTTTCGGAAGCGTATACGGCTACACGAGCGACTTAAGCGCGAAAAGCCTAACTAACCTCGCCGCCCAGCTTGCAGGAAGTTATGAGGGCGAGAGGCAGATCGAGGTCACTTCGATCGCAAGGCAGAAAGTCAAAAAGATCAACAAGGTCACGAGTCCCGTGATCGACGTCCCCATCGAAGAGAGGATCGCCTATCTGAAGAAATGCCACGAGGCAACCGCTGCCGTTGACGCAAGGCTAGTCCGAATCGTCGACGTCTTATCCGCGGCCAGGAAGAGCATCCAGATCTTTACAGCCGAGGGAAGCGAAGGCAAAGAATTCCGCAAAATAGAGGAAAGAGCAAGGCTCACCATGACCGCAATGGCTTCTAGTGAAGATGGCCAAATCGAAACCGCCTATAAAGGGCCCGGAAGATTCGATGGCTGGGATTATTTCACAAACGTCCTCGATTATCTTGGCAAATCCAAGGAAATCGGCGAGAAAGCCATCATGATGCTTACGGCCAAGGAATGCCCCTCTGGCGAATACACGGTCGTCATCTCCAACGGCTGGGGCGGCGTATTGTTCCACGAAGCATGCGGCCACCCGCTTGAAGCGGACGCAACCTCAAAAGGGCTATCTTGCTTTGCCGGAAAAATCGGCGAGCAGATCGCGTCACCGCTAGTAAGCGCATATGACGATGGGACGATTCCTAACGAATGGGGCTCAAGCGACATCGACGATGAGGGTATCCCCACCAAGAAGAACATGCTCATCAAAGATGGCATCTGCGTCGGCTACATGGTCGACAAATCCCATGGCCGTCGCCTTGGAATGGAGCCCAATGGTTCCTCCAGGAGGCAAAGCTACCGCTATTGCCCGACCTCGAGGATGTCGAACACCTACATCGCCGCAGGAAAAGATGATCCAGCGGACATCATCAAAGACACCAAACTCGGCATATATGTCGCGGATTTCGGCGGTGGGTCCGTCGATCCCACGACCGGGGAATTCAACTTCTCTGCCAGCGAGGCTTATATCATCAGGGACGGCAAAATCGCGGAACCGGTCAAAGGATGCACCTTGATCGGCAAAGGCAACGAGGTCCTGCTCAACATCGATAGGGTTGGAAACGACCTACAACTCGGCCAAGGCTATTGCGGCGCCGCATCGGGTTCCATCCCGGTCAACGTTGGCCAGCCCACGATCCGCATCAGCAAGATCACCGTTGGAGGAAGAGGAGGCAAACTCGAATGAACATCGCAAAGTTCTTTGAAATCGCGAAAGCGAAAGGCATCGAAGAGAGCCAAATCCAAATCGGGAAAAGCAAATCGATCTCCATTCATCTGTTCCACCACGAGATCGACAAATACACCGTCGCGGAATCGCAAACCGTCAAGGCCTGCGGCATTTATAATGGCAAGTTCGGGTCCGCAACCACGCAGAAGCTCACCCCGGACGCCTTCGAATTCCTAGTCGACCAGATCGTTCTTGCGGCCACCTATTCCGAAAAGCCAAACGAGGTTGGGATATTCAAAGGTTCTGAGAAGTACCACAAAAGAGACCTATATAACAAAGAGCTCGCGCTTATCCCGATTGAGAAAAAACTCGGAGTGCTCCGCGAAGTCGAAAATGCCATCTATGACGCTGATCCGCGCGTAACCGATGCGGACTATGTCGCTTATTCGGAATCCGAATCCATGTCTGAGTTCTATAACTCGTATGGATTGAAGCTGAAGCAGCGCAGGAACAGCTTTGCCTTCGTCGGCAGCGCGGTCTGCCGCGATGGTGAAGAGACTAAAACCTTCTCTGACGTCTTCTTCGACAACGACTTCTCGAAGTTCGATAAGGATAAGTTCGTCAAGGGAATCGTTGATAAGGCCGTCTCGAAATTCGGCGGGGAACCCTGCGAATCGAAAAAATATCCCACCGTCCTCGAAAGAGATATCGCAAGCAGCCTCATCTGGGCGTTCCTCGAATCGACGATTGCAGACGAGGTGCAGCGTGGCTCGTCGATGCTTAAAGGCAAACTCGGTCAAAAGGTTGCCTCAAGCAAGCTCTCCATCGAGGAGAAGCCGCTCGCCAAGACGATGTTCTATTCTTACTTCGATGACGAAGGCGTGGCTTGCACGAACCGTTCCATCATCAAAAACGGGGTGTTGCAGACTTACATCTACAATCGCGAAACCGCGAAGAAGGATGGAGTCGAATCCACGGGAAACGGCTCTTGGGAAGGCGCAAAGATGGGCACTGGTTTCACCCAAGTATTCGTAAAACCGGGCAAGCAAACTTTTGACGAATTGATTGGGGGCATCAAAGAAGGCGTCTATATCACCGAGATTGCCGGCCTAGGCACCGGGATGAACACCAATTCGGGCGACTTCTCTTGCCAAGCGGAGGGATATATGATTCGCAATGGCAAGATCGCCGAGCCCCTCAATCTGATCACGCTTTCCGGAAACCTTATCAAGATGCTGAGCGACATCAAGGGATTCGATAACAACGTATATATGAATTCCGCTGGCATGAGCATTGCCGATTTGTACATCAAGTCGATGTCCATCGGCGGAAAATAAGCGATACGTGTATCGATTAATCCCGAGAACGAAGTCTTTTTGAGGCTCCGTTTCTCGGGCTTTTTCTTTGTCCGCTAGTGGCTTTCGCTGTTTCTTTCACTAAGAAAATCGGCTACCATGTATGCACGTATGGCAAGTAAAAGAATTAAGTGGCGCGACCGCACGCCCGCGAACGACATTAAATACGGCGGCTTCCTTTCTTATCGTCACGTTAGAATCATCGGTTGGGTCTTCATGATCGTCGCCCAGCTCTCGGTTGTGTTTGAATTCAACGTGCGCCTGAATCCAGCATCAGAAGCAGGTCTTGCGCCATGGATCAGCGCATTCAAAACCATCGCCTCGCTTCCGCTCCCTCTATTCATGCTCGCGAACTTCTCGGTAATCCTTCAAGGAAGAGAAGGGTTCAAGAGGTTGATCATCTTCTATGGCTCTTTGGCGCTAGGCCTTTATGCTCTCGCGAATCTCCTAGTGCTCCATTTCGGCTACACCGCGATGCACGCCTTCGTCCCCGAAACTACGATAGGCGACGCAACAAGGGCGTTCGGCGCATTCATGCCGCTATTAGGCCCGTCCGCGTATTCGCTGAACCTCTTCATCGACTTGTTCCTCTGCGTGTTGCTGTTCTACTTCGCGAACTTCACTCCAGAACACGTGTTCACCGGCAAGAAAATCATCATCTTCCGCTCGCTCATCATCCTCCCCATCGCATACGAAATCGCCGGTTTCTTCATCAAATACTTCATCTCCTTAAGCAGCGCCGGAGGCGGATTTGATGTTCCTAGCCCCGTCTTCTTCCTGCTCCCTAGCAAACCCCCGGCAGTATTCCTCGCTTTCGTCATCATCGTCTTCTGCCTAAAGATATCCGAAAGGCTATATCTCCGCAGGGAAGGCAACACTCAGGAAACGTATAAGGAATACCTCACGACCAAAGCGCACTCGCTTCGCGTTTCCATACTGATTGCCATTGTGTTCGTTGCAGCGGCTGTGGTCGATTTGATCGGTTCGGCCGTCGCCGTGACTGTCGTTACCGTAAACACCGCGACAGCACTCGATCCAAGCGCTACGAAAGAAGAGATCGAATTGATTCTTTCCATCAAAATCGAGGCATTGGTAAATGCAGGCGTCGGCGGCGCCATCTCCATGTTCGCCGTCGCTCCGATCGCGATGCTATTCTCTTACACCAAAAAACACAAAAACCCGAAGATCGACTTATTCGTCCCCATCGCGGGTATTTCCTTGATCGCCATCGTCTATCTCGAGGGCATGTTCCAAGTCGTCGTCCAAAACGTGGAACTATTCGTCTTGAAGCTACGGGATATTCTGGATGCGATCACCACTGAAGATGGTGGCGCGGAAGGCGGCGGAAATGCGCATTCGTTGCAAACAAGCGCCGCGCTACTAGAAGCCGCAAAGTCGTTATTGCATAGTCTTCCGTTCCTTCGCAAATAATCAAATCAACAGCCAATGACGGGCAGGCGATCCTGCCCGTTTTCTTATGAATATCGATACACGTATCCGCTGTATTATGGATCAATCAATTATGCGAGAGTCGCTTTTGGCCAAAGAAAGGGGCTGTTGAAAAACTTCCCACAAAACAAATGCGCCAGGCTTTTGTTTTGCCTTGAACGATGAATGTGCCGAACCGATGGCATTTCCTCCAGCAGATCGTCGAAGGAACATGCGCAGCATGTTGCAAAACCTCATACTTCCAGAGCCTTGATGTCAATGCCGTCGAACTTTTTTTGGGCTGAGCACCCTCAAAACACCCCATAACATGCGTAACATGTTGCGAAACCTCCAAAGGCATAGGAAAAAAAGGAGCTGTCGATAACCCATAGGTTTTCCAACAGCCCCTATAAAGATTGAAGCAGAATTATTCCTTAGGTTCTTCCTTGGCTTCTTTTTCAGCCCAGGGAAGCGGCTCTAACTGCCACGTGGGATGCTTTTTCATCACCACTTGGATATCGGCAGCAATAAGCGCCTTTTCGATGGCAATCCAGGACTTCTCGCAATCCTTGATGGCTTTCTCAACTTTGCCTAGCGCGAAGTTTGCCTCGTTCTCCGCGTCTTCAATAAGGCCAGAGATCAATAGGTAGCAGCGGAGCGCGGGCATCGAGGCGACGGAGGAGATGTATTTCTTCTGCTCATCGCTCATCTCTTCGAACATGGTTTTGCCTTCGCTTCTGCCTTCGCGAAGAAGGATGGAAAGCTTAAGGGCTGAGGCCTCCATTTTGTTGCCGGAGGATAGGCCTTTATCGGTATTGATGGCCATATCGAGGATATGGATGGCTTTTCTGCTATCTCCTTTTTGGATGGCTTGATAGGCGGAGACGAGATTCAGACGGAAGGTGAAGTCGGTCACGGTTTCATAGACGGGGACCTGGGGAGCGGTTCCGCCTTCCTCGGCGATTGCGTCGGCGAGGAGCATGTTGTTGTAAGCGACTTTGTTGATCGGCTTGGAGAGAACGATCGCGAGATAGCCATCGTTATTGGTCTCTAGGTGCGCAGGGAAGAAGTCATAGATGTAAAGCATCGCCGCGGTGCCAAGAAGCACCAAAGCGAAGATGTGCATCCAGCCGATGCCGGCCACGCTTTCATCGCTAGAGGCGCGTAGGCGCACGGAGATTGCGATCATGAATGCGCATGCGACGACTTCGGCAAGCAAGAATAGAAGCGGGAAGGCGATGTAGCCGGACAGTGAGGATTTTTCGACGTCCATCGGCTTGAGTTTTGTCTCGCCGCTAAGGCCATCGAATTGATGGAATCCCCATTTCTTTTTGCCGTTCTTCTTTTGGAACCCGAAGAAGAGGACGGTCCATGCGCGAACCTCGTATTTACCGGTTTTGGCGCCGAGCAAATGCCCGAGTTCGATGAGGAGCGAGTTGATGATGACACCGGATAGAAGTGAAAGGATCACTAGCAGGATGTAATGGATTCCGAGAGTCGAACCGACCTCAGAGATGACTGGGCGCAGCCAAACCAAGCCAACCAAAATGGCGACGCCGAACATCGCCAGATAGGCGACGAATGTTGCGAATTCGTTTTTCTTCATAATTTAGGCCTCCTTGGCCAGCAGACTCCGGAAGATATTTTCCACGTCTGCCTGATCTAGTGATTGGGGGCAACTGCCAATCACACGTGTGCCGTTGCCGCTAGCTAGTTTTACCAAGGCAGGTATGTCTTTTTCGGATAGGCCAACCTCTTCAAGCGTGGTTGGCATCCCTAGCGAAGAGAAGAAGTCCCTCATCGCGTTGATACCAATTATAGCCGTTTGCAAAACATTATCACCATGAAGTTTAAAGACGCGTTCCGTAAGTCTTGCGAACTTTGCTGGGTCTTTTGTAACGACGTAGCGTGCCCAACCAGGATAAATCAAGGCGACGCCTGCGCCATGAGTGATGATTGGCGCATATCCGCTTAAAGCGTGCTCCAGCGGATGAACGACAAAAGGTGCTTTCTTGCCTAACCCGGTCAGCCCGTTATGTGAAAGAGAGCTATTGAGCATCACGACCGCTCTCGCTTGGTAATTATTTGGATCTTTTACCGCGATCTTGCCGTATTCCATGGTGCTCCTAATAAGGTCTAGTGCCCAATCGTCAGCAAGTTCATCGCCATCGCTATGGCCGAAATAACGCTCAATCGAATGCATCATGATGTCGCAAACGCCTGCGGCGGTCTGGTATGCGGGCACGGAAAAAGTCAGTTCCGGGTCCTCGATTGCGAAAACCGGGCGGGACGTGTCGCTATTAAAGCCTTGTTTGATGCCTAATTCATCGTCTTGGATGACGCAGGAATCCGACATCTCAGATCCCGCGGAAGCGTGAGTCAAAATGACGCCGATCGGCAATGCTTTCGTCGGAACGGCTTTCTTGAGATTGAAATCGAATTGGTCGCCGTCGTAATAGAATCCGTTCGCGATGGACTTGCAGGTATCAATAACCGACCCACCTCCGACGGCAAGGATACTGTCGGCTTTGAATTCGCGGGCAAGCTTTAATCCTTCGCGCGCTTTCTCTGCCGTGGGGTTTGGACGGATGCCGGACAATTCAACGAACTCAATGCCGTTTTCTTTTAGCTTTGAAATAACGAGGTCGTATAAGCCGTTCTTTTTGATGCGATCGGAGCCGTACACTAGAAGCGTGCGCTGAAAGCCAAATTCCTTGGCAACCTGTCCAACGAGGTTCTCTTTCCCGCGCCCAAAGTAGATCTTGGTCGGCGACACGAAATCGAAATCGATCATTTTGTTTCCTCCTTCTTCGATAGCGCGATGATTTTTGGAAGCAATATGCTGACGCAATTATCCGCGAACTTATTCATCCTGCGGGTGAATTTCTCAGGCGTGAGCTTCGTATCCTTGAAGCAATACCCGAACTCATCCGCCGCGATATGGGCGAATCTTCTGGCCGCGCTACGGCAGCCATCGCGCTTTAAGGAAATCGTTGGATCAGCAGTCCAAAGATAAACGAATTTGGCGTTCAGCTTGTTGAAGATGAAATCATCCGTCAAATCCTTCGCAGCTGAGTTATAGGTGGCACGCAAAAACGAGAAATTGCCCTTCACGTAATGGATGAACGCCTTTAGCGAATCGACAGTGGTCTTCGCCCTTTCGAGTTCTTGGATCTCCTCGTTTAGGAAGATCGCCGCGATCAGGTCATAGATGTCCTGATAATGGTAATAGAACGTCTGCCTATGGCAGCCACATTTCTGGCAAAGCGCGGTGACGTTGATCTCTTCTAGCGGAAGTTCACTCATCATCTCCTTCAGCGCATATTTGAATTTTGCTTCTGTAATCATTAGAGTTCATCCTCCTCTCCGGTAGCCGAATACACATGCACGGCCTCTTTGAATTTCTCAATTCCCTTTTCCGCTTGGTTCGAGAGCAAGAAGTAAATCGCCCCAAGGACCACGGTAAATGAGAATAGATAGATAAGGAATCCACCGTTTAGGCCATCCCACTCAAGGGCAAGCAACGCCCCCCTGACTCCGAAGTCCCAAGCGAATACGCCAAGGCCAAGGGCTAAGAAGATCGAGAAAACGACAATTCGATATTTATTGGGTGGCAACGAAACCCTAAGCAACACCACAAAGCTCATAAGCGTGAAGCAACATACCGAGAGGGTCTTCGCCACGGCAAACCAAGAATCTGGATTATCCGCCCAGGTGTAAGAAGAAGGCCAAGCACGGTAGATGATAAACGGTAAACAAGCAGCCAAAGCCTCAAGGAATGCTGCTGGTCCTGCGCTCGAGAGAACGTTCTTGAGGAATGCCCCGCGCAGTCTTTCGTTGGATGGCTGAAGCGCCAAGAAGAATGCAGGAGCCCCAATCGAGAACACTTCCCAGACAAGGAGGTTGGAAGTCGAGAACGGATAATTATGACCACCCGCAAGCCCGGAAATGATGAATACGACCGTCATCACAATCGCGAAGAATGTCTTATTCAAGAACAGCGAGCAGGTTCTCTGCAGGTTATTGATAACCCTTCTCCCTTGGCCAACGACATCGGGAAGTTTGGAGAAATCGGAGTCGAGCGAGACTAGATGCGATACGTTTCTAGCTGCCTCAGATCCACTAGCCATGGCGATTGAGCAGTCCGCGACTTTAAGCGCGAGGATATCGTTAACCCCATCGCCCGTCATCGCGACTTTATGGCCCATGTTCTTATATGCTTCGACTAGCACGGCTTTTTGCTCGGGCGATACGCGCCCAAACACCGTGTACTCCTTCGCGTATTTTGCGGTATCCTCAAGTCCAACTCCTTCCAAGGAGATATATCTATCGGCATTATCGACCCCGGCGCGCCTAGCGATTTCTGCAACGGTTGTGGCGCTATCGCCAGAAATAACTCGAATCGCGACCCCGTTTTCTTTGAACCACGCGATGTTCTTCGCCGCGTCTTCCTTCAGGTGATCAGCCAGTACTATGAACCCATATATCTCAAAATCCGTCGGGGGCGTGGATTCGTTTATCGCGGAATTCGAATGTGCCATGATGATGCAGCGATACCCTTTGGCCATATAGGTTTCCATGGCTTCGCGCACCCTCTCGTTCTTCGCCGGAAGGAAGCCATACGCGCCAATGGCATAGGTCCCTTCGCCTTCGATCGTCGCAGCGGAATACTTCATCGCGCTATCAAAAGGCATCACAGCCAATACGTTGCACTCGATTTCGCCGAGTTCTTTTCTAAGCGCGGCAGCTGTCGGATTGCTATCGTGGGTGGCGGACAAAAGTTTGGTGACGCCTGCGCGAATTTCTTCCTCGCTATGGCCGTCAGAAGGGACGATCTTGGCCACGTTCATAAGTCCATCGGTGAGGGTTCCTGTCTTGTCGAGGCAAAGGACGTCGATACGGGCAAGCATCTCAATGCTATAGAACTGCTGAACAAGCATTCTGCGCTTCGCAAGGATTAGGACGCCGCTAGTAAGCGTGACCGAGGTCAAAAGGAACATGCCGGTGGGAAGCATCGCGACCATCGATCCCGTAACGCCTTCGATGAAGTTTTTGAAGTCGGCGCTTTCTAGATCGAAGATCTCGTTTGGCGCCATCCCAGAGGTCGCACGAGGAACGAGCCAAATGACGAACGAAATGATGCCAAGGATGATGGCGAGGATACCGCACCATAGGATGATGTTTCCAACCGAGGCCTTAATTTCGGATTTCGGACGGCTGAATTCTTTAGCTTGGTTTTGCAGCGTTTCCGCATAATTTGCAGAGCCAACGCGGATTACTTTCGCCTTGCATTTGCCAGCGGTTAAGAAGGTGCCTGAATAAATCGCTTCCCCGATTTCTTTCTTAACCGGCAGGGATTCGCCAGAGATCAACGATTCGTCGATGGATGCGTCGCCAGACACAAGCTCGCAATCGGCGCAAACCTGGTCGCCAGAAGAAAGGAGCAAAATATCGCTAAGAACCACTTCATCGACAGGGATATCGATTTCTTGGCCATCGCGTAGGACTTTGGCTTTTGGATCAACGATGACGTGAAGCTTATCGACGAGATGACGGGCGCGCACGTCCTGAATGATGCCGATGATCGTGTTGGCCATGGCAATGCCAAGGAATAGGTAGTGGGTCCAGCTAAGACGAACAAGAAGCATCAACACGAAGACCGCGAACACGATCATGTTCAGGAAGTTGAAGAAATTGTCGGTGAAGATCTGCCAATAGGTTTTGGTAACATGCTTCTGGGTTTTGTTGGTCAAACCTTCTTTGACTCTTTGCTTTACTTGTTCGGGGGCAAGGCCTTGCTCCAAATCCACCTCGATCGGGGAGGCGGAGGCGATGGCCTTATCCATTTTCTTTTGAGGTGCAGGCGACATTTATTCACTCCTAAGACATGCCACTGGGTCTTTCCTGGCCGCGAGCCTAGACGGAATCAGGCCGCTTAAAAAGCCGAGGACAATCGCCAAGGCGATTAATAATAGCGCGTGAAGGGGATTGAGCGAAGCGATAGAACCCAAATTGTAGGACGGGAAATACGCTTGGAGGATGCCATTGACCGGAGCGCACGCTAGCACGGCAATAAGAACGCCGATCACGCCAGCGAATAGCCCTGTGACAAGACATTCAACGGTAAATAGATTTCCAACATCCCTTTTTCTAGCCCCGCAAGCTCGTAGAATTCCGATTTCCTTGGTTCTTTCGATGACGGAGACATAGGTGATGATCGCGGTCATCACGGAAGAAACGACAAGCGAAATCGAAGCGAAGGCAATTAAGACGGCAGATATCACCGAAACGATCATTCCAAGCGAATCCGTGAAGGTAGACATCACGTCGTTGTAGTAGATTCTATCCGAGTCCATTTTGCCTTCATTCCACTTTTTCAGGTACCCCGTGAGCGTGTTTTTGGTCGTGAGGGAGGACGGGAAAATCAATAGAGACTGAATCGTCGAATACGAATTGATGAAGCTCAGCAGGTCGGTAACGGCAAAATCCTCTTCGCCAGAGAAGAAGCCACGCTCGGCAAACATGCGGGCCAATTTGGAGACGGTCATGTCCGAGGTGTTCATCGAATTGAATTCGCAATTGAAGTTCTTGCACCAAGAGAAATAGGTGTTAGGGGATCCAGAATAGTAGTAGCTCACGCCATCGGTTCCGCTGAAATTGCCACCTGCGCCAACAAAAGTAGCAACCCCATCAAAGGAATTCGTTAACGTTGTGATTGAAACATTGGAATCCTCATTGGCAAGATCGCCGACGATGGAGTTTATCTGTTCAACCGCCACGTTGAGTTTAGCTAAGCCGTCGTCTCTTTCGTTTACGGTAGTGGTCTCATTCCCATCTCCGTCTTTTTCATAGATGCGCGCAAGGAACCAGTTGTCTTTCTGGGCTTCTCTAATCACGCTTCCTGCGCCCGTCGTAACGTCATCGACCATGTATTGGGTTAACTCAGGGCGATAAGCGATGGAAGAGGGCATCAAACTCACGTAACTATTTTTAGACGGGCGGAGCACCCCAACGATTTTGCATTTTAGCGGATGATAAATATCGTCATTCGCGAATAGTTGGTCGTTCGAATCTGGCGCGTCAAACACCGTGAGGTCTTTTTCGCCAGCAAGGCCACTATATTTTTGGGTCAGCGCATTGAAATGAACGTCGGTCCAGCATTTCCTCGTAAACTGTCTGGAGCCAAGTTCCGCCACGCGATAATAATCACTCGGGCGATAGCATTTATATTCTTTGTACGAGGTATCACCCTCGCCACTATAGATGATGTCATCGAAATCGATCAGGTGGCTCTGCATCGTTTCGTAGTTCGCGGAGTTGGCGACCAGCCCAAGCTTTCTCAATACGCTTAGCTCTACCCTGTTGAATCGGTCGACGATCAAAACCATTTCATCCTTTTCCTTGGGGAAGCGTCCGTGAATCACGTCATAGATATCAGACATCTTTTCGATTTCCCCATAGATCTCGTGCATCACGGATCCAGGCAAGGAGGCAACGCTACTGACTGCGCTTCCTAGTGTCCCAGCGGAGGAATATTGATTCACGCTCTTCACGTTTCCAGTATCCCCATCGGTTGTGAGGAAATGGAAATCAAGGCCCGTGCGGTATTTCATGACCGACATCGCGGTACCGTAAGCTTCGCAAGTCGGGTCGTCCATGATGCGATCGACGTACTGGAAGAATTCAGGCGTCATCTTGTTCTGATGAGCGATGAAAGCGTTTGAACTCGTGTCGTAGATATGAACCGAGTTATCGTTGGGGAACGCGTTTTTCTCCGAATAGTCCTCGATGATCTTGCTGGCATATGAATATTGGTTAGGCGTCACGGATACTGGAACCGTTGAGGCAACGGAGGTCTCGACGCGGCCAACGTAATTGGTGAATCCGTTGCTAGTGGCAAGGACAAGGGCGACGCCGATAATGCCAAAGGAAGATCCAACGACGGTTAATGCGGTTCTGCCTTTTTTCTTACCCATATTTTGAAAGGCGGAACGAAGCATCGAGAAGAACGGCATGGAGGATTTCTTTTTCGATTCATCGGGGGCGTGCGTTTGTTTTTCGCTCCCCTGACGCCCAGAATCCTCAACGATTTTTCCATCCGACATGACGATGGTTCTATCGGAGTACTTGGCAGCAAGTTCTTTATTATGGGTGACGAGGATCACGCAACGATCCTTGCCGATTTCCTTAACGAGGTCCATTACGGAGACGGAGGTATTAGAATCCAGTGCGCCCGTTGGTTCATCCGCCAAAATAATACTTGGGTCATTGATCAAGGCGCGGGCAATCGCGACGCGCTGCTGCTGGCCACCAGAAAGCTGCTTGGGCAGTTTTTTCGCGCATTCGAGCAATCCAACCCTTTCAAGAACTGCATTAACTCTCTTTTTCCGTTCTTCCTTGCCAACTCCGGCAAGGCGAAGCGGAAGTTCAACGTTTTGAAAAACGTTTTGATGAGGGATCAAGTTATAGGATTGGAATATGAACCCGATCTTTTTATTGCGGTAATCGTCCCAATCGGCAGGCTTATAATCCTTGGTCGATTTCCCTTCGATCAAAAGATCTCCGGAAGTGGCACGGTCCAATCCGCCTATGATATTGAGCAGGGTGGTTTTACCTGAGCCGCTAGCGCCCAAAATGGCAACGAACCCTCTTTTTGGGAACTGCAAATTAATGTCACGAAGCGCTGGAAAAGGCTTCTTATCGACGTAATAGTCTTTTCCGATGTGGGATAATTCTATAGATATCTCGCCGGGTTCCATTGACATTTCCGAAAAATACGAAAACATTATACCAACAAAATTCGGTCACTGCTCAATTAATTAAAATTTTTTATACAGTGTCAATTACGCTCTTTTATCGCGGAAAAACCGGTTTAAAAGTTCGGCGCATTCTTCCTTCATCACGCCGCGATAGACTAGCGCTTTGCTTTGATCGAAAAGATTCCCGTTTTGCGATACGCCGCCAAACTGCGGATCATCAGCCCCGTAGACAATTGTCGATATCCTGCTTTGCAGCAAAGCTCCGCCGCACATAATGCAAGGCTCAAGCGTGACGTAAATCGCACAGCCATCAAGCGTCCACTTGCCAAGGGCTTTGGCCGCTAGCCTCATAGCATTGATTTCTGCGTGTCCGGAGATATCCAAATCCGTTTCCCTTGTGTTGTGGGCTTGCGCGATGATTTTGCCATCTTTGACGATAACGGCGCCAACAGGCACCTCACCCTCTGACAAAGCGATTTTCGCTTCTTCTATGGCAACGTTCATGAACTCTTGATTCATATAGATAACATGATAAAACAAAACCACCGCACAGGGGCAGATTACTTAAGGCTGCTCGGTTCCCCGCCTGACCTGGTTCATAGCCCGCTCCTCGCGATGGCGGATTAATTATAAACATTCACGACCGAAAGACCAGCCTTAGTTAAAAAGATGAGGGGCGTGTATCGAAAAAGGCCATCGCGAAGATGACCTTAATCATGTTTTCGATTACTTTTTGATCGGCTTGATGACTTCGAGGCCGCCCATGTATTTCCTGAGGGCTTCAGGAATCACGATGGAGCCGTCCTCTTGCTGATATTGCTCAACAAGGGCGGGGAAGACGCGGCTTGTGGCAAGGCCCGACCCGTTCAAGGTGTGGCAATACTTGGTTTTGCCGTTTTCGTCTTTGTAGCGGATCATGCCGCGACGCGCCTGATAGTCGCGAGCATTCGACACGGAGGAGACTTCCTTGTAGATTCCCATCGAGGGGATCCAGACTTCGATATCGTAGGTCCTGGCCATCGAGTGCGAGCAGTCGCCAGCGGCGAGCTTATCGATTTGATAGACGAGCCCAAGGCCTTCGACGAGGGCTTTTGCTTTGTTGACCATTTCCTCGAACGCAGCATCGCTTCCTTCCTCGGTGGTGTACTGGACCATTTCGACCTTGTTGAACTGGTAGCCACGGATCATGCCACGCTCCTCGGTTCTGTACGAGCCGGCTTCCTTACGGTAGCAAGGGGTGTAGGCGAAGTATTTCTTCGGAAGTTCGTTGAGGTTCAGGATTTCGTTCCTGTGGAGGTTCACAAGCGCAGTCTCGGCGGTGGGGAGGATGAACTTTCTGGGTTCCATATCCTCAAGCCAGAAGACGTCTTCCTTGAACTTCGGGAACTGGCCAGCGGTGTAGCCGGAATCGTAATTCAGGATGTGCGGCGGGAGAATCATTTCGTAGCCGTCAGCGAGATGGCATTCGATGAAATAGTTGAGGAGGGCCCATTCTAGACGCGCGCCGAGGTTGGTGTAGATCCAGGTGCCCGTTCCAGAGATCTTGGCGGCTCTCTTGTAGTCGATCAGACCACAGGATTCGCAGAGATCGACGTGGTTTTTCGGGGTGAATCCAAAATCCCTTTCCTTGCCAAAATGGTGGATGGGGGTGTTGTTTTCTTTGCCACCGCCGACGAGGTCATCGTCAGGAAGGTTCGGAAGGACTTCGACGAGGGCTTTGAGTTCAGCTTCGACTTTCGCGAGTTCTTCTTCGTCTTTCTTGCTCTCGGCGGCAAGCGCTTTGACTTCCGCGAAGATCGCTTGGACGTCGCCGCCTTCTTTCTTCACTTGGGGAACGGAAGCGGAAAGGGTGTTCCTCTTCGCTTTGTTGGCCTCAACCCTTTTGATGAGGGTAAGCCTCTTGTCGGCCGCTTCCTGAATCGGCGCGGGGTCGAAGTCCCAGAGTTTTTTTGCCAAGGCTTCCTTGACGTATTCCGGTTTCTCAAGAATCAATTTGATGTCGATCATGTTTGTGATCCTCCTTATTCGAATAGGCTGTTGTAGAATTCAATCAGCTTCTGCGCTTGCGGGCGCATGCCATATTGCTGCACGCTGCCATACGCGTGCATTATAGTCCGCTTCGAGGATTCGAGATAGACGTTATCGAGGTATTCTCCAGCGGATTTCGCATCTTTGAATACGAATGAGTTCATCCCGTTCTCAAGGATCGGGTTCTCCTTTTGGTCGCCAATCGCGACTACCTGCGACCTTGTGACGAACGCTTCGAGAATCGATATATAGGACGGGCGTTCCGATAGAACTAGTAGCGCCGAGGCGTGCATTAGTCCAGAACGATAAACGTCATCCTCCGTCAGCAGCTCGAACCTTAAATTGGCAGGGGCTTTGCTACGGAGAGACAAATACCTTACCTTATCGCTACCTTTGGCCGCGCCAAAGAAGAAGAACTTCATATTTGGCGCTTTCCTAGCGATTTGCAGAATGGTCGCGGTTGCTTTCTTGTCATGGTAGTTTCCGGATGCGATCGTGAAATTGTCACGTGCTCCTAGTCGGAAGTAACGCATGAAAATCTCATTCTCTGCAGGGATGAATTGGAAGCGGTCGAAGTTTACCGCAGGCGCTAAAACCTCGATTCTTTTATCGATGCCCTGGGCCTGCAAAAAGGCCTTGTGATACGTGCTAGGCACGAAAATTAAGTCCGCAAAACCCAACAATTTTCGTGCAGAACCGCGCAAAACGCGATTTTTTTGGCAATAATTCACAAATCCGTAGCCTGCATCGTTTTCGCAGTAAAACGCGGATACGACAATCTTGCAACCAGCTTTCTTAGCCATTTCAGCAGAGGAAGCAAAACGCGGCGAAAGAAAATGGGCGATATCCGGGCGGTCTTGAAGAGAGTCCACCCAGGGAACGCCCATAATCTCGCACTGTCCTTTGAGGTCTTTCCGCAAGCGGTTTCCCTCAAAGGACGCGAGTTCGTTATTGGTTATGTAGTCGATGAGGACCTTCATGGCCGCTCCCGATTATTCTTCTCCTTCGTTATCGGAGGGGATTTCATCAACCTGGTCGGGGGTCACGACGGGTTCTTCCGGCGCGGCGCCCTCTTCCTCGACGACTTCCTCTTCGTCATCATCTTCTTCCACATCGGAATGCGGGATGACGGCGGCGGAGGCGACTTTCGTCTTCTCATCGACGTTGATGATCTTCACGCCCTGAGTGTTGCGGGACGCGATCTTGATTTCGGAGATTGGGGTGCGGATGACGATGCCGCTTGCGGTAACGACAAGCAGATCCTCATCGCCCATGACGGCCTTGACCGCGCAGAGCTTGCCCGTCTTCGGCGAGGTTTTGATGGTAATGACACCCTTCGCGCCACGTTTGGTGAGACGATAACCGTCATAGAAGCGCGTAGAACCATCCTCAAGGGTGACTTCGGTGTCTTTGGCATAGGAAACCTTACCGTAGCCTTTGGTGGTCAAGACGAGGATCCTATCGCCTTCTAGGGTGGAGGCGGAGCCGACGATGGAGTCGCCTTCATCGAGATCCATGCCGGTGACGCCAGCCGCGGTGCGGCCCATCACGCGGACGTCGGTCTCGTAGAAGCTGACCATTTTGCCATTATCGGCGGCAAGAGAGACGATCGCCTGGCCATTCGTGCGTTTGACATCGAATAGGTCATCTCCTTCGCGGAGGCCAAGGGCGATTTTGCCATTCGTGTGGATGGAGGCGTATTCCTTGAGGGAAGTTCTCTTGACGATGCCCTTCTTAGAGATGAAGAAGAGGTATTCGTTCTCGGGGTAATCCTCAAGCGGGACGATCGAGACGACCTTCTCGTCTTTCTCGAGGCTCAGGAAGTTCTGGGCAGGCATGCCTTTTCCGGTCCTTCCGGAATCGGGGATCTGATAGCCGCGGAGACGGTAGACTTTGCCAGCGGTGGTGAAGAAGAGGATGTCGGTGTGGGTCTTGGTGTGCTTAATGAGCTTCACCGTGTCGCCTCCGACGGTCTTCATGCCGGTGATGCCTTTGCCGCCGCGATGCTGGGCGGAGAAGGTGTCGTCATCGACGCGCTTGATGTAGCCGTTCCTAGTGAGGGCGATGATGATGTTCTTCTGCGGGATGAGGTCTTCGTTATCGATATCGGCTGCATCATCGGAGATTTCGGTGAGACGCGCATCGCCGAACTTTTCTTTGACAACGCTGATTTCCTCGATGAGGAGCTCGACGATGTTGTCGCGAGAAGAAAGGAGGCGATGGTATTCGGCGATATTGGCCTCGAGGGTCGCTTTCTCGGCGAGGAGCTTGTCCTGTTCCATGCCCTGCAAGCGGCGGAGGGTCATCGAAAGGATCGCGTCGCATTGAGGCTGGGTGAGGCCGAAGCGCTCGTTGAGTCTCGCGCTCGATTCCGCGTCGTCTTTGGAATCGCGGATGATGTGGATGACCTCATCGATGTTATCGTGGGCAAGGATCAAGCCATTCACGATGTGGAGACGATCGGAATCGCGCTTCAGCAAGAACTTGGTCCTGCGGGTCAAAACGCGGATTTGGAATTCGATGTAGTCGCGGATAAGGGCATCGATCGGAAGGATCTTCGGGGCACCGTCCTCAAGGCAGAGGTTGATGATGCCGAAGTTCGTCTGCAACGCGGTGTGCTTCAAAAGGTTGTTCGCGACGACTTCGGGAATGAAGTCCTTGCGGATTTCGATGACCACGCGGATGCCTTCTTTGTTGGACTCGTCGCGGACATCGGTGATGCCTTCAATGACTTTGTCACGGACAAGCTGGGCGATATTGGTGATCATCGCGGCCTTGTTCACCTGATAGGGGATCTCGGTGACGATGATGCGGGATTTGCCGTTGTCCATCTCCTCGACGTGATATTTCGAACGGATGGTGATGGTGCCAGTGCCGGTGGTGTAGGCATCGAGGATGCCCTTGCGGCCAAGGATGATGCCGCCGGAAGGGAAGTCCGGGCCAGGCGTATAGTTCTGCATGATCTCGAGCGGGGTGAGTTCGGGATTGCGGGCGACGGCGATGACGGCGTCAATCGCCTCGGACATATTGTGCGGGGCCATGTTGGTGGCCATGCCGACGGCGATGCCCTGAGAACCGTTCACAAGAAGGTTCGGGAAGCGGCAGGGAAGAACCTCAGGCTCAACCTCGGTGCCGTCGTAGTTCGCGACGAAGTTGACAGTGTCGCAGTTGATGTCGCGGACCAATTCGAGCGAGAGCTTATTCATTCTCGCCTCGGTGTAACGCATAGCGGCGGCTTCGTCGCCATCGATGTCACCGAAGTTGCCGTGGCCATCAACGAGGGGGTAGCGGAGGGAGAACGGCTGGGCCAAACGGACCAGGGTTCCATATAGCGCAGCGTCGCCGTGAGGGTGATATTTACCCATGACGTCACCGACGATACGAGCGCATTTCTTATAGGGTTTATTCGGCTGCATGCCCGATTCGTTCATGCCGTAGATGATGCGGCGCTGAACGGGCTTGAAGCCATCGCGGACATCGGGGATGGCGCGGGAGACGATGACCGACATCGA
>CACYCS010000006.1 GCA_902773005.1 uncultured Erysipelotrichaceae bacterium
AGCGCGCCCATGCGCATATATTGCAAATCTCGCGCGAAGATTTATTATAAAAACGTACCCATGATCCTCGGGAGGTTTTAACTATGAAAACGAAATTCCCATTGCTTATCGTTCCCGCAACCTTGCTTATGTCCTGCGGTTCGACCATTGTCGTAAGCTCCAGTCAGCCCGGAGCTTCTAGCGATGTACCTGCTAGTTCTGATGCTCCCGAGACGAGCGAGCCTACCCCGCAGGAAATCTCCTCAATGGAGAATGAGGTGTCCTCGATCGTGAACGAAGTGGTGCACGGCCAGACCGCAAGCTTCGATATTACCATGGAAGAAGGCGGGATTGCATTCGCCATGAAAAACGTCGCCCGCGGCGCGACTCGCGAAGAGGATGAACTCGTCGATAACTACATCAACATCAACGCCAAAGACCTCGCATTATCCGGTTCTTTCGGCGGGAATTTCGATGCGATTGAAGACGCCACCTTCTTATCCCATGCCTCTGGAAAGGTGGATGGCAAGCATTACCTGAACGTTCAGAACAAAGACGAGAAAACCGTGCTTGACGGAGATGGCTCCGTCATCTCCGAAGAAGTGAGCTACGATCCCAAGGTTTATTCTTCCGAACTCAAGGAGACCGAGTTCGCGCTCGACTTCGGGATGGCCGATGGCAAAGTCTATGGCGATTTCTCTGATCGCGGCATCCGTTCCCTGGCGGACTATGCATTGGATCTTGCCTGGAGTAGCGCTGGCTTAGGCGGTGGATACAAGACTATCGTCTCGTTGCTGCTAAAAGGCATCATGGCTGACCCCTTCAAAGCAGACCTCAAGGCGATCTCCGACCATTACGAGGAAGAGATCGACGCTGAGCTTACCTCCGAAGGCAAAAGCATCATCGATGAGATCGGTGGAATCGACCTTGAACTCTCAATCGATGATGTGATCGATTATTTCCTCGATTGCCTTAACGATGAAGCCGGCGTCAACAAAGCGGAAGACGGCTATTACTACACGATCGACTTCGATAAAGCCGATGCCTCGGCCTTCATCTCGGATATCCTCGAATCGCTTCCCTTCGATGAGCTCACCCCGGAACTCATCTCTCAGATCGCCGCGAACTTGACGCTTCCTTCCTTCGAAGCCACCGTCAACATCAAAAGCGGCCACATCGACTTCGACTACAACATCGACTTCACCGCTCACCTCGCGGGAAGCAATAACCCCTTGCTCGATGATTACGCCCTAAAAGCCGGCGAAAGCAAAGGCGAGATCTCCTTAGGCGTCAAAGCCAAAGGCAACGTCAAGATCACCGCTGACCCAGAAGGCGAACTCCCCGTCGTCCCGCTTGATGATCCTAACGTCTATGATGTCACCGATGACATCATCTCGATCATCGACACCATCCGCGAAGCCGCGGAAGCCAATGAGGAAGAACCTCAATAATATAACGAAGGAATTCCATACATCTTACCCAAGCGAATCGTGCTCATCACGCGGTTCGCTTTTTAGCTCAAAAATGGGGTTTTGCAAGGAAAAATCGAAAATGGCGCCCTCAAAGTGAAAAGCCATTAAACGAATCAAGCGGTATCGATTTTTGCTCGCACGCGTGATTGCGGTTGATTTTCGTCGGGTCGAAACTAAAATTTCCTAGAGATCAAAAATCGCCCTGGCTTCCCGAATCGTTCGGGAGGGGTAATCACATTACGCACCTTTGCCTCGGCCGGATTGATCGACAGGGGCCGCTTTTTTGTGTTCGGGGGCGAAGGGAAGACGTTGCTGCCGGATGGCTCCGCCTAATCCATGCCGGAGGTGCAGCAATATGGAGAATCAGAACCTTTGCCCGATCTGCGGGTCGCCGTTGGAACTAGAGGCCGGGACGAAGCGATCGAAGTGCCGCTATTGTGGCTATTCGAACTCGGTCGAGGTCGCCGCGGACGAGTCGTTCGCGCTTTCCTCGGCCTTCCTGAGGCTAAGGATGTCCGACTTTGACGAGGCGGGGGAGCTCTTCTCCGACGCGATCAGACGCTTCCCATCCTCAGCCGAGGCCTATTGGGGAAAGACGCTATCCGACTACGGCATCAAATACGAGGATGACTACGACGGTAGGAAGATCCCGACCTGCTACGCGGCTAGGTACGAGCCCATCGTGGAATCCAACTCTTACAATGAAGCTATCGCCTTGGCAGACCCCGAAAAGAGGGCCTACTTCGAGTCGCAGGCCGAGAGGATAGAGAAAACGAGGAAGGAATGGGTCGAGAAGGCGGAGAAGGAGCCGCCCTACGACGTTTTTCTCTCCTACAAGGACACCGATAATGGCCAAAGGACATCCGACTCCTTCGACGCCCACGAGATCTACAACATCCTCACCGGGCTCGGTTACAGGGTCTTCTTCTCCCGCGTCACCCTCGCGGGGAAGACAGGGGAGAACTTCGAACCCTACATCTTCGCGGCGCTGAACTCGGCGCCCGTGATGCTCGTCTACGCCTCGAGGAGAGAGTACATCGAGTCAACCTGGGTCAGGAACGAATGGAACAGGTACCTCGCAAGGATCAGAGACAAGAAGAAGCAGGAGGGCTCCCTCTGTGTGATCTTCAAAGACCCTCTGGATCCGGGCAAATTGCCCCCGGCATTAAGGAGCAGGCAGCACCTCAAGCGCGACGAGATCACCTTTCTCGACAGCCTGCGCGACTACGTCGACAAATACGTATCTGCCGCCAAGACCAAGACGCCTACCATAGAGAGGAAGGAGGTCGCAATCGCGAAGAGGAAGGGCCAGAAGTCCATCGAAGCCGTCAAGGCCGAGTCTGTCTCATCCGTGACGAAGAAGACGAAGTCGGTGGAGCCGGCCGAGGTCGCCAAAAGGAAGGTCGGCCTGGCCTCGATTGCCAAGCTCTCCGAGTCTGAGGAGAACCGCCTTGCCCAGGCCGAGGTCTACCTCTCCAGGGGCGACTTCGAGAGGGCAAAGGGCTTCTATTCCGAGGTTCTCTCAACGAACCCGCATAACCCCGAGGCGCTGCTAGGCATGCTTATGGTCGAATCGTCGAAGAAGTCTTTCGATTCGCTCCTCGCGGACGAGAAAGCCTTGCTTGCTGACCTCGATCTGACATTCAATGCCATCGACTACTCCGAGAAGGACCGCGCTCTCCCTTTGCTCACCAAGCTGTCGGATATATGCCTTGGTTTAGCAAGGAGGAACGAGTTCGCGGGTGCCTATCCCCTCTATAAGCGAATTGCCCACTACGACGTGCCGTCGGTCGCGAAGATGCACAAGCCGATGTTCGACGCCGCCGTCTCTCATATTTCCCTAGACAAAGCGGAAGAGACCGTCAAGGAGTCACTCCCGTTCCTCTCCGACGACCCCGCAGTTTATAGGGCCTGCCTTGAGCAGGCCGCAAGATCCTCCTTCGAGGTAGGCTTTTCGAAGGACGCATCCGACATCGTCGATCAATACGGCCAGTACTTTGACCTCACGGCCTCACTCTATCTCGTCTCACTCGAGTGCAAAGTGGGGGCGAAGGACCTCAGCGAATACCTTTCGATCGCGGCCGACAGGAACGATTTTTCCTTGCTCAGCGGCGAGCTTCCTCTCGACAAGAAAGAGATCGACGTGCTCTTCCGCCTCGTTGCGGAGGAGGCACTTTCGATGATAGACGACATGCCCGAGGCCGCGAACGCCGCCGTCAGGTTCCTATTGCCTTATCGCTTCGCCTTCCGCGAGGAGTTCATATCGAAAGGCGTATCGCTTTGCCAGAAGAGGCCAAACGAGAAGACTGCGAAGGTCCTAGACGGCTTCCTCCACGCCTATGGCGACGATTCCTTCGGCGAGTTTGTGTCTGCCCAGGAGGGGTTCGTGGACGCCTGCTTCGCGGCAGGCATCTTTGACCTAGCGCTCCATTACCTCGACCGCCTCATCGAATACGATCCAGACAAAGGGGATAGGTATTTCCTCAGAGCCTGCGCAAAACTAGGCTGCAGGCCAAGTGACCTCAGGATGCGGATACATTTTCTATCGGACTATTCCGACGTCGAGCTTGCATTGGCTAACCGCGGAATGAAGAAGGCGGCCGATGCGCTTCGCCCGTTCACCGACGCCATCCTCACTTCGCCCGAGGTTAAGGAAGTCTGCCCGGTCTTCGATTCAATCATCGCCTACCTTCCGAAGGAGGAGGACGCGTCGCTGTCCCACTTGCTGAAGTCGATGGCAGACGCCTGCCTCAAGGCATCGCTTTTCGAGCAGGCGAGCAAGTACTTCTCGCAGGCGGTTACGCTCAATTCCTCCGACCACGAATCCTACTTTGGCGCGCTGAAGGCGAGGGTCGGGGCGAAGGACGAGGAAGGCGTCATACATCAATTGACCCCGATAGGCGACCTCGTCGAATTCGAGAACGCAAAGCTAGCAACGGGCAGGAATCGCGATGCTCTGGCCCATTACATTGATCTTGAGGACAAGCAAAGCCGCTGGATCGAATCGGAAAAGAAGAGGATCGAATCAGAAAAGAAGAGGATTGCAGTCGAGGAAGAGAGGAAACGCCTTGAGGCAAAGAGACTCAAAAAGGCAAAAGCTAGGGCAAGGAGGAAGCGTATGTCAATCATCGCCGCCTCGTTGCTGGTTGTTATAGGAATCACCATGGCAGTTCTTTCCGCAACCATCTTCGTGCCTTCTGCCCAGCTTAGCCAAGGCGTCTCATTACTGCAAAGCGGGGATTATGACTCGGCGGCGTCCCTGCTATCCGGAAACAATTTCGGCGAGGCGCAGAACGTCTACTCGATGGCGAAAGCGGGGCAGGCGTTCAAACATGGGGACTATGAGTCGGGGATAGAGTTCGTCCTATCAGCTGGTGGCGAGGTGAATGTAACATACGACGCAAGGGGAATGGCCGCCCCCAAATCCACCGAGAGAATTACGCGCAAGGCCAAATACATAGAAAATGGAACATATGAGGATGGCAGTTCCATCTCGTGGCGACTTGTCGGTTTCTCTATCAGCGTGTCAAATAGTATTTATTCAGCCGAACTCAAGCTGGAAGCGATGACCGAGGCTGAGAAAAAAGCAGCAGCAGAAGAAGCAGTAGCAGAAGAAATGCGCCTCGGCATCAGGCCCTCCTTCAGCGAGGACGGCAAGACCGTCACCTACGGCATGTACCCGCAATCCGAGGTGGAAGATGCGTCGACCCTCGCGTCCTTGGGCGCCCTGGCTTCTCCCGAAGACAACGGATGGTACCTTCTCGATGGCGAATATTATGCCAAGGAGTCGGGCTCCTGGTTCGCCGTCGAGCCCATAAAGTGGTGGGTTCTCGAGAGGTCAGGCGAAGAATGCCTCCTCCTCTCCGACGTCCTGCTCGACGCACATCGCTACAATATAAACTACGAAGGAAGAATGAACGGTCGCTATGCGAGCAACTACGCGAATTCCGAGGTCCGCACCTGGCTGAACGCGGATTTCTATGGGGCTGCCTTCGCCCTAGGCGACTCCTACAGCGTAATCTCGACTGTCGACAACTCCGCCGCGACGACCGAATCGCCTTCGAACCCCTATGCCTGCGAGAACACCTCCGACAGGGTATTCCTGCTGAGCTACGAGGACTACTCCAACGCCTCCTACGGCTTCCCATACTCTTCTTCCCGGCAGTGTTCTCCGACGGACTACGCTGTCGCCAAAGGCGCATATAAGGAATCAAGTAACGGCAACGGCTGCTATTGGACCCGCTCGCCGTACTCGCACATCTCGTACTTCGCGTGCTACGTTGGTTCCTTTGGCGACCGTTTCAGCGACTCCGTTAGTTACGGCGACCGTTGCGTCCGCCCCAGCATTAGGATAACCGTCGCGGAATGAAATGGAACGACAACCAATAATCCGCCGCCCGAATCGGAATCCTTTAAGGGCGGAGGATGAAAATAATGTGGAAAAAGGCAAGGATACGAAGGAAAAACCAATGCGACAGGAGCCGGAACTCCTCGTCTTTATCAAGACCAAGGATCTTGTATCCTATATTTTGCTTATAAACCGCAAATCCCGGGTGAAATACAGATATTCGATACTCAAGTCTCTAATTTAGACGTGCCTATCCGCGATTGAACTTCTTTATGAAGCGAACGGATATGGAATTAGGAGTTGACCGCCTGACTTTGATCAGGAAGGCCAAGACGATCGATTTCCTCGTTACTCTTGCCACTGGAGTCGATTGCTTTGCTATAGGAATTACCTGAAGGCGAGGGGCAATCACCCTAAACTCATCGCAATGCTGTACGCCAAGATGAAGACCGTCGAAGATGAGACATCCATTCGGCTGATACACAGAAAATGTAAAGATGGGCTTCGCGTACCCATAGCATAGAATTGTTTCATATAAGTTACCCAAATTAATTTTGGTAAAATAAATTTAGGTAAATTTGACAGCAATGCATCCGTCAGCAAAAGCGAACGACGCGTAGAGTTTGAATCAAAGGCTGACTGCTTTTCACGCTTGCCTTAGTCGCAATCGAGCCACGTTAAAACCGATGCAATCCAAGCGAATTTAAATGCATGCCCCTTCTGGTTTTCTTCTAATTGCTCATTGATCGATTTTCCAAGTCGCGCCTTCGATGGCGCGGATCGCCATATGCGGACGCAAATCTCACTCTATTTTACTCAAATAAATTTTGGTAAAATAAATTTAGGTAAATCGGAGCAAGATATGTTTATCGGCAGGAAAGAAGAATTGGAAGAGCTGAATTCGATGTATTCGACCAAGCGGTGTGAGTGCATTCTCATCGAAGGAAGAAGGAGGGTCGGGAAATCCCAATTGATTGCTGAGTCCACCAAGAAGTTCGATGGGCTCATCATCTCCTACGAATGCTTTAAGTCGACTTATGAATCCAATTTGAGGAATATCGAATCCGAGATCCGAAAACTTCTCAAGATGCCCTATCTCCGTTTTGACTCGCTTTATGACGTCATTGTCTTCCTTCATGAAAACGCGCAAGCGCAAAAAATCCTGTTCATCATCGATGAATATCCATATATGAGAGAAGGCGACGCCACCGATTCCGAAATCAAAAACGCTTTGGATTCGATCAACAAACTCGATAAGCCCAACCCCCTCAAGCTCATTATCTGCGGCTCCTCGATCGATGTCATGCGGATGCTCGATGACGAGAATAGGCCGCTCCATGGAAGATTCACCTGCAAAATCGCGTTGCAGCCGCTTAATTACCTAGATAGCGCCGCCTTCTATCCCAACGCTTCGCTAGAGGATAAGGTGAATTACTATTGCGTCCTAGGAGGCATTCCCTTCTATTTGCTGCAAATCGATGAAAGGCTGTCCTTCGATGACAACGTCGTCAAATTGTTCTTCTCGAATAGTCCATTGCTAGCCACGGAAATCGAATCGCGGATCAACAACGAAATCGCGAAGATCGAGAACGCGCCATTCGTCCTTAACATCATAGGCGACAAGACGCTTTCCTATACCGACATCAAGCAGGCCTACCAAAACGCAAGGCCAGAAAAAGGAATCGACTATGTACTCAAAAAGCTATTGGACATCAAGGTGATTGAGCAGGTAGAAATGAGACAGGATAACGGCAAGAAGAGGAATTATTACAGAATCGCCGATGCCTGCATGGCCTTCCATTATTCTTTCCTCGAACGCCAGAGGGCAAATCGGCTTCTATTCACTCCAATAGATTACTATCGAACCTTCATCGCCGAGGAATTGCATGAGCAATTCATTCCGCATCGGTTTGAGGGAGTCTGCGCAGAATTCATTGCCTTGATGAATAAGAAAGGGAAATTAAAAGAGAGGTTGCTTGACCTATTCCCGCTCCTAGTCAACGATAGGGCGACAAAAAGAAGCTACGAGTTCGATGTGGTGGGCCTAACTTCAAAAGGCTTGATCAATTTCGAATGCAAGTACCGCGATTCCGAAATCTCCAAATCGAAATCGGACGAAGAAGCACGTCAAATGGTTTCTTCCAATGTGGGATTCATTAAAACGGTGTTCATTTCAAAGTCCCGATTGAGCGACAAGTCCGTGGAATCGTATTCGTTGGATGACCTTTTTTCAGAATCGCTTCTTTGACGCGCGATCTAGGGAATGCTCTGCGCGCTAGACTAGCGTTAGGAATCGCTTTTGTAACGCCTTGGCAAAAGCGTGCCTATGATATGGCTCTAATGCATGCTCCGTAAGAAAATATAGGCGTGGCGCAGTTTTCGAATGCTGCTCCATTCAAAATCGGCATATCGTCAGATTAGCATTAGCAATTACTGCTTCCTTAGAAGTATAATTTAGATAACTACTTCCCTAGAAGTATAGAAAGGAGCGGCAATGAGCAAACTGATCCTATACCATGGTTCGCCCTCTATCGTGGAGCATCCC
>CACYCS010000007.1 GCA_902773005.1 uncultured Erysipelotrichaceae bacterium
ATGATTTTCGTACGTCTTTTGTCCTTGATTACTTGGTTCTGTTGAGCGGTTCTGGGCATAAATGAGCCTCCCGTGATTTGGATAATAAACGAGTGATCCGAAAAGTGTCAATTCTTTTGTTTGACGACTTCCAAAAATATTATTTTTCGGTGTCTTCTTGGGTGTCCTTTTTCCGTTTTTTAACTAGCAAGAACATGATTGCGGCGGCTATTAGCAAGACGACGCCTCCAACGATGAACTGCCATGGCTGGTTGTTGTTCGGATTGGAATAGGTCGGCCAGATTTGGTTATTGACGAACATGGAAACAACGGAGCCCAAAATAAAGCCAAAGATCAGCGAGTACGTTGAGCGTTTATGTTGATCCAGCGCTTTTTTCAATAGGCCAGCGATGGAAACTAGACCAACCACAATGCCGACGACCAAGCACAAAGTAAGCAACAGCCCGCTGCCGAGCCTATCGTGATTATGGATGATGGAGCTTTCGCCGATGTAGATTTCCAAAACTGGATTGTATAAACCGAAAATGAATAGAATCATCGCTCCGGACACGCCGGGGATTATGCAGGCCGCCGCAGCGACCGCTCCCACCAATACGGTGACAATATATATCCACCAGTTTTGGTTTGGGTTGAGATATGCCGCTTCGAAGGAGAACCAGTTGAAGATGTAAGCCAAAACGGACAAGACACCGATTCCGGCACCGACGATGATGCCAACTGCGATTAAAGAAATCTCTTTCCCACCAACCTTTGGCTTTCCTATTCCGTCAGTCACAACCGGAAGTCCGCCGATCGTTATTCCCGCGCAAAGGGAAACGATGATGAAGGGAATATAGTCCCAGAGTTTCTTCTCTGCGTAAACGAGCACGACTGTGGCGATAACCCAGCCAAGCATGATCGGAATCAAGGTAACCACGGATTTCCAGAATTGCTTCCTTAATCCGGACAGCCCTCCAATCAATTTGTCATAAACGTTCACGATGATGCCAATCGTCCCGGCAGAAGCGCCAGGCAGCATCCCGACACCGAGGGCGGTACCCCTCGCAAAATCCATAAACCAATCTTTCGCGGTCATACTGCGTAAGTATATCCATCTTCTTTTGCGCGCGCCATACGTATATGGCGGAAGCGCTTGCTATTGTGATAATATTGACCCATGCGCACCATTGTACTTTATAAAACGTCTACAGGCTGCACGAAAGCCTATGCTGAAGATCTTGCCAAAATGGTTGGCGGAGATGTTTTGGCCCTTAATAAGTTGAATTGGAAGAAAGCCCTCGAGATGTATGATTGCTTCGTTTTCGGTGGGTGGGTCCGTAATGGCGTCATCATGGGATTGAACGACTTCCTCGTCCATTATGACGACATGAATGACGGCGGCAAGGATATCCTTGTGTTCTCTTCCGGCATGTCCATCCCATCCAAACAAGGCAGGGAAGAATTGATTTCCTCGAATATCCTCGACCTCTATCACGTTCGTTATTACCAACTTCGCGGCAGCTTTGATCTTCAAAAGCTTGGTCCTATCAACCGTTTCATCATGAAGAGGTCGCTATCGTATCTCGAAAACGATCCAGAGGCTTCTCCTGAACGCAAGTCGCTTAGCTCCTTGCTGGAACGCCCCATTGAGTATTATGACCACGAAGGCGTCGAAAGAATCGCTTCCGTCATCAACAAAATCGCATCTCAGAAATTTGCATGAAACTCATCGTCGGCTTAGGCAATCCCGGCCGCCAATACGAAAACACCCGTCACAACATGGGATATCTTGTTGTCGACAAACTCGCGGAGATGGTTCGCGCGGATTTCGATCGCTCTATGTTCAAAGGTGTTTACGCAGTGGTGAAGAATCCGGCTTTTGAAGAGCCGTTCATCATCGTTAAGCCGGAGACGCTTATGAACCTTTCTGGCGAATGCGTGCAACCCCTTATGCATTATTTCAAGATTGAGCCTGACGAGGTCATCGTTGTCTATGACGATATGGCGTTAGAGCCAGGAAAGATCCGCCTGCGTCCTTTCGGAAGCTCGGGCGGCCAAAAGGGCATGCAGAACATCATCGACCGCGTTGGCACCGACCGCATCAAGCGCATCCGCGTCGGAATTGGAGAGCCCCCGCACACAGGTGTTGATTGGGTTCTTGGAAAGCCTTCGCAAGAGGATGCCGAGAAGATCGACGAGGCAACCACTAACGCCGCAAGGGCGCTCCGTGACGCGCTCCTTCACGACTTCAATTTCGCGATGAATCACTACAACGGAAAGGAATCAAATTGACCAACTTAATTGAGCAACTCCAAGAGCTTAGCGTCACCTCCCCCCTCCTTGAGAAAAAGGGGCGTTTTGTCGTTGAAGAAACTCTTGGCGTTGGATTGCTTTTTGCTGCAATTTTCAAGAAAAACCCTGCAAATTACGCTTTGCTTGCATCGAATCAGTACGCTGCGCAAAGGCTTTATGAGTTCCTTTTGAATTTCCTGGAAGAGGACCAAATCGTCTTCTTTCCGTCCGATGAACTTCTGCGCGCCGAGCAACTCACGAGTTCCCGCGAGCTCTTGTCCCAGCGGCTTTATGCGCTCGGCCAATTATGCAAGCCTGGCCCCAAAATCCTAGTTACCCACCCAAGCGCCTTGCTCCGCTACCTGCCCTCGAAAGAGAGGTTTGCTCAAGAGACCCTGACCATCAAAGTCGGCGACCATTATGACCTCAAAGAACTAAAGGCCCATCTCGTAGATATGGGGTATGGCGGGCAAAACAAAATCGAGCACTCTCTGCAATTCGCTTCTAGAGGCGATATCCTCGACGTCTATTCCGTTTCATATCTAAGCCCAATTCGCATCGAGTTCTTCGATGACGAAGTGGAGTCGATCCGACTCTTCGACATCGGCTCCCAAACCTCAAGGCAGAAACTTGACGAATGCGTGATCATTCCTGCGACGGACATATTCTTATCCGATGACGAGCTCAGCGAATTCGCGCATAACGTCAAAGAAAGGCTTGAGAAGGACAAGCAGCTTCTTGCGCCCGTCCTCGCGGACAATCTGCAGACCAACGTTGATTTAGACGTCGAAGAATTCGTCAACAAGAACTATAAGCAATCGCTTTACAAGTATTATGGGTTCGCATTAGGCAAAGCCATTTCCGTTTTGGATTATCTAAATCCCGAGACCGTTTTCATCTGCAACAAGAAGCAGTTTGACGAATCTTGTTCGATGCTCATTCGCGAAGCCGATGAATTCCTAGGCGAATTATTCTTATCTGGCAGAGTCGTGTCGCGACTATCGAATTACATGCCCGTCGCCAGTGCTTTCAAAAAGTACAGCGTTCTGAGTTCTGATCCCTTCGCCACATCCGCAACCGACATCATATTCCAAGCCCACAAGATCTCGATGACGGGCCGCAACATCGCCTCGATCATTCCAACGATCCAAAGCTATTTATCCACGAACGAAAAGGTTGTCCTCTGCCTTCCTGAGCCCCATCAGAAATCGACGGTCCTCAATTTCTTAGCGGATGCCCAAATCGAATTCGAGGAGGTACGTGGATTCAATTTGCCAGAAGGAAGGCTCGGGATCAGCGACGCATCATTAAGCGAAGGATTCGAAATACCGGCCCTCAAGGAAGCCTATATCTCCGCCAGTGAACTATTTGGCCATCGCGTCGTTGCATCTAGATTCACGTCAAGATTCAAAAACGCCACAATCCTCAAAAGCTTCGAAGAACTTAAGCCTGGCGATTACGTCGTCCACGAATATAACGGCATTGGCCAATTCATCGATATCCAGACGATCGAAGTCGATGGAGTGCATCGCGATTTCCTGCACATCGCCTATGCCAACAATGAATACCTTTACGTTCCTCTCGAACAGTTCCGTCTTGTTAGAAAATACGCTGGTCGCGAGGGTGCTCAGCCCAAATTATCCCGCCTCTCGTCCGGCGAATGGGAGAAGAGAAAGGGGAAAATCAAGAACAGGGTCAACGAATTGGCCGATAAGCTCATCGCCCTTTATGGCGAGCGTGCTCAAATCGATGGCTACGCTTTCCCGCCAGATGACGAACTGCAAGCCCAATTCGAATCCGAATTCCCATATCCTTTGACCGAGGATCAAGCGCAGGCCGTAGAAGATATCAAACGCGACATGGAACGCCCCCAGCCAATGGACCGTCTTGTTTGTGGCGACGTTGGATTCGGAAAGACCGAGGTTGCTTTCCGCGCTGCCTTCAAAGCGATCAATTCCGGTAAGCAGGTCGCTCTTTTGTGTCCGACCACCCTTCTTGCAAGGCAGCACTATGAAGTAGCTCAGCAACGCTTTGCCTCCTTTGGAATAAAGATGGCACTTTTCTCACGCCTTGTTCCTCCTGCCGAACAAAGGAAGAGCATGGACGAAATCGCGAAAGGCGAGATCGACTTAGCCGTTGGAACCCATAGGCTTTTGTCCAAGGAAATCGAGTTCAAAAACCTTGGATTATTGATCGTCGACGAAGAGCAGAGATTTGGCGTCGAGCAGAAAGAACGCATCAAAGAAATGAAAAAGAACGTGGACGTGCTAACGCTTTCGGCCACGCCTATCCCGAGAACGCTTCAAATGTCGCTTGTTGGAATTCGCCCGCTTTCGGAAATCAATACAGCCCCTGCGTCAAGAATGCCAATCCAGACATACGTCGTACCTTTTAAGCAAGAAGCAGTGGACGAACTCGTTCAAAGGGAGCTCGCTAGACACGGTCAGGTCTTCTATGTTCATAACAAGGTCGAAACGATTTATGCGGTTGCGAGCAAACTGGCCGCAAGGATTCCAACCGCAGAAGTCGGCGTCGTCCATGGCCAAATGGACAAAGAGGATATCGAAGATGTGATGGAACGGTTCTATGAGAACGAACTGAACGTCTTGGTCTGCACTTCGATCGTTGAAAACGGCATCGACATCCCCAACGCGAACATGATCATCGTTGAAAACGCAGACACGTTTGGCTTATCTCAGCTTTATCAGATCAAAGGCAGGGTTGGTCGCGGCAACCGCATCGCCTATGCCTATCTCATGTATAACGCCAAGAAAGACATGAAAGACGATGGCAGAAAGAGGCTTCAGGCCATTCAGGAATTCACTGAACTTGGGTCAGGATACAAAATTGCTCAGCGCGACCTCATGATTCGCGGCGCGGGCGACATTCTTGGCCCAGAGCAAGCAGGCTTTATCGATTCCGTCGGCCTCGATCTCTATCTCAAGTTGCTTCAAGAAGCGGTGGAGAACAAGAAGCATGGCGAAGTGCCACCTCCGCCTGCTGCGAAAAAGCTTTTCAACATCGATGCATACATCCCAAAGGAGTACGCGATCCAGTCGGATAAGATCCAACTTTACCAGGGGTTGGAGGATGTTAAAGACGAGAAGGAACTCGCTGTTTTTACCCAATCCATGAGGGACGTGTATGGGAAATTGCCCAAAGAAGTTGAGCTCCTGGTCCAAAAGAAGAGGCTTGATCTCCTCATCGAAGAGGAAGAATTCAGTAGCCTTGAAGAATTCCCGGACAGGATCGATATCTATATGTCCGATAGTTTTTCTCGCATCAACGGAATTGGCGCAACCCTGTTCGAAAAACTTATCCCGTGGATGAAACTTCTAAGGGTCTCTTTCGTGAACAAGCGGTTGCGCATCAGCGTTAAAAAGGATGGCGAATGGATGGATGCGCTTGAAAAGATCGTGAGAACCATCCACAAAGTTTACGTTGCGGCCAAGCAGCAGTGAGCCGCGGCTAAATCAGATAATAGATTTTGTCCTTTTTCCTAACGTACCCGTCTTGGATAAGATTCTCCAATTGATCGACCAAAGAGTTGGTAACACTTTTGTATCCGAGGAAACGCGCCAACTCCGTTTTGAATTCAATTACATGATTTACACCAAAATTTACACCACTTTACGCCAAGGCATCTACGCTTGCGCCGCCCACTGAACTTACCCTTTGTCGCCCGTCTCCGCCCCTGTTCTTGGGGGTGTTGTGCAAAGAAGCGCTCAAAACGGGCTAATCCCTTACGGGATTTGTGGTATCCTATTATCCGTGAGGGTTGATAAGTTTCTAAAAGTGAGCCGCCTAGTAAAGCGGCGCGAGGTTGCAAAGCAGCTTTGCGATGCCGGCGACATTCAAGTCAACGGCAAAGTCGCCAAGCCTTCGACCGAGGTCGATAATGGCGATCGTTTGCTCTTGCATTTAGGCAGGCATACGGTCGACGTGCTCATCAAAGAAGTAAGGCCCTACGCGAACAAATCGAACGCGGGAGAGATGTTTGAAATCATCTCTGACGTAGTAGAGGAAAGGAATTGAGATGATTTCCTACAATTTTGACCCAACTGCCGATTACCTTGCCGCAGTCACTTATGGCCCAGACTCCATGGCCATGCTCGACATGTTGCTGAAGACCGACGCCCACATCGTCGTCGTGGCGCTCAATTATCACAAATTCGCGGAATCCGATGAGGATTTCGAATTGCTCCAGAAGTACTGCAAAGAAAAGAATCTGCGGTTTGAGGGGCTCGACGCCGACACTTTGCCGGAAGAAAAGCAAATGAGGGACGACGAGACTTTCTCCGAATGGGCAAGGCGCACCCGCTACGACTTCTTCAAGGAAATCTACACCAAATACCACGCAGCCGGATTATTGATCGCCCACCAGCAGGACGACCTCATCGAGACCTATTTGCTCCAGAAGCAGCGTAACCGCAAGCTCGCCAAATACGGCCTCTCCGATGTATCGACCAACATGGGCATGCTCATCATCCGCCCGCTTCTGCATTATTCCCGCCAGGATATTCTCGATTATCTAGCCGAGAACCGCGTGCCCTATTCCTCCTCTTTCTCGAGGTTCGAAGACGAGATGATGAACCCAATTAGGAGGGACGTGATATCGAAAATGACCGAAATCGACCGCGAGAACCTCATCGCCGAGATGGATGCGGTCAATTCCGAAACAACCGAGCTCGTTCACGATTTCGACGAGGATATCGCCGACGGCGAAGAGCTTGAGATCCGCGCGTTGATCGCCCTTCCGCCAGACGCCTTTGCAAGAACCCTTGTCAAATTCGTCTCCGCTTCGCCCGACCATCCTTCGCTTTCCGCGGATGATATCGCCGATATCCGCAAGCTCTGCCTTGCCCCTCAGCCGAATCTCATCAAAAAGCTTAAGGGCAACACCTACCTCATCAAGGAATATGACGTTCTGACCATCGGAAATAATTTCGAGGCCCTCCCGTATTCCTATGTCCTTGAGGCTCCGGGCGAACTCCATACCGACCAATTCGACCTCGATTTCTCGATGGGCGCCGAAGACCGTGGAATCACTAGTGACGATTACCCCGTCACGATCCGCTCCGCCCTCCCGGCTGACAATTATGTCGTCCACGGCTACCTTGAACCGGTCCGCCAGCTCTATTCCTTCTGGAAGATGCCGGTCAAGATGCGCTACGTCTGGCCGGTCTTCGTCAACAAGGACGGCAAGATCATCTACGTCCCGAGGTATCGTCAGAATTTCCGCGAATACCACACGTCCGTATTGAATCTTCACGTTAAGCCAGAATAAGACGCGAAGCTTATTCTTTGAATAAATTTGTATTTGGTGTACATTCTTGTATGCCGCGCCTTTTAAAAAGGCGTGAACCCCCACGAAAGGAGGCTAAACCATGAACGATGGAAAAGCGCCAAAAAGAAGCATATTCAGCTTCATACTGCCTTACATTTTCATTGCATTGCTCGTATTTGGCATGGTGTTCCTGATTGCCAGGAACTTCATGAATACCTCGGTCACCTGGACCGCCGGAGAACTCGATGACAAACTCGGATATTCCCTGGTCATCGATAAGAGCAATCCTGACGAACACACAGCCGAGTACAAGTACAAGTCCTACAGCACCGTCAAATCCCAGGTGCTGAACATCGAGGTGTCCCAAGGCTATAAGGCCGTCACTGTCAACGGAACCTATCTTGAGAACGACACCGCGACCAACAAAGTCAGGTCCTACCGTTTCACCACTATAATCGAAGAGAACAAGTGGAGCGGCGCGGGAGAAGGCTATGTCGTCCCTGTCATCGACGACAACATGACTTTAACCGCCGTCCACGGCTACTATGCCTCGATCTTCGAAGTCCGCATCGGCGAAACCAAAGAGCTATTCCCCTCTTATGCGGGAAATACCTTCTACGTCGTTCGTGATGCCTTCCAGGTTACCTGGTGGGATACCTGGGGCCCGACCCTCATCTCGACCCTGGTCCTATTGATCCTCGGCATCTTCCTGTTCTCGAGGCTCACAAGCTCCGTCTCGGGCATGAACAACTCCGCCTTCAGCTTCAACAAATCGCCTGCTAGGCGCGCCGATCAGACCAAAGTCAAATTCGACGACGTCGCCGGATGCGATGAGGAAAAGGCCGAGATGGTTGAACTCGTCGCCTACCTCAAAGACCCCAAGAAGTATGCCCGTTTCGGCGCAAGGCTTCCCAAAGGCGTCCTTCTCCAAGGCCCGCCGGGCACTGGTAAAACCTTGCTCGCCAAAGCCGTCGCAGGCGAAGCGGGAGTCCCCTTCTATTCGATCTCGGGCTCCGACTTCGTCGAAATGTACGTCGGCGTCGGCGCAGGACGTGTCCGCGACCTATTCAAGAAAGCCAAAGAGACCGCCCCTTGCCTTATCTTCATCGACGAAATCGATGCGGTTGGCCGTCAAAGGGGTGCAGGCCTTGGCGGCGGAAACGACGAACGCGAGCAGACCCTGAACCAGCTGCTTGTCGAGATGGATGGCTTCGAAGCCAATTCCGGCATCCTCGTCATCGCCGCGACCAATAGAGACGATGTCCTCGACCCAGCGCTTCGCCGCGCAGGACGTTTCGATAGGACCATCACCGTCTCTTACCCTGATAAAGCAGGCCGTGAGGCTATCTTCAAGGTCCATGCAAGGAACAAGAAGATCGCCGCGAACGTCGATTACGCCGCGCTAGCGAAGCGCACCGTCGGATTCACGGGCGCCGATATCGATAACATCCTTAACGAAGCAGCGATCCTCGCCGTAAGAGGCAACAAAGAGGAGATCGGCATGCCTGAAATCGATGAGGCGATCGATCGCCGCATCAGCGGTCCCGCCAAATCTGGCAAATCCATGTCCGAGAAGGAGAGGAAGCAGGTTGCATACCACGAAGCTGGCCACGCGGTCATTGGCATCAACTTGCCTTACTCCGACAAGGTCCAGAAGATCACGATCATTCCGCGCGGGAATACGGGCGGACACGTGCTCATGACTCCTGAGGATGACAGGTTCTTGATGACCAAGAACGAGCTTATTGCCCGAATCACCGGCTTGCTCGGCGGTAGGACATCGGAAGAGATCTTCTTCGACGACGTGTCCACAGGCGCGTCTAACGACATTGAGGAAGCAACTCGCCTCGCAAGACTCATGGTCACCGAATTCGGTATGTCTGACCTTGGCCCGATCCAATACGAAAGGGCGACCGGAAGCGTGTTCCTCGGAAGGGATTACGCATCCACGCAGAAGAACTTCTCGACCCAGATCGCGTTCGAAATCGATAAGGCTGTGCGCCAGATCATCGATCAAGCGCACGAGAACGCGAGGAAGCTATTGACCGAGAAGAAGGATCAGGTCATCTTGATTGCTCAAACCCTTCTCGACAAGGAGACCATCGTCGCCGAGGAGATCGAGCATCTCTGCAAATACGGCACCTTGCCCCCGAAGGAAGAGCCAAAGCCTGAGGCAAAGGAAGAGCCTAAGGCGGCTGAGCCCGAAGCCAAGGAAGAGCCCAAAGAGGCTGAGCCCGAACAAAAGGATGAAGCGCCTATTGAAGAATCCAAGCCTGAGGTGAAGGAAGAACCCAAAGAGGAATCCGCGAAGGACGAAAAGCCCGCGGAAGAGCCAAAAGGGGAATAAACAAAATTACGAGACTGAGTCTAGCGAAATGCTGGGCTCAGTTTTCTTTGCCCCTTGCCAATAATGCGTATGCCTGTAGACTAGTTGTCATGAGCAAAGTAACGATTCTAGGTTCAGGCACTTGGGGAACTGCCCTTGCGAACCTTTTGGCCTCAAAGAACGAGGACGTGACATTATATTCGCGCTTCAAAGAGGAAGCGGAACGCTACGCAGCCACCCGCGTTCATCCCCATTTGCCTAATGCAAAAATCGATGAGAGGATCCGCTTCTCCTATAAACTGGATGAAGCGCTTCTAGGCGCGGAATACGTTGTGTTCGCCTGCCCTTCGCCATATATCAGAGAGACCGCTAGGCGCGTTGCTCCTTACGCGAAGAAAGGCATGATCATGATCACCGTCGCCAAGGGAATCGAAGCGAAGACCCACATGACGATGTCTGAGATCATTCAGGATGAACTTGGGCCAGAATATAAAGTCGCGGCTCTTTCTGGACCTACGCACGCGGAGGAAGTGTCTTTATTGATGCCTACCGTCATCGTTTCCGCGTGCGAAGACGAAGAGACAGCGAAGAAGGTCCAGAGCCTCTTCGCGACGCCTTATATGCGCGTCTATATTAATAAGGATATTAGAGGCGTGGAGCTTTGCGGCGCGCTTAAAAACATCATTGCCCTGGCTGCAGGGTTTGGCGACGGGCTTGGCTTTGGCGACAACTGCAAGGCCGCGACGATCACGCGTGGATTGGCCGAAATGACGAGATTAGGCATCGCGATGGGCTGCAACCCATTGACCTTCTCCGGGCTAGCGGGAATCGGTGACATCGTCGTCACGGCAACGAGCCGCCACTCCAGAAACAACAACGCCGGCAGGCTCCTTGGCCAAGGCAAGAGCCTAGAGGAAACGCTCAAGGAAATCGGCATGGTCGTTGAGGGCATCAACGCTCTTGTGGCCGCAAAAGAACTCTCACAGGAATATCATGTGGAGATGCCGATTGTTGATGCGGTATATGCGGCGGTTTATGAAGGCGTAAAGCCGCTCGATGCGGTGAACGCGCTGTTTGCGCGTGGACTCAAAAGCGAAGTTTGATTCAATAAATACCGAATTAAATCCATTTTCATATTGGAAGATTCCCGAAATATTGCACTTATGCTATAGGAAAATTCCTGTTTTTGACCGTTTTTCGTATTGGAAAATTTCTGAATTTAGCGTGTTTTGTTATTGGAAAATTCCTGAAACTCTCAAAATTTTTTATTGGAAATTTCCTTTTATTGCCGATCTATGCAATAGAGTTTTTGTACAAGACCGATAAACTTTGATTACTCGAAAGAGAACTGCGAATTGTACAAAGAAGCGTAGAACCCGTTTTGGGCCATAAGCTCTTCGTGATTTCCTTGCTCTATGATATTGCCGTCGCGCATGACAAGGATTAGATCCGCGTTGCGAATCGTGGATAGGCGGTGGGCGATGACGAAGCTCGTCTTGCCTTTTGTGAGCTCGTCCATGGCTTCCTGGATAAGTTCCTCGGTTCTTGTGTCGACGTTAGAAGTCGCTTCATCAAGAATCATCATCGGGGATTTCCTGACCATGGCCCTAGCGATGGTGATCAATTGCTTTTGCCCAGCGGAAATCGCGTTCGCGTCAGTTATGACCGCGTCGAGCTTTCCGGGCAGCGTGCGCACGAAATGGTATAGGTTCGCTTTCTTGCAAACCTCCTTGAGCTCTTCGTCAGTTAAGGGCTCGCTATTGTAATTGACGTTCTCCCTGATGGTTCCTTCAAAAACCCAAGTATCCTGCAAAACCATGCCGAATATGTCTCTAATTTCTGCACGCGACATCTCTTTGATGGGGACGCCATCGATTAGGATCTCACCGCTACTAGTCTCATAGAAGCGCATCAAAAGATTCACCATCGTGGTCTTTCCCGCACCTGTTGGGCCGACGATTGCGACTTTGCTGCCAGGCTTTACCTTCGCGGAGAAACCGTGGATTATCTCGCGCGTTTCGTCATATCCGAAGCGGATGTCGCGGAATTCGACTTCGCCCCTGATGGTATTTCCGTCCACGAGGAGGCGACGCGGCAATTCGTTATCGTCTTCGACTTCGGTTTGGTCCATGAATTCGAACACGCGCTTTCCAGCCGCGGAAATGGTTTGCAAGGAGTTCAGCGCCTGCGCAACCTCGGTCAGGGGCTGCTGGAACAAACGGACATAGACGAGGAATGCTGAAATCGTGCCAAAGCTCACGCCTGTTTCTGGGCCGGTTGCGATCAATAGGCCGCCCACGACTAGCACGGCGACATAGGCGAAATAGGAGATGAAGCTCATCATTGGCATCATAAGCCCGCCGAAGAACTGCGCCTTGAACATGGTTCTGCCAAGCTCTTGGTTGCCTTGCTCAAATTTCTCGTTTTCGCGGTCCTGCGCATTGAATAGATTCACGATCAGCTGCCCCGAGTATTTCTCTTCGACGATGCCATTGACTGCGCCTAGCTTCTCTTGCCTCTTGATGAATTGCGGCATCGCAAGCTTCATGCTGACGGCCAAGAATATGACGATGAGCGGGATTACGGTGAGGGCGGTGAGCGCCATCTGCCATGCCGTGGCGAACATTCCGATCAATGAACCGACGAGAAGGAAGATTGCCCTGGCGATCATCGAGATGACGGTATCAAGCCCTTGGGCGACGGAATCGACGTCATTAGTGACCCTCGACATGATGTCGCCGATCTGGTGCGAATCGAAATATCTGAGGGGCATGCGGTCGATTTTCTCCGCAATCTCATCCCTCATGAGCTTCGCGAACCTCTGAGTGACGCCCGTCAAAAGGAATGCGGACACATAGGACATGACCGCGCTAGAAATATAAATCGCAGCCAAGATGAAGCCGATATTGGCCACCGTTTCAAGATTGATGTCCCTCGTCGCTGCATGATCGGTGATCTCGTTGGTCATGATTTTTAAGTACTGCGGGGCGACGACGGAAAGGATGACCGTGCCAAGGACGAAGAACGCGGCGATGAAAATCGGCAGGGCGAACCGCTTTGCCTTGATGGCGATCTTTTTGAGGGAGACCTTCATGTCGGCAGACGAGATCTTCTCGTGCTGCCTGCGGCCGTGCGGCGCCGGGCTCATAGACCGAGTTCCTCCTTCGATAGCTG
>CACYCS010000008.1 GCA_902773005.1 uncultured Erysipelotrichaceae bacterium
AGGATCTTATTTCCTTTCGGAACGCCAAAATTATACGTTACAGTTGACGGTTTAGAGCCATCATTCGTTTGCAAACCCGAATTTATTATATATAAGGATAAGGGCATATCTGATTTGCCTAGCCAAAAAGAGATGATAACCGCTTAGCAAAAAGAAGCCTTTTCGCATTCCGCGCTATGCAATCAAATTGCCTGTAGGCAAATAAACCACAAGCGGTTCTTTACCGATCCTATTTTGGTGCGATATTTGCAAAAAACTCCCTCCGATTTTGGTGCGAGATCACCAAAAAGTCGCTTGGAATTTGGTGCGGAATCGAGTTTCTTCAAGGACAAATCAATATTCATTGTTTCGCGATGAAAGCCCAAATTTGCCTTTCATCGCGAAACACTTGGTCAAAAACAGGGTACTTTTACGCGATGAAACAGATTTTTCATCCTTCATCGCGCAACAATGGATTCGAAATATTCCATATGCGAAAGCCTAAGCCATAGGCGATTCGAAACAAGGCTGCCCCCAGGATTCGATTATTGCTTGGTTTTCAAGAAATAGCAGAAGCGGGGGAGCGTAAGCTCTAGGTATCCGGATTTTGGAGAGAAGACGATCTAGTTTTTGATGAGCCTATCGCGATACACGCTTAAGGACTTCGAATTGGAACTAGCTTGCTCAATCAGCTCTTTGATCCTTATTGGCTGGTCGCTTGAGAATCCGGACACGATCCTATTGGTTTTCTTGATCCTTCTGATCAAGTTGCCCGACCCATTTCCGAGCGTCAGCGAAAACGGATTGTTGTTCATGGTTCTTTCCTCAGTCAACTTTTAGAACTTTGTGTTTTCCTTGCGCCATTTTGCGGTGGCGCGTTTTGCTGCGTCGGAGTAATGGGATTTTTTCTTTCCATGAATTTGCCTTTCGTTTCGTGATGATTTATCATGAAGGCCCAAGGGGAAGGCTCGATGCCTTCCCGATGGGGCTAAGAACCTTTGAGGGGCGTCACTTCCTAGGTTCTTTTTCTTTAGCCAGCTTCCTCAGCATTTGCTCAAGTTCTTTAACCTTGGCTTTGAATCATAAAAAGATGCAAAAGGCGCAGCCAAGCGGCTGCGCCCAATGTATATGGTTTGATCCTCTATCGATTATAGGCCTTGGGGAATGCCCATGGTCGTCTTGATCGCGTTGCCTTGGCAGGTGACTTGGAGGGGAAGCTCATCCCTATAGTAGATGTGGGTCTCCGATTGGGATTCCTCTTCTTCGGAGCCTTCTGGCTCATTGGCTAGCTCAACGTATCCGGCTGCGACGATGCCTTCGAGGTAACCAGACAAGGCGTTTTTGGCCGCTTCTTCGGAAGGGAAGCTAGAGCTAATGGTCGCGAAATCATAGGGCGCGCCAATCGAGTCGCCATCGATCAGAGAGAAGACGTTGCAATAGGAGCCAGTCGGCAGGTCGAATAGGTTGGCGGATGGGATCCTGCCTTCTAGGACTTCGCTTAGGCTCAGGATCGATTCCCTGATTTGAATCGCGAGCCCGCCTTCGGCTGGTTGAAGCGACAAGACGATGCGGTGGGATTGGGAATAATAGGTGACGACGCCAGTTTCGCTTTCGGCAACTTTGGTGAAGCGTTCGCTTTCCAAAGTCGCCTCATAGGAAGAAAGAGCCGCTAGATAATCCTCGCATGCGATCATCAGGAAGTCGCCCATCGAATAGCTGCCATTGCTTAGGGAGCGGATCTCGAAGTAATCCGCTTCGCCTTCAAACTCGGGCACGGTCTCATAGACGAGGCTGCTGAATAGGCTTAAGATCTGCTCCGCTGGCCAGCTTTCGTAGCGCGGATTCATCGGGCAGGGATAGTAGACTAGCCGCAATTCGGACGCGTCTTCTTCAAAAGTCGCTTCGACGCGGTAGGTCGCTTCGCCTACTTCGAACAAGTAGGTCGATGTCGTTTCGCCAGAATAGGAGGTCGCTAGATTCGCTAAGGAAGCGAAGTAGGCGCCGCATTGTTCCAGGGAGATGCCGTTAACGATCAAGGTGGCGTTCACCATGTCGCCCATGCCGAGATTCGCATACATCGCGTTGTTCGAATCGATGACGAAGCGGTAGGTCGCTCCATCGATATCGAAAGAAGGAAGATTCAACTCAGGCCCTTCATAGGCTTCGTAGAACGCCTTGATGGCTTCTTCGGGATAGGTGGGGAGCCCAGCGAGACGAATCACTAGCGCGCCTATTTCCGTATCGGCGTGGAAGGCGATGGAGAAAGTGCCATCGGGAGAGACGAAAAGGTCATCGAGCCCGAATTTCTCCTCTTGGTGCACGTATCCTGCTTCCACTAGGGACCCGGCATAGCCAAAGGTCGCTAGGACGATGCTAGAGGTATAGGCGTAGACGATTCCATTCGCCTCGTCGATATCGTAATAGTCGGCTGATGAGAAAGAAGGGACGGTCGCCTCGCTTCCATAGCCGTAATAGAGGGAATGGGCCAAGAATTCGGATGGCCAAGCGTAAATATAAGGGGTGTTGATTTCAATCTCGATTAGACCGGCGTTCGCGGGCTCGCCGTCTTCGTCGACGATCCGGATCGCGACCTTGACGTGGCGGTCCCCATCTTCCGTCTCCAAGGTCTTTTTGAAGAAGTAGCAGGGGTAATCCCCTCCTTCATCGACCGAGTCATCTTCCTCGAAGTTGGCGCGAATGAATTTCGCGGCGTAGTCGGCGAGATCAATCGCGGTAAGGTCATTTCCTCCGATCAAAGTCATCGTGCAACGGTCATAGAGGTCGTAAGACGCGTTCCCATATCCTTCTTCGCCTAGCTCAATGAAGGGAAGATCAAGGCCAAAGAAAGTGTCATCGAGTTCATTTTTGACTCCTTCCGGCCACTCTCCTTCTTCTTCCTCTTCTTCGGAAGAAGTGGGGGCGAGGGATGGTTCTTCGCTTACGATGGAGGTGGGCGCTTCGCTAGAGGGAAGCGGGTCGCGGCTAGCTAGGGATGAGGAGGTTTGCCCGCCGCAAGAAGCAAGTAGCGAGGCAATGGCAAGCGAGAGTAGGATTCTATTTTTCTTCATGGCTAATTTCCCTTCCAAAGATGGGGGAAGAATAGCTTCCAAAAGACGATATGTCAACTATCTACGATAGTTATATAGGTGACTTATCTAGTCACTACAATATTCCGCCTATCCGTAAAAGAAGTGTATTTAAATACCCGAAACTATCAAAAATAAGGACATTTCAAATGACTATGCCATGATGGGAGCGTCAAACGTAAAAAGGCGCCGCATGGGCATGGCCCCGTTAGTCAGCCTAAAAAATCAACGCAGCTTTCAAAGCGCGTTCTCGCTTAGGTAGTCCTCAAGCTTCCTTGCCGCGACTTCTCCCTCATAGTCCTTGAAGACCTCTTTCATGCATCCGACGATCATCGGGTTCAGGCCTAGGCCATTCTCGACGGATCGAGTGTCGGCCT
>CACYCS010000009.1 GCA_902773005.1 uncultured Erysipelotrichaceae bacterium
CCTTCATGTCGGCAGACGAGATCTTCTCGTGCTGCCTGCGGCCGTGCGGCGCCGGGCTCATAGACCGAGTTCCTCCTTCGATAGCTGAGACAATGCGATGCTGCGATAAACCTCGCAGTCCTGAAGCAATTGCTTATGCGTTCCCTGACCGACGACATGGCCATATTCGAGAACGAGAATGAGATCGGCGTCCATGATGGTGCCGATGCGCTGAGCAACGATGACTTTGGTGACGGAGGCCTGACTCTCTTTGAGGTTGCGCCTCACCTTGAGGTCGGTCTTGAAATCGAGCGCGCTGAAAGAGTCGTCAAAGATCATGATCTCGGGGTTCGTGGCGACGGCGCGTGCGATGCAAAGCCTTTGCCTCTGCCCGCCGGAAACGTTCTTGCCGCCTTGGGATATCGGGGCGTCATATCCGCCATCCATTTCCTGGATGAATTCATCCGCACAGGCGATTTCTGCAGCCTTTTTAATTTCTTTGTCTGTTGCGTTTTGGCAGCCAAAGGCGATGTTGCTGCGGACGGTTCCGCTGAAAAGCACGCCTTTCTGCGGGATGAACCCGATGCGGGAACGCAGGTCGCTGAAGCTGATGTCTTTGACGTCGACGCCGTCGATTAAGACCTTGCCCTCGGTTGCGTCATAGAGCCTTGCCATCAAATTGATGAGCGTGGTCTTGCCGCATCCGGTTGAGCCAACGATTGCAATCGTATCGCCTTGCTTGGCTTTGAAAGTCACGTGATCGATGACTTTGGTATCGGCGTCAGGATATCCGAATCCGACGTCTTGGAATTCGATGGTGCCCTTTTCCGTCGGGGTGATTGGGTTCTTGGTTTCGACGATCGATGGTTCGGTGTGAAGAACCTCGCTGATGCGTTTGGCGGATACCAAGGCGCGGGGCAGCATGACGAACATCATTAACAGCATCATGAATGACATGATGATTTGGGTCGCAAGCATCGTGAAGCTGCTCATGGTCGCGTATGTGAGCTTATCGCCATTGATCAAACTTCCGCCGAACCAATAGATTCCTAGGGTAACGCCATCCATGACGATGGTGATGAACGGAGAAAGCAGTCCGATGACGCGGCCAGTGAACAAATTCAACTTCGCCAAGTCGCGGTTAGCCTTCTTGAATTTGTCTTCCTGATATTCCTCGGCGTTATAGGCGTGGATGACGCGGATGCCATTGATATTCTCGCGGGTGACGCCGTTGAGGCGGTCGACGAGCTTCTGGGAGGTTTTGAATTTCGGGATTGCCAAAACCATGAGGACCGCGACGACGATGATGAGGGCGATGACGGCCGCGCCGATGATCGCGGTAAGCTCAAGGGATGTGGCCTGAACTTTGCAAATTGCCCAAATCACGGTGACCGGGGCCGAGAACACCATGCGGAGCATCAATAGGAACGAGAATTGGACCTGTTCGATATCGTTGCTGGAGCGCGTGATCAAGGAAGGAGTGGAGAAGCGATTGATTTCCGCCAAAGAGAATGAGGATACCTTTGCGTTAACTTGGCTGCGGAGCGAAGTGGCGGTGGTGGAAGCCACAACCGCGGCGAACACGCCAATCAATATCTGAGTCAATGATGAAAGCGCAGCCACGCCTAGCATCATTCCGCCCGCCATCCAGATATCGGCTGTGGTTGCAGTGGCAATCGAATGCACGGTTGCTGACGCTGCAATGATCGATGGATCCGTGGAACTGGCTGCCTGGGCTTGCATCGCTTGATCGAACGCTTCCCACGAACCGAAAGAGGTGTAGAAAGCATAAAGGTCGTCCGGAAGGAGGCTTGGGTCCCTGTTATATGAAATGAAAGTGATGGACTGAATGAGATCAGCCATTCTGTCCACCATAAGCATGGTGAACCAGACCTGCAACACGGTCAGCCCGACGATGATCACGACGGAGATCCATTCGCGGGCCTTCATCCCTTTTAAAATCGTACCCATCTAAGTAACTCTGGCAAAGCCAGGCATAATTGAAACGCATATAGAATAAATCGCAATAGAAATCTTTTCTCTCAATATGCTTTCGAAATTGCTTTCATTTGCAATTTAGGCGAGGCGTGCATTCGTTTTCGGGTGCGATTCTAATTTAAATATGAATTCCTCATTTGGCTTTCGCCTGATGATATCGTATAAATATGGGCATGTTCATCGGCAACGTAGAAATCAAAGGCAAAGTGGTGCTTGGCCCGATGGCTGGGGTAACCACCGTCGCGTATCGCGACTTCATGAAGCCCTTTGGGGTTGGGCTTTCCTATTCCGAAATGATCTCCGACTGCGGGATCGCTTTCGGAAACAAGAGGACGTTCGATTATCTAGAAACCTCAAAAATCGATCACCCAGTAGGGCTGCAGATATTTGGCTTCGACGCCGCGACAGCCGAGAAAGCGATTGGGCTAATTGAGCAGAACAGCGAATACGATATCCTGGATGTCAATTTGGGTTGCCCTGTTTATAAGGTAACCAAAACAGGCGCAGGGTCCAGCTGGCTCAAAAAACCCGAAGAGCTAGAAGAATATATGAAGCGGATCGTTGCCGCGTCGCATAAGCCCGTGACCGCGAAAATCCGTCTTGGGTGGGATGAGAATTCCATCAACGTGTTCGATGTTTCGAAACGCCTTGAAAGGGCAGGGGTCCAAGCCATTTCCGTCCATTGCCGAACCAAGGCGCAGGGATATGCCGGGACCGCGGATTATCACGCGATTCAAGGGTTAAAAGAAGAATTGAGCATACCCCTTATCGTTTCTGGGGATATTTTCACCGCGGAAGATGCGAAAAAAGCGATTGAGATCACCCATGCCGACATGGTTATGGTCGCTAGAGGCGGATTAGGCCATCCATATTTGGTCACCCAGATCAACGCGCTTCTAGAGCGTGGCGAAGTTCTGCCTGACCCTGGACTAGCCGAGCAGATCGCTTGGGCAAAGCAATTCAGCGAGATGCTGATCGATTTGCATGGCGAAGA
>CACYCS010000010.1 GCA_902773005.1 uncultured Erysipelotrichaceae bacterium
GAGCGCCCCATTCCCCTTCATCCCGCCGAACTTATGGGCGGAGAAGCTGATCAAATCGATATCGGCATAAGGCAAATCGAGCTTTCCAATCGCCTGGGTGACGTCGGAATGGAACAAGGCCTTCGGGTATTTGCGGATGATCTTGAGGATGCTAGGCAAGTCATTGACGCTTCCGGTCTCGTTATTGACCGCCATCGCGGATACGAGGATCGTATCTTTGCTCATCGCCTCTTCTAGTGCGCTTAGGCCAAGCGTGCCGTCTTCTAGCACGGGCAAGATGACGACTTCGAAGCCGAACGCTTCGCCAAGTTGACGGAAGGCGTTCAAGACGGAAGGGTGCTCAACCGCGGTCGTGATGATGCGCTTGCCCCTATTTTGGTAGCGGAATGCGGTGCCTTTGATCGCAAGGGCGTTGGCCTCGGTCGCACCGCTAGTGAAGATGAGGCCATGGGTCTTATTGACCTTCAGGAGACTTAAAATGGATGCCCTAGCGCCTTCTAATTCCCTCGCAGCTGAAAACCCTTCGGCGTGGAGGCTACTCGGATTTCCGAAAAAGGAGCGATTGATTTGGACGTAGCGGTCCAGCGCCTCGGGAAAAGGGCGCGTGGTCGCGGCATAATCTAAATAAACCATCGATTGACTCTCTTACTCGCCGCGGATGCGCTTGATTGCCGCGGTCGTCTCTTCGTAGGCGCGTTTGAAATCGCCGGCGAAATAGAAATTCTCGGTCTGGGTGAGGGTGCTATTGATCTCGCCGATGTGGGGACGGTCGCGATTGGCGAAGAGGATGGCGCTATCGGCGAGGCGCATCTGCTCATAGTCGCGGTTAAGGGCGCTCAGGGTCGAATCGGCTTCTAGGCGAAGCGTCGCGATGACGTCATCCACCTTAAGCACGTCGATCGGGGTATTGCAGAGGGTGCTGAACACCTCGTCGATATACTGATAGAATTCCTCGAATTTCGGGCGGTATTTCACGTCGACCGAGGGCAAATTGATCTTGGCAAGCAATTCCTCGGCGTCTTTGATGCGGGCATAGTATTCGTCGATCTTCTGCAGGGCGGACTCGCTGTCGGATTTTAACGACATCAGGTAACGCGAGAAGTCCTCGATCGAGGAATTGGCCTGCTCCGCATCGTCGCGGAGGGCGTGCATTTTGGAGACGAGCATCGAATAGGGCTGCTTGGTGCCTGAATGGATGAAGGTGTCGAGCTGCCTCTTTGTGGCGCCGGCCTTGTTGATGAAGACCTTGATGTTATCGATCTTGGCCTGTTCTTCGCTAGGGATTACGTAGATCTTCTTGATCTCGGGCAAGGCGTTGCAGATGCGGATGTATTGCTTGTCGACGTTCGCGGCGGAAGCGTAGATCCCCTCGCATTCGGAATCGAAGGTGACGCGGGCGTCCTTCTCTTTTTCGAAGAGGTCGAAGAACTCATCGACCTGGGCCAAGATCCCGTCGAGTTCCTCCTGCACGGAGCGGAGGTCGAACTGGCGGACGCGTTTGGTGATGTCCTCAAGCTGGCGGCGCATATCCTCGATCGAGGTGCGGGTCATCAGGTGGTGGAGCGGGTATCCGGCGTGGACCATCTCGTCATAGCGGTTCTCTAGGGACAAAAGCTTATCGGGGATGACCGATTGGATGGTGACGCAGATATTGGGAGTCTCGACGAGGGCTTTGGAAAGCTGGACGATGACTTCGTTTAGCTGCGGAAGCATCGACTTGGCTTCATCGTATTGGGCGGATTCGACGTAGGTCTCATATTCGACGAATTTGTCGTCGATGCGATGGAAGATCGCGTCGAAGGAGCCGGAGATCAAGGAAAGGTCTGCCTGCTTCACGTAGTAGTCCTGCTTGATCTTACGGAGGTTCTCCTTGAGCTGGAGGCATTGCTGGCGGCATTCCTCCTCAGGGCGAACGACCGCGGTGAGATCGGTATTCAAGGCGTTCACCTGCTCCTCGTATTGCTCGATGACTTCCCTCGCGGCGGGAAGAGCTTCCTTGAGGGCTTTGTAATCACGATCGGCGACCAAATCCTTCAAGTGGTTGATCGCGGTCTGCGAGGAGGAGTCGCTTTTGTCGCGGATCTCCTTGAAGCGGCGGTTGAACGTCATATGGGTGTTCACGTAGAGCAAATTCGTGAGCGAGATCATCTCGATGCGCTTGATGTATTGACTGTCCTGACCGAAAAGCAAGGCATGCAGGTATTCGAATTTGGATGACAAGGCGCGGACCTGGCGTTTCGCCCTCATCTGGGCGAATACGGTGAAATAAAGCAGGATCGCGATTCCCGCAATGACGGCTACGCCGCCAACGATGATGCCAATGATGGCAGGTATTTCTAATAAGGTAACGATTCTCATGCCTATAATCATACACTCGCACATGCACACTCGCGAGGGGGCAATTCGCTTTTTCATCACGATTTTGGGCCAGATTATACTTTAAAGCGATAGCAATTATTTTGGGATAGTTAATCAAAAACGCATACACGGGGTCGCTCGATTCCTATTCTATACATAGGAAAGCGATGGTTTTCTTGACCCGTAGCCCCATTGGCGCGCAGCCTTGATATCTATAGCCCGCCACCCCCGCCGAAAATAGCCAAACAAAATGATTGAAACGGATTTCGTGCACGTGTATACTTTTGCTCGCGTGAAGAAGCAGCATGCCTCTACGCTTCCGCCTGACGTCGGACCAAAGAAACAAAGTAAGCCCCTTGCTACTGGGCCGAAATCAATTCCGACACCCGGGAAGATGGAAGAAGCACCCTAACTTTGTAAACGCAAAGAAAGGAGAACACACAGATGTCTAGGTACACCAAAAGCACTTGGAAAAAGTCCCGCCACCTCAATTTCTCGGTCCTCGAGACCGGCGAGGAGTTGAAGAAGCGTCCCTATGGCCCTGGCCAGCACGGCAACGACCGCAAGAGGAAAGCCTCCGAATACGGCAGCCAGCTTCTCGAAAAGCAGAAGCTCCGCAACCTCTACGGCATCAACGAGCGCCAGTTCCGTCGCCTCTTCCTCATCGCTAAGAAAGACCCGACCGTCACCGGTCTCGCCTTCTTCAGGATCCTTGAGTCCAGGCTCGACAACCTCGTCTATCGCATGGGATTCGCCCGCAGCCGCGCTGGCGCCCGTCAGCTCGTGAACCACGGCCACATCCTCGTCAATGGCAAGAAGTGCGATATCGCTTCCCGCCTCTGCGAGATCGGCGACGTCATCAGCCTCAAAGAGGAAAGCCCGCTCAAAGTGGTCAAGGAATCCATGGAGTCCAGGCCCGCTTCCGTCGGCTACGTCACCGTCGATGCCGACAAGTTCACCGGAACCTTCACCAGGCTCCCTGAGCGCAACGAGCTCCCGCTCGATATCAACGAATCCGCGATCATCGAGTACTACAACCGCAAACTGTAATCCCTTCGAGGATTCGCAGACAGCCCAGACACAGACGTCTGGGTTTTTCTTTGCGTGCCCGCTTAAGGCGGCTGCATCCTGCGCTTTCATTTTTTCAGCAAACTTAGTATATTGATGTTCCTAGCGGGCACGCGCCCGCGGGAGGTGTAGTCATGAAAAGAAAAATCCCATTGCTTGCGCTCACCAGCGCGATGCTAGCAAGCTGCTCGATTTCAATTAAACCCCAGCAGAGTGCTTCAAGCCCAGCTTCCGTTTCGGAGCCTGCTCCGACTTCTTCCGTTGCTCCCTCTACCGATAGCCAAGAAAGCAAACCCCTTCCCGAGATTTCCTCGGAAGAACCAGCTCCAGAGATTTCCGAATCCGCTTCTAGCGAGGAAGATAGCGGCAAAGGCTATGCCAAATTCTCAACGGAAGACATCCGTCTTGGCAATTACCCTTCCCACAATGTTTTCCAAGACGACTCGGTCCTCGATTCGATTGGAGATCAGAAGCTTCTCGTCATCCCCGTCTACACGACCGATGGCGGTACTTTCACCCAAGCAGAGCTCAATATGATCGAAACCGCCTATAATGGCGAGTCCGATGAAACCGGGTGGCGCAGCCTCCGCACCTTCTATGAAGAATCAAGCTATGGAAAGCTCAGCATGCGCGCAACCCTCGTCTCCCCTTATGCCTTGGGGAAGACCACCAGCGCATTCGCAAAGCAATACGCGAACTGGGATGAGTCCGACTTCGGAAACTATCTGAATACGATCGTTCAATCCTACGCCTCGGCAGTCGATCTCAAACAATTCGACCAGAATAATGACGGCTATATCGATGGCGTCGAATTTGTATACAAGAATAACGGCACCGAATGGGATGGATACAGCAGCACCACCGAGGTTTGGTGGGCTTTCACGAATCTCACATACAAATCCGCGAACAAAACTAACCCTGTCGCAGGCGCCTACTTCTGGTCCCCCTACGATATGATTGAGACCGACTACTACACCCCGAACATCGACGTCCATACCCTTGTGCACGAAACCGGCCACCTCCTCGGTGCGGATGACTATTACTCCTATGGGGCAGAAACCGATGGCTTCCCCGCCGGAATGGTCGATATGATGGACTGCAACGTCGGCGACCATAACGCGTTCACCAAATCGATCTACGGCTGGGTCGACCCCTATGCTCCAGACGGAAGCAAAGACCAATTCGAGATCACCTTGAATTCGTTCCAGTCTTCTGGCGACTGCCTGATTCTCGTCGATCCTTCCAAATGGAACGGAACCGTTTACGATGAGTACTTCATGCTCTCCTACTACACTCCTGACGGACTCTATGAAAATGACGTCAGCGGGTACCCCGAATACTCCGGAAGCGATATGAATAACGGCAAGATCTATCAGAAAGCCGGACTTCAGATGTTTCACGTCGACGCCCGCGTCGGAACCTATAGCCAGCGCTCCGGAAAGGTAACCTTCGCGACTGACCCCCTCAACGAAGACGCTTGCATGCTAGCGAGCAACACATCGAGTTACTCGAAATCAGGATACACCTTGATCGAAGCCATCTCCGCCGATGGGGTGAATCACTTCAAAGGCTCAAGGGCATCCAGCCGCTATTTCGGCAGCCAGAAGGTTCTATTCGGAACGAGCGACTACGGATGCGGCTCCAGCGAATTCACCGCGAATACCGCGAAGAACATCCTCAAGAACTCGACCAAGATGAACAACGGGAACGCTATCCCCTGGAGCTTCTCGGTCACCGAGCAGACGGATTCGACCATCACATTGTCCGTCACGAAAAACTGAAAATCGAATACACGTCCCTAACGGATTATGAAATGGCCGCGCAAAAATGCGCGGCGTTTCTTGTTCTGACAATCGAATCTTACTTTGGAATGAGCGTTCGCTATCATTCAAGCAGATAAAAAGCCCCACTCCGCTTGGGAATGAGGCTTTCGGTATTATGTTTGATTCGGGGAATCAATACATGTCCCCGCCCATTTGCGGCATAGGTGCGGGCTTCTCTTCCTTGATCTCGGTGACCGCTGCTTCGGTAGTGACGAAGAGCGAGGCGATCGAGGAAGCGTTGAGGATTGCGGAACGGGTGACCTTGGTTGGATCGACGATTCCAGCTTCGAGCATGTCGACCCACTTGCCATTCTTGGCATCGAATCCGATGTTGTCCTTAGCCGCTTTCTGAGCTTCGGCGATGTCATTGGATTCATAGCCGGCATTCTCTGCGATCTGGCGAATCGGCTCATAGAGGGACTCGAGGACCGCGTCGATGCCGCGCTGGACGTCGGCGATGTCGGAAGTGAGTTTGCCTTTGAGCGCCTTATAGGCATGGGCAAGGGCTGCGCCGCCGCCGATGACGATGCCTTCTGCAACAGCGGCCTTGGTCGCGTTGAGGGCGTCTTCGATGCGGAGTTTCTTGTCCTTGAGCTCAGACTCGGTGAGAGCGCCGACTTTGAGGACGGCGACGCCATCGGAGAGCTTGGCGATCCTCTTGGAGAGGCCTTTCTTGTCGTATTCGCTCGTGGAGGCTTCGCGTTGCTGGGCGAGCTCGTTGATACGGGCTTCGATCTCGGCTTTGTCGCCTTCTCCGCCAACTAGGACGGTCTTGTCTTTCTTGACGGTGGCTTTCTTGACATGGCCAAGGTCTTCCAAGGTGACGTCTTTGAGTTCCATGGAGAGATCCTTGGAGATGAATTTGGCGCCGGTGGTGATTGCGATATCCTGCAAGGCAGCCTTCTGGGCATCGCCGAACTCAGGAGCTTTCACCGCGACGACGTTGAAGGTGCCACGGAGTTTGTTAACGACGATGGTCGAGGTGACGTCGGCGTCGAGGTCATCGGCGATGATAAGAAGCGGGCGATGGGAATCCACCACAGCCTGGAGCAAGGGGACGATATCGTTGACGGAGTTGACTTTCTGATCGGTCACGAGGACGAAGGCGTCTTCGAGCTCGGCGGTCATCTTCTCGCGGTCTGTGACCATATACGGGGAGATGTAGCCTTTGTCGAATTCGAGGCCCTGGGTGATGGCGAGTTCGTCATCGACGCCTTTGGAATCATCGACGGAGATGACGCCGTTTTTGCCGACTTTCTCCATGGCTTCGGCGATGAGGGCGCCGATTGCGGGGTCGCCGCTAGAGATGGTCGCGACGGACTCGATATCCTCGTTGGTATCGATCGGGCGGGACATCTTGAGGAGCTCATCGGCAACGGCCTTTCCGGCTTTCTCGATGCCTTGACGGACGAAGACGGGGTTCGCACCTTTTTCGACCGAGGCGATGCCACGGTGGATGATCGCCTGAGCAAGCAAGGTCGCGGTGGTCGTGCCGTCGCCTGCCGCGTCGTTGGTCTTGTTGGCGACTTCGTAAACGAGCTTCGCGCCCATGTTGGCGTAGCTGTCCTTGAGTTCCATCTCCTTGGCGATGGTCACGCCATCGTTGGTGATGAGGGGGCTGCCATAGCCTTTGTCGAGGACGACGTTGCGGCCTTTGGGGCCGAGGGTCAATTTGACGGTGTTTGCCAAGGTATCGACGCCTTGGAGCATCGCGTCACGGGCGGATTTGCCCAATTTGATTTCTTTTGCCATATGCGTGATTTCCTTCTTTCTTTAGTTTATTCGATGATGGCGAGGATGTCCTCTTCCTTGATGAGGAGGTACTTGTGGCCATCGTCTTCGTATTCGGTGCCAGCGTAATCGCGGTAGATGACCTTCTCGCCTTCCTTCAGTCCGATCGGGCAGAGCTTGCCATCTTTGTCTTTCTTGCCGATTCCGACGGCAATGACGGTGGCGACGTTGCCCTGCTTCTTCTCGGAAGTCAAGACGATCGAGCCGACCTTTTTCTCGTTGGGGAGCTTCTCTAGAAGCACGTATTCATTAAGTGGTTTGATCATTTTTTATGCCTTCTTTCGTTGGATACGCATTACATCTTAGCCATAATTTTAGCACTGTCAAGCGGTGAGTGCTAAATCTTGCAATTTCGGCATTTCTTTTTCCGCGCAAGAGGTCAAGAGGTATAAAAGTATTATTTTTTGCATCAAGCGCATATGCGTGCATAAAGAATCATTGTTCGTTGCAATGATTGGCGAAATATCGATACATGTCCCGCTTCTTTTTGTATTGCGGGCAAGTTTATTGCTTTTGCTTGGCCTTCATTTCAAGGACGCGCTTCGCTTCTTTCAGAATCGGGAGCTCGCGTTGCTTGACTAGCTTTGCAACCTGCGTATCCTCGAGGTTTTCGTATAGCCTGATCGCCTCGTCAATCGGAACGTATCGCGTTTCGGTGATCATAAGGTCGCCCAAGGAGGCGAAATGCTTTTGCTTCCGTTCCTTGATGTAAACCAGGAAATAATGGTTGATGTTCTTTCTTTTGATGAGGTTATAGGCATCGACGACTTCGCCGAGGTATTCCCCTACCTCGACTCTAGCGCCGAGTTCCTCATCGCATTCGCGGACCACGGCTTCCTCGAATGTCTCTCCTTCGTCCACGCCGCCTCCTGGGGTCTCGTAATACGTTTGGCCGCAGAAAACGTCATGGCGGACGATCAGATGAATCGCCACGTTGCCATTTTCGTCTAACGCCACGGCGCGGGCGACTTTCCTAGTATGGGTAAATCCCTCAAAGGGATATTGGTCATCGGTGAGTTCGAGTTTGATTGGCATGTCCCCGATTATACCCCTATTGCGATAGGCGTGGTAAACTAAACCCGCATTATGCAGATTCGAAACCGTTTGATTCCATTGATATACCGGATGGCAGCATCTGCCGGGACGCTTGTGGCGCTTATTTTCTACGTGACTGCGCTAGGTCCCGCATGGCGCGCATTGTCGCTATGCTCAGTGCAAATCGGCTATGCGCTTGCGGTTGTTCTCGTCTTTGAGACCATCTTCAACGCGATCGATATGAGGCACGGGATCCGCGGGATGGCCGCAGGATTCTACATGCCGTTCAAGCTGCCCCTAGTGGTGTTTTGCATGGCCGCGGGGCTACTCTATTTCATCGACACGATCGTCTTCTATCCGATCGAATTCGGTGCGCAGGGTCTCATATATCACGCCGTATTGCTGCTAGTGCCCCTCATCGATTACCTCCTCTTCGACGAAAAGGGCACCGTCAAATGGTACCAAGCCTTGAGCGCGATGCTATATCCCACGCTCTACCTCGCTTTCGTTTGGGCGCGTCCGATCATCTGGCCAGACGCTGAGCTATATAACGGAAGTTCAGGAATGTACCCCTACATCATCTTGAATCCGAGGAACGACTTCTTCTTGCTCGGCAGTGTCGGCGGGTTCTTGGCCCTTGCCGCGATCCTAGTCGGCGTTAGCTTCCTGAACGACGTATTGGCAGGCAAATACCGCAATAGGGAGCCGCTTATATAGGATGTTTCATCAGGAAATGGGTCAAATAGGTGAAAGCCCAGCCTGAGAAATCGATCAGCACATCCGCGAAGGAGGCGAATCTCCCCGCGCTCCAAATCTGGGTGAATTCGCCAGCGCACGACAATAGGAATCCATAGGCGAGGAAAAGAATCGCCTCTTTCTTTTTGCTTAGGCCAAATGTGCGCAGGAAAAGAAAGCCGAATAGGCCATCGAGCAGGAAGAGCGAGAAGTGGCCGAGGAATTTCGCGGCCACCCCAACGATCGCATCCCTTTCATAGGAAGAAAGCGAGCCGCCGAAAAAGACGTCGTTGATCCATCCGATGATGAGCCCACCCGTCCGGTTATGGTCATCGCCAGTCCTGGTCGAAGTGAAAATGATGAGCGCGCTTAGGGCGAGGGTTATGATGGCGTAGGCGATTCGTCTTTTCTTCATCGCCTCCAATTATAGTGCCGACTAAGGCCGCACGAAATTGGCTTTTTGATGAAGCGACTCGAGTTCCGCCAAGGAATAGGTCTTCATCGAGTCGAACATCCATAGCTTCGGCACGCCTTCGTGGATGACGCTCACGCCGACGAAGACGAACTTCCCTTTATTGCAGTAGGTGCGCAAGAAGAGGAATCTGCTTTCGTCGCGGATAAAGCCCGCGAAGTCAGGATGGTGGGCGATGAGGGAGATTTCCTCCATCGCCTTGAGGTAGCTGCTTGGGCGGCTTGCGGCAAGCTCGGAAACCTTCTCTTCCGACATGAAGATTCCGACTTGGCTTGCAAGGCGCAGATTGAGCGCCCGCTCCACCGCAATGGGGATGCGGCCAACCTTGATTGGGTTCTTTTCGGTTTGCATTTTGCTTACCCTCCTACTTACTAATTGCTGAAAAAATCGAAATCGTGACCTAAAATTTTTTCTTTGCCCTATAAACACGCTTTAACTTTTTGACAAAAAAGCCCGAACGCGCGTATAGTTTTAGGGCGCTGCAAGGAGGGTGAAAAAAATGAAAAAATTCGCGATGCCAATATTCACGCTATCGACCGCGATCCTTTTTTCTTGCGGCGCTGCGCCAATCGCTTCCTCTAGCCTAGAGAATGGCTCGGTTGCCGAAGCTTCCTCCGAGTTAGAGAAGCCCGCGCTAACGACCTTTCGCCTAGACGCATCTAACGGCGCCTGGACGCTACAAAGCTACACCGGCAAGTGGAGCGATAACGATAGCGGCCTCATCTCTAGCGGCAAGGATTTCCCGCTGGAAGGGTTCTATGCGATCGCTGGAGATAATGCCTATTGCTCGCTTAAGAAGGAGCGCGGCGTCGTCCGCTCCAAATATGACATCGATCTGAAAAAGCTATCGATCGACTTCGATTCCGCTTCGCCGATTGAACTCCGCCTATATTCCGCCTATGGCGCATCCGAATATCATTCCGCAGAGCTTTCCAGTTCCATGGATTTAGACGTCGAGGACTATGCCGCCTTCTCGATTCACGCAGGTTCTTCAGACGCTTTGATTAGCGGGATAGAGATCACTTTTTCCGGCGAATTCGAATACACGCCCCGCACGGTTGACGAAGTCGAAGCCCTAGAAGGCGACTGCTACGAAGCGGGCGACATCTATCGCGATGATTATTCCTACAAAGCGTTCAATAGAAGTAACGGCGTCGATGCCATTGACACCCATTCTGGCGAATGCGAGAACTTCCTCGTGATCCCGGTCGAGCTTTCCGATTACCCTTTCAGCGATTCCACCCTCGATGATCTCGATCCCCTCTTCAACGGATCAGGACCCGAGGATACTTACTACTGGGAGTCGCTTTCTTCCTTCTATCGGAAATCGTCCTTCGGAAGATTCAACCCCACTTTCGAGATTGCCGACAAAGTGGAGCTTGGCATGACCGCTTCCGAGCTTGCTAGCACCCCACTAGGCACTTCTGCATCCAGCCCATCCCAAATCGCCCTGCGCAAAGCGATCAGCAAGTATCGCGAGGAACAGGACGATGAGAAAATGAAGGAATTCGATGGGGACGGAGACGGCTATATCGATGGGGTCATCCTGATCTATAGCTGCCCGGACTATACGAGGAGCCGCGCAATTGCTAGAATCTCCACCCAGCTTTATTGGGCGTTCTGCTACTGGGATTACTACGCTGAACCAAACCCCGATTCCCCTAACCCCTGCGCCTATTTCTGGTGCTCCTACGACTTCAATTACGAAGCCACGAGGTCTCCTGCCGTCGATTCGCATACGCTCATTCACGAATTCGGCCATATGATGGGGCTTGAAGATTATTATTCCTATGACGGCGACCGCATACCCGCGGGAGCTGGCATCATGATGGATAGTAACATCGGCGATCAGGACATCTTCTCAAAGCTTGCGCTTGGCTGGGTGGACCCCTATGTCGTCGAAGGCGATTCGAGAATCGTCTTGCAGCCAAGCTTCGAAAGTGGCGAATGCATCATCCTCGCGCCCGATTGGAACGGGACCTCATTCGATGAATATCTGATATTCGAGCTATACGCCCCCGGCGGATTGAATGAGCTCGACGCCGATCGCGCCTACCCTGGTCGCGCTCTTCTTCCGCAAGAGCCTGGCGTCAAGATATACCATATCGACGCGAGAGCCGCCCTATATACCGGAAGCGCCATCTATATCGAAGACCCAGACAATTTCATCTTGAAGAATGGCCAATCGGTCGTCATCCCTGCCGCCAATTCGGGCTCTAGGAGATATGTCGATGCCTATGAGGGCGGGTTTGACCTCATCCGCATGATCGAGGCCGACAAGAAGAACAGCTTCGACCTTGGTCCCCAGTACTACGCAACCGACGAAGATCTATTCCATACAGGCGATACCTTCTCGATGGAAGACTATAAGGATTTCTTCCCGAAAGGCACGAAATTCAATTTGGGCATGGATCTCGATTACCAAGTGACCTTCGAAGAGGTATCTTGGGAAGGTGCGACCATCGTCTTCGAAGCGATCTAAAATACATTGAAAAAGAGACTGAGAAGGTCTCTTTTTCAATGCACGTCCCCCTTATTTTTCCTCTTCGCTTCCCTGGTGGGGATGATGGATCAAGGATTCGATGGAGTTCATGATCTTCCGGAATTTGATCTTCTTGAACCAGAACACCGCCGAGGAGCAAACGACGAAGCCGACGCTCATGGCAACGAGCTGGAGCAAGCAATCCGGCCCATACTTGGCAATCATGTCTCCGTTTGCCCAGATTAGCCCTAGCGCCGAGAAATAGAAGAGATCTCCCGGAATCAAAGGGACGATCGAAGGATAGAGATAAAGGGTGGACGGCTCTTTCCTTACGGTAGCGAGGATCTCGGCATATATCGCTGCGGAGAAAGCGGCGAGAGAGGTATAGACGATGCGGTAATCAGGAGCTCCCGCCATCATGAGAATGTAGACGATGCGCGTCAATGCGCCACCTAGGCCTGCGAGAACTAAGTCGCGCGGCTTGATGCGGAAAGTCATCGCGAAGCCGAAAGAGGCCAAGAACGAAAGCCAGACGAGCTCAAGATAGCCGAGGAAGTTGCTTGGCGTGTAGCCGATGATTTCATCGATGACGTGGGTATGCCATTGGCCCATCGCGTATAGCCCGGCGCCAAGTCCGGCGACGATGGTCACGATCTCGAGGGCCACCTTCAGCAATTCGACGATGCCGCTCGCCTCTTTTCCGGTCAGAAGGTTCCTGACCGCGTTCACCATGCCGACCCCATTGATCAAGAAAAAGGCATTGGTCGTGATGACGATATAGAAATACGGCACAAAGCCAATGTAGGTGAATAGCAAGCCAACGCCCGTCGCGATGAACATCGAGACGAAATTGACGATGAAGCGATTCAGGTGGTATCTCGCCGCGAGTCTGCCGATTCCGAACAGGATCAGCGTATTGAGTTCCACGATCAGGATCTCGGCGTATCCGCCCCCGAAGATGCGGGCGAGGCAAGCCATCGCGATGATGAAGCCGATGAGGCTGATCCACCACGGCTGCTGCTTGCCGTTCATGATCTCGCGGGCCAAGGAAGGAATCTCATCGAGATCGGGCTTTTCCTCGACGACGCGTCGAGATAGCTCATTCAATTCCTTTAGTTTCTCAAGATCGAGGTCGATGCCGCGAACCGTGGTTTGATAAACCGATCTCTCTCCGTCTTTTGTAGCCGAAAGCGAGATGGAAGTCGTGCTTGAGACGATCGAGATATCGTGCGCCCCATAGGCGTGGCAGATATACGCCATGGCAAGATCCGCCCTTTCAAGTGGCGCGCCGACGCTTATGAGATCTCTTGCGAGCTTCGCCGCCGCAAGAAGTATCCTGTCTATTTCTTTCATGCGCTTTGCCTCGTTTCCGTCAAAATTCAGCCGTTGTTAGAATCAGGCATATTCTAGCGTAGCAATCAATGTTTGTCGCGCATGTGCTGCTTCCGATTCAAATCGACGGGATAATGCTTTCAAAGCGAACCGCCCAATCTTAATTGCAGACGGATGCGTCAAGAGTAAAACAAGGCCCCCAGATGAAACGGATTTCCACGAATCGTTAAGTTTCATATGGACGGCAAGAACTCTAGGCCATCAGGGTTCAAATCCGCATCGAAGCTTCGTAAGCACCCCAGATGACGGTGCGAAGATTTCCAATGGTATCGCAATCGCCAACAAGCTGAATATTCCCTCCCTTAGGCGCGATGGGATTTGGAACATACCCAGCCGAGGAAATCACGGTGTCGCAAGAGATCGATAACTTGCCTTCCTTGTTTCGGCAAACGATTCCTCCTTCGACGACTTCCTCCAAAGAGGTTTCCAGGTATACGGGGACTTTCTTGAACGCAAACCATTCGCGGAGGTAGCTTGAATTGGCTAGGCATACGCCTTTTTGGGCGACGAGGTCATCTTTCATCTCTATTATCGCGACCTCGTGGCCATCGAGGGCGAGTTCATAGGCGATTTCGCATCCGGTCAAGCCTCCTCCGATGACCGCCACCTTGCCTTTCGCGAGGCTTTTGTCGCGAAGGTAATCGCAGGCTTCCACCATCTTCTCATGTCCCTTGACGCGCTTTAGGATTCGGGGTTTCGAGCCAGTCGCGACGATGACGGGATTCGGCAAAAACGCATGCACGTCCTCAACGGATTCGTTGAAATGCACTTCGATTCCAAGCGTCTCCATCTGACGGATGTACCACGCGAGTAGCTCGCGGAGCTTGCCTTTATACGATTCGCTTGAGGCTGGGATGAACGTCCCGCCGAGGCGGTCGCTTTTCTCGTGAATAATCGGATGGTGCCCACGGAGTTTCAGCACGCGGGCCGCTTCCATCCCGCCGATTCCGCCCCCGATGATATGAACCGTCTTCGGGGCATTGACTTTTTTGATATGGTGCTTCTTCCATTGCATCATCTCCGCATTGACCGCACACCTTGCGAGGTGAAGCGAATCGGAAAGGGCTTGGTCATTGGGCACGCCTTTGTAATGGCACATGTTGAAGCAGCCGTTATGGCAAAGAATGCATGGACGGATCTCTTCCTTTCGGCCTTCGATCGTCTTGGTGAACCATTCGGGATCGGCGAGGAAGCTTCTTGCGAATCCGATCGCGTCGAGCTTCCCTTCTTCGATGGAGCGTGCCCCTTCTTCTAGAGTCATCCTTCCGGCGCATACGACTGGGATATCGACGAATTGTTTGATATGCTCAACCTCTTTCAGGTTGCAGTTCTCGGGCATATAGATTGGTGGATGCGCCCAATACCAGGCGTCATAGGTGCCATTATCGCAGTTCAGCATGTCGTAGCCCGCATCTTGGAGGAATTTCGCAGCCAGCTCGCTTTCGGCCATGTCGCGACCCGCTTCCTCATACTCTTCCCCAGGCAAAGCGCCCTCGCGGAAGCCTTTGGTTTTGGACACAACGGAATAGCGTAGCGACACTGGGAAATCAGAGCCGCACTCCTTCTTAATCGCCTTCACGATCTCGGCGGCGAAGCGGTAGCGGTTCTCAAGCGATCCGCCATACTCGTCCGTCCTTTTGTTGACGTATTTCAAGGTGAATTGGTCGAGCAAATATCCTTCGTGCACGGCGTGGACTTCGACTCCATCGACGCCCGCATCCTTGCAAAGCTTCGCCGATTTCGCGAACGCGACGATGAACTCCCGAATCTCCTCTTTGGTCATTTCACGAGAAGGCAATTTGTCGCTCCAGCGATTTGGGGATGCCGAGGGGGCGGCGGTGATCTTGTCGAGGTTCATCACGGGCTTAGCGACGAAGCGGAGGAACTTGTTGTTATAGATTTTCTCCATCATCTCGCTTACGGTGAACGAGCGCCCGAACCCCGCGGTCAACTGTATGAAGAGCTTGGCACCGGTCGCATGGAATTCCGGCAACCACTTCGCGAGGTCGCGGTACATCCTCTTATTCTTATATAGCCAACTCCCAAACATCGGGTTATACACCGGCTGGCAGCCAGGGAGGATCAATCCGACGTTATTCTTCGCAATCTCCATGATGAATCTCGCCCCCTCCTTGTCGAAGTGGTTCTTTTCCATCCACCCGAAGAGGTCGGTTCCGCCCATCGAGGTCAAAACGATGCGATTCTTGATCTCGCAGTTTCCGATTTTCCAAGGCGTGAGTACGGTTTCTAAATATTTTTCCATGATGCGGCCAAATCCTTTGCTTGATGCAATGATACCACGGTTTGCAACTGCGATTCGCAAGATTGCAGGGCTAGATTTTGAATCCGAGTTGACCGTGTGAATTCCAACGTCGTCAAATGAATCACCAAAAACAGCCTACTGCTTGCCTTGCTTTGCGTCATGGGGATGTTCTCGATTCCCTTTGGAGAGAACATCAAAGTCTCGCTCCAGCTTCTCATGGTCATCATCATCTGCCGCATGGCCGACGGGGCTGTCGATTGCCTGATCATCGCCGGATGCTACCTAGGGTTAGGCATGTTCCTGCCGATCTACGCCGGATTCAATAGCGACATCAGCCTGACGTTTGGCTACGTCATCGCCTTCGTTGCGGTGAGCCCGGTCTTCTATTTCCTGAACAAGATCCCCGCGATCCCCCGCATGGCGATCGCCTGCGTTACCGGGACCCTCGTCGTTTACACGATCGGCACCCTCTGGATGATGTTCTACATGAGCCGGGACCTTGAGAAAATGCTTCTAGTTTCCGTCGTCCCCTACTTGCCCTTCGACGGAATCAAGATCGTCCTTGCGATATCCGTCGTGATGGTGCTTCCCAAAACCATCACCAACCGCGAATAACCTAGCAATCGGCCAAATCTCGGGTTTGGCCTTTTTCTTTCTTTTCGGACTATTTAGGCGGCCCTTCTTCTTTCTGCTTGACGGAAAATATGCAGCCTTCTTGCAAGAAGGCGATTGAAAGGCATCCATTCTTTGGCGTGATAATTTCCGCTGAAACGGAAAAACTCCTTAAATGAGATTCGATGTTCTACAGAGAAAAAGGATAGGATCCAGGCACTTCCCATATACGAAAAAATGATTTCGTGCGTAGATAGTCGATGCTCGATGATAGCTTGCTTTGCCGCTGTAGAACGACAGTTTAAAACGCTCCGCATTGACGAATTTAGACGATGCGGGAAAATGCAATATCAGCCTTATCCTGTATAATATGGTTTGAACTTGTTTAGGGAGCGAACTATATGAAATTGCTTCAATGCTTGCGGTGCGGGGAGAACCTGCACGAAGAAGGCGACCTTTTGAAATGCGGCCACTGCGGCGCCACATATGAGAGGGAATCCGCCGAGGAGGCGTCCTCCAGGCTGGCCGACGCCATGGGCGAGGCGAAGCTGGAGCTCCTCGCCAACCGCAAGAGGCTCCTCTGGGACGCCGCCCACGAGAAGTACCCGAGCAAGGAGAGGGTCGTCGAGGCCGCGAACGCGGTGCTTTCCGTCTCCGCGGAGGACTTCCTCGCGGGCGTCTACCTCCACTCCCACGACAGGGACCCCTTGAAGCTCAACGCCATCCTCGCGTCTTCTGAGGTCGATCCATCCCAGGCAGCCGAGGCTTTCCGCTGGCTTCTCCCCTCGCTTTCGTCCAGGACCGTCGGCCCCCTCCACGATTTCGTGGACCGGCACTTCACCGGCAAAGAGAGGTTTGAGAAAGCCACCGCGATCGAATCCGAGGCAAGCAAGATCAGCCAGGGCATCTACGAGCCGGGGCTCCCGAGGGACGTATTCCTCTGCTATTCGAGCAAAGACATGGAGAGGGTGGTGGGCCTGCTCGACCTATTGGAGCAGAACGGCTTCGCCTGCTTCGCCGCCTTCAGGAATATAAGGCACGGCAAAGGCGCCCAAGGAGATTATCTTCCCGCGATCCAAACCGCGATGCGCTCCTGCGAGACGCTCGTCTTCGTGTCCTCCGAGGCCTCCCGCTCGATGGACTGCGACGCGCTTAGGGTGGAGCTCCCCTACCTCATCCAGGAGCTGCCCGACAAGCCGCGGATCGAATTCGTCATCGAGGACTACGGAGATACCCCATTCATGGTGAGGCGCACCCTCAAGAGGGCTTTCCCGTCGCAGGAGCATTGCCTCGACGAGGAGGACCTGATGGAGAGGGTCCAGAACGCCATCGACCAGAAGAGCGCCAAGAAGGACGATGAGGCTGAGAGGCTTCGGAAGGAGCTCGAGGAGGAGAGGAGCCGCCGAAAAGAGCTGGAAGAGGCGAGGGAGCGGATCCTCGCCGAGGAGATGGCGAAGAAAGAGGCCGAGGAAAAGGTGAAGAAAGAGGCCGAGGAGAGGGCCAAAAAAGAGGCCGAGGAGAAAGCAAGGAGAGAAGCCGAGGAAGCCCTCCGAAAGGAAGTCGAGGAGAAGGTCCGCCGGGATCTGCTCCGCGAGAAGATGGAGAAAGAGGCGAGGGAGCGAATCCTCGCCGAGGAGAGGGCAAGGAGAGAACCCGAGGCACGCGCCCGCTTTGTTCCGACAGTCTACGGCAAGTACGTTTATTTCGGCGAATACCCCCAGTCCGAGGTCAGAGACCCAGGCCTCGTCGGCCGCCTTAAATTCCAGCAGCTCGCGGAGGGTATTGTCGCCCTGGACGGCAAAAGGTATGCCCTCGCCAAGGACAGGTACTTCTTATTCGAGCCAATCAAATGGAGAATCCTCAAGAAAGAAGGCCATGAGGCCCTCCTCCTCTCCGACGCCCTGCTCGATGCGCGCCTCTTCAGTGCGAAATCCAACAACTACGCGAATTCCGAGGTCCGCGCCTGGCTGAACGGCGAATTCCTGAAGATGGCGTTCCCAAACGGAGGCGAGCATATAATCGCCTCAAGCGTCGACAACTCCGCCTCGACAACGGAGTCGTCTTCGAACCCCTATGCCTGCGAGGACACCTCCGACAGGGTATTCCTGCTGAGTTACCGAGACTACGAGAACGCCGATTACGGGTTCACCGACAACGCGTCCCGCTGCAGCGCCCCGACCGACTACGCGGTCGCCAAAGGCGCCTATAAGAACTCAAGTAACGGCAACGACTACTATTGGACCCGCTCGCCGCGCTCAGGCTCCTTGTACGGCGCGTGGTGCGTCCGCGCTGACGGCGGCCGCGACGGCGACGGCGTCAACAACTATGGCATAGGGGTTCGCCCCTGCCTTAGGGTAAGAGTCGCGGAATGAAATGGAGCGACAATCATCAATCCGCCGCCCGCATCAAAATCCGTGAAGGACGGCGGTTCTTTTCACGTTTTTGCCAAAGAATATAGTCTGCGTAATTCAGAAACCCTGGGTGCACTACTCAATATACTGGCATTCCGCATTTGAGAAATCGTTTGAATTCGAAATTTCGGTCTCTATTTTTCCGCTCCGTAGCCGACTATAATTGTCTCCGCATGAATTCTAGCATCGTAAGAAGAATCACCAAAAACGGGCTGTTGCTGGCCTTGCTTTGCGTCATGGGTATGTTCTCCATTCCCTTTGGAGAGAACGTCAAAGTCTCCCTCCAGCTGCTCATGGTCATGATCATCTGCCTAATGGCCGACGGAGTGCTCGATTGCCTTATCATCACCGGAAGCTACCTAGGTTTAGGGATGTTCATGCCAATCTATGCCGGATTCAATAGCGGCATTAGCGCAACATTCGGCTATGTCATCGCCTTCGTGGCCGCCAGCCCCGTCTACTACTTCATGAATAAAATCCCGAAGATCCCCGCGATTCTCCGCATGGCTTTGGCTTGCGTTATAGGAACTCTCGTCGTCTATGCGATTGGAACATTATGGATGATGTTCTATTTGAACTGGGACCTAGGCAAAACATTGCTTGTCTCCGTCGTTCCCTATCTCCCGTTCGACGCGATAAAAATCGTTTTGGCGGTATCTGTTGTGATGGCCCTGCCAAAGTCCATCACGAATAGAGGCTGATCGCCAGCAAAATATCGGCTGATCGCCAGCAAAATATAGGCTGGGCGCCAAAAATCTGGATTTCTGCCTATTTCCCTGCATATCGGTTGTTAGCCACATAGGAGGTTTTCGCGCCTTTCTTAGGGCAATTGGAACGACTAGAAAAACATAAGAGAAAATGGCTTTGGACTCTTTAAAAGAAGAGTCAAAACGTGCTAACATGTATTAACTTTCGGTTTAATTTCAAGGGAGATCAAATCAATGTCAACCAAAGCATTCTACAAAACGGAAGAAATCGGCAAAGGAAAGCCCGGTTTTTCCAAGACCCGCAGCATCATCGAGGCTGCTTTCTACGGCAACAACGTCGTCAAGATCAACTCGCTGAAGGAAGCCTATGAGCTCGCCAAGAACTCGCCGGGCACCATCGTCACTGACATGCCCGTCTTCGAAGCCGAGAAGATCGGACTCGACCGCGATGCCAAGGTCCTCCTCTTCAATGATGGCGCGATCACCGGCCGCTATGCCGCCGCCCGCCGCATCCAAGGCGCCCCTGGCGTCAACTCCGAGCGCCTCGACAAATTGCTCATGGAAGCCGTCTATGACTCCCGCTTCAAGAAACTCTACCACTGCGAAGCCTACGTCGGACTTGACCCCGAATTCATGGTCAAGGCCCACCTCCTCATCCCCGAAGGATTCGAGATGATCGCCTACAACTGGCTCCTCAACTTCCAGTGGATCAACGACGAATACTACAAGATGTATTGCAAGTCCCAGCCCGTCGGCGGAGGAAAGGAACCCGACATCTACATCTTCTCCGATCCCTCTTGGAAGGGCACCGATCAGACCGACATCTGCGATGGCAAGTGCCTCACCTATTTCGCAACCGAGTCCAACGCCGCCGCGATCCTTGGCATGCGCTACTTCGGCGAGCACAAGAAGGGCACTTTGACGATCGCCTGGGCCATCGCGAACCGCAACGGCTATGCCTCTTGCCATGGCGGACAGAAGGAATTCACCCGCAAAGACGGCAGCAAGTTCGTTTGCTCGGTCTATGGCCTCTCCGGCTCTGGCAAATCCACGATCACCCACGCCAAGCACGATGGCAAATACGGCATCAAGGTCCTTCATGACGACGCGTTCATCATCAATGACGAGACCTGCTCCTCCATCGCCCTTGAGCCGACCTACTTCGACAAGACCAACGACTACCCGACCGGGTGCCCCGACAACAAATACCTCCTCACCGTCCAGAACTGCTCCGCGACCCGCGATGCCGACGGCAAAGTAGTCCTCGTGACCGAGGATATCCGCAACGGCAACGGCCGCGCCATCAAGTCCAAACTCTGGAGCCCGAACCGCGTCGACAAGATCGATGCGCCGGTCAACGCCATCTTCTGGATCATGAAGGATCCGACCATCCCGCCGATCGTCCGCCTCAAAGGCGCCGCTTTGGCTTCCGTCATGGGCGCGACCCTCGCCACCAAGAGGAGCTCCGCGGAGCGTCTCGCCCCCGGCGTCGACCCCAATGCCTTGGTCGTCGAGCCCTACGCGAACCCCTTCCGCACCTATCCTCTCGCCAACGACTACAAGAAGTTCAAGCACCTCGTCGCCGAGAAGAACGTCGACTGCTACATCATCAACACCGGCGACTTCATGGGCAAGAAAGTCCAGAAGGAACAGACCATCGGCTGCATCGAGGCCGTCGTCGACAAGACCGCCAAATTCGAGAAGTGGGGACCCTTCTCCGACATCGAGATCATGCCCGTTGAGGGCTTCGTCCCCAATCTCAAGGATCCCGAATACGTCAAGCAGCTCGTCGCCCGCATGGAAGACCGCGTGAGATTCGTCGAATCCCGCAAGACCGAGAAAGGCGGCTTCGACGAACTCCCCGAAGACGCGCTCGAAGCGATCAAGAAAGTGGTCGAGGAAGCCAAGAAGATCGCCTAACGACCATGGGAGTCCAAGTCGTAGAGACCGCCCTTCGCGACGGTCACCAATCGCTATTCGCAACCCGCATGACGACCGATGAGGTCCTGCTCGCTTTGGCCGAGCTCGACAAAGTCGGCTACCATGCGATCGAAATCTGGGGCGGCGCCACCTTCGACGCCTGCCTCAGGTTCCTTGACGAAGATCCGTGGGAACGTCTCCGCAAGGTCAGGAAGGTTTGCAAGAACACCAAGCTGCAGATGCTTTTCCGCGGCCAGAACATCCTCGGATACCGCCATTACGCCGATGACGTCGTCGAGAAGTTCGTTCAGAAATCCATCGAGAACGGCATCGACATCATCCGCATCTTCGACGCCCTCAATGACATCCGCAACCTCAAAGCCGCGGTCGACGCGACCAAGAAGTACCATGGCGAATGCCAGATCGCGCTAAGCTACACCACTTCCCCCGTCCATACGGTCGAGTACTACGTGAACCTCGCCAAGGAAATCGAGGCGATGGGCGCCGATAGCATTTGCATCAAGGACATGGCGGGCGTTTTGCTTCCGAAGGACGCCTTCGAGCTCATCAGCGCCCTCAAGAAGAACACCTCTCTCCCGATCGAGCTCCATAGCCACTGCACCGGCGGGCTCTGCGAGATGACCTACCTCAAGGCCATCGAGGCGGGCGTCGACATCGTCGACTGCGCCCTTTCGCCCTTCTCCGGCGGAACGAGCCAGCCCTGCACCGAATCGTTGAACTTCGCCCTTCAGGGTACCCCATACGATCCGAAGCTCAACGTCGCGATGCTAAACGAAGCGGCGACCAAGATGCAGCCGGTCCGTGCGAAATACCTCGCCAACGGATTGCTCAACCCAAAGGTCCTCTCCGTCAACGCGAACATCATCAAATACCAGGTTCCGGGCGGAATGCTTTCGAACCTCATCAACCAGCTCAAGCAGCAAGGCGCCTCCGATCGCTTGGACGACGTCTTGAAGGAAGTTCCTAACGTCCGCAAGGACATGGGCTATCCGCCGCTAGTCACCCCGCTTTCGCAGATGGTCGGAACCCAAGCGGTTCTTAACGTCCTATCAGGCGAGAGGTACAAGATGGTCCCGAAGGAGATCAACGACTACCTCCATGGCAAATACGGCAAAGCCCCCGCTCCCGTAGACGAGGAGATCCGCAAGAAGATCATCGGCGACGACCCGGTCATCACCCATCGCCCAGCCGACGATTTGAAGCCTGAGTTCGAATCCCTCAAAAAGCAATACAAGAAAGTCGCCAAATCCGACGAGGACGTGCTTTCGATCGCCCTCTTCGGCGACGTCGCGCTCAAATTCCTTGAAAAGCGCAACGCCGATCTCGTCCCGACGCTTATCAAGGTGGAGGCCTAAGCCATGCCAGTCTTTCAAGGCATCTGGGGAAGTATCGAGAACTTCAGCGTGGTCGACGCGCTTGTGGTTTCGCTTATCGCGATTCTCATCGTCTTCCTCGTCCTCGTGATCGTGATTCTCGTCACGGCCGGGGTCGAGAAGGGCTCTAGCGCAGTCATCGCCAAGGTCGCAATCAACCCCCGCAAGGAAAACGAGATCCTTTCCCGCGACGAAGACGCGGTCGCAGCCCTTATGGCCGCGACGATCGAGTTCAACCGCGAGACCGGGAAATCCCCGCGCGTCAAATCCATCAAACAAATTGAGGAATAGCCATGAAAATCTACAAAATCAAAGTAAACGGCAAGATGTACAAAGTCGAGCTCGAGGCCATTGAGGAAGTCTCTTCTGGCCCCGCTGCTCCTTCTGCCGCCAAAGAAGAGCCAAAAGCCGCTCATGCAGCCGCTAGCGCCCCCACTCCCGTCGCCGGAGACGGTCGCGAAGTCCTTTCCCCGATTCAAGGAAGCGTCGTCCGCGTCCTCGTCAAAGTCGGTGATCAAGTCAAGAAGGGCACCCCGCTTGTCATCGTCGAGGCCATGAAGCTCGAGAACGAAGTCGTTTCGCCCTATGATGGCGTCGTGAGCGCCATCAGGGTCGAGAAAGGCCAGTCGGTTGCCTCGAAGGAAGTCATCGCCCTCGTCAAGTAAGAGCCATGGACAAATTCTGGGATACCATAGTCTCGTTCTTCCAGCAATCCGGAATCGCCGGCTTCTTTGTCGAAGGCGGATGGAAGAACCTGATCATGATCGCGGTGGCCTTGCTATTGCTCTTCCTCGCGATCAAAAAGAAATTCGAGCCATACCTTTTGCTTCCAATCGCATTCGGCATGCTGCTCGTCAACTTGCCTTTCGTCGGTCAGGAGATCTTCCGGCATGGCACGAAAACCGTCATTGACGCCGTCTCTAGCGATGGGGTGATCACCGCTTCGCATGTAGAGACGACCTATGAAGGACTCTTCGGGTTCCTCTATTATGGCGTGAAATGGGGCATCTACCCCTGCTTGATCTTCCTTTGCATCGGCGCCACCACCGACTTCGGACCGCTTATCGCGAACAAGAAGACGATGCTTCTTGGCGCTGCCGCGCAGATCGGCATCTTCATCACCTTCATCGGTGCCATTGCCATCGGCAAAAACGGGCTCGGATGGGCGCCGGAATTCGATGCGAAGGTCGCTTCTTCCATCGGCATCATCGGAGGTGCCGACGGCCCGACGGCAATCCTCGTCACGAGCAAACTCGCCCCTGAATATCTCTCCTCCATCGCGATCGTCGCCTACTCCTACATGGCCCTCGTTCCAGTCATCCAGCCTCCTATCATCAGGCTCCTCACGACCAAGAAAGAGCGCGCCATCAAGATGGAAACCCCTCGCGAGGTCTCTAAGCGCGAGAAGATCATGTTCCCGATCATCGTCACCCTCGTGACGGTCCTCCTCGTTCCTAGCGCAGCTCCTCTCATCGGATGCTTGATGCTAGGCAACCTCGTCAAGGAATCGGGCGTCGTTCCGCAGATCACCGAGACCTTGTCGAAGACGCTCATGTACATCATCACCATCCTCCTTGGCGTTTGCGTTGGCTGCACCGCTGACGCCGCCACCTTCCTCAGGGTCGAAACCATCCTGATCTTCGTCCTTGGCATCATCGCCTTCTCCGTGGCCACCGCTTGCGGCGTTCTCGGCGGAAAGCTCATGTGCGTCATTACCAAGGGCAAAGTCAACCCGATGATCGGCGCGGCAGGCGTCTCCGCCGTTCCGATGGCGGCTCGCGTCGTCCACAAGGAAGGCGTCAAGGAAGACCCGAGCAACTTCTTGCTCATGCACGCCATGGGCCCGAACGTTGCAGGCGTCATCGGTTCAGCAGTCGCTGCAGGCGTATTGCTGCTCCTATTCGCTTAATTCGAAACATAGCCTTGCTCTTTATGACCGTGCTCTCCTTCCCCGAGATCGATTCCACGAACCTTTATCTAAAAAGGAATCGCGAGGATCTTAGAGATCTCACTTTCGCCAAAGCGGAATTCCAATCCGCGGGAAGGGGGAGCCACGGCCGAGGCTGGGTGGCAGAAAAAGGAGTCAATCTCCTTTTTTCTATACTCATCAAAGACCCTTCTAAACTATCTTATGGAAGCTTCTTATCCCTCGTAATCGCGACAGGGGTCGCTTCCTTTTTGGAAAACGAGCTTCAGATACAGGACGTTTCCATCAAGTGGCCGAACGATATCTATGTTTGCGGAAAGAAAATATGCGGCATCCTGATCGAAGGGGAATTATCCTCTTATCTCACGATTGGAATCGGACTCAACGTAAACCAGAAAGAATTCGTTGGCGAATATCGGAGAACCCCTACTTCTTTATCGATAGAGGCGGGCAAGGCATTCGATTTGGAATCGCTTAGCAAGCGTCTATTCGCTCATCTAGAAAAGATTCTAGGCGATATCGGGAGCAAAGCCGATTATCTTGTCTATTTCAACTCACACGACTTCTTGCGCGGCAGACGCGTCTATGTTTTGGGAGTAGAAGGCGAATGCGTTGCCGATGGCGTCAATGATGATTTTGCCCTAAAATGCATACATGGGTCGCACGAAATCATTGTGGCCACTGGCGAAATATCCATTCTATAATTCAACTTTCGATCCTTGCTAGGCGATCGCCTAGCTATTTTTTGCATATGCTGCATCTTCTTGCATCGATAGATGACGCATAAAGCAATGCCGAAGATGAAGGAGCGGAGTGGTCCCCACTTCGTAGAAGCAGCAAGGAACGCCACTAGGCAAGGCAAGAGAATCATTAGTGAATCAAATAGTGACTCCTAAGGTAGTTCCATATGTGCGTTGAGCTGTTTCTTCCATTCGTTGTTAAAACAGCGCACGCGTGTGCGCTGTTTCGTTCATATTTTGGCTTGCAATCAGGCAGCCGCTTCCTTTTTGGTATCCTCTTCTTTCGCCTGCTCTTTCGGGGATTTCAAGGAACGAATCATCTTGATGAGGGTGAAGACGAATAGGAATCCGAATCCGAAGATCGCAACACTGGTGATGACGGTCAGGGTGATTGCCTTATCAAGCGGCAACTCATGAACCTGCTCAACCGATTCGAAGTTCCCGATATAGGACATGAGCGGGACCAGAACGATGATTAGGAAGATGATGACGACGAGGCTCGGAATCAGGATTGCTAGATACTTTTTCATGGCTAATTAAAGGATAGCACTACTGCAGCATTATCGCAAAAGCGTTTCGAGGGGCAAGTGTGAAAGCCGATCGCCTCCCTACCGCTTATCATTCCGCGTCGACGATCCTGCCGAAGCTATCCACCTGTTTCCCGCCTGCGATATAGGACTCATAGGAATTCTGGTATCGCGTGCATAGGCTCGCGTAGGATGCATTTCCTGGATACTCCATCACCACAGCCGAATAATAGGCATATTGGTATTTCGCGATATTCGCCTTGTTGAAGTAGACGAGGGTGGTCTCATCTTCGCTGCCAGCGTTCCAGACCAAGCCGAACTCCTCGTATTTCGAGGCGATCTGATCGTATTGGGTCGCGTCGGATTCGTCGTTGGCGAGCAGGAAGACGATCGGGGTATCATTGCTAAGCCCTGCGTAGGTCGACGAAAGCAATCCTCCGAATCTCACGTCTCCGCCGACGTAGACTAGATTCTCGGCCGCGACGCCAAAGGGCATTAGCCCAACGTGTTTCCCTTCCGAGTCGTTTTCGTAGAAATCCGCGATCAGGTCATGGGCAACCTGCTTGTAGTCGATGCAATAATACGCATCGTCTTCTTCGGACTTCTCATACGCGGTCACATAGACCCAGGAATCGTTATCGACAAGAGTGAAATCTTCGCGCGGATGGCCCTTGAAGAGGATATCGTAATCATTGCCGTAGACGCGGTAGGCAAAGCGGATGTTCCAAGTGTAATTCAGATAGTAATTGGTAAGCGCGAGGATGATGGCGCTTTCTTGGGCATCGGTCAAATCCGCGGCATCGATTTTGGTCGGCACGAAGGTGCCGGCATCGGCTGAGGCCTTCTTGCGGCGATAGAGATTCTTCCAGTTCGCGCGATTATGGAGGAAGGAATAGAACCTCGCGTAGTCGGCTGCGTTCTGGAAGACCTGGACGTATTCGTCAGAGAGGTCAGCATAGTCTGCAGGGAGATCAATCGTAGTTTCCGCGATCACCCCAACCGAGGACTGCCTGATGCGCCCGCCGATGAAGACGAGTTTGTCCTCCGGGACAGAGGTCTCTCCATCGTCGAGCGTGGCGCGGGTGAATTGACGCTCGATTTCAGCCCTATCGGAGCCAAACATGAGGGACAGGTATTCGTTTTTCTGCGTTTCCGTTAGGGAAGAGACATGCTGGTCGATGGTCATGTAGTCGACGTTAGCCATCGTGGAGTCAAAGCCAAAAGAAACGGTCTGCTCGGCAGGGAGGACGACGGGATGCTTGCCATCAAGCACGCTTTGGAGTTTCCATCCTTCCGGCGTAACTTTGCTAAGGTCGACTTGGCTGAGCAAAGTGAAACGCGAATCGCTAGCAAGCGGGATGCAGCGCTCGTACCCACTCGTGAATTCGTTGGCATAGCTTTCTAGCACCGCTTCTCCATCTTGGGCAAAGGAAGCATAGGCGCTGGAGATGAGTTCTTCTGCTTCACTAAGGCGCGTGGAATAAACCTCGAAGGAAGACTTGTCGGTCTTGCCGGTGATGAAGCGCTTCACGTACTCGACCGATGTCGCCGAGCCGTCGCTAGCCATATAGATGTGCCAGTCGGATTCGGAGAGGCCGCTTTCAATGGCGATTTTGACGCCAGCCATGACCTTGTAGTCGGTTGTGTAGATGTTGAAGAAGGCGTCGGGATCGGCCTCATGGAGCTCCTTCATCTTGTCGATCGTGACTTTGAATCCGGCGGCGGTCAATCCGTAATTGGTGTTATTGGCCGGGTCGAAGCCAAGATTATGGAACGAGGTTTGGTCGATGCCGGCATAGGTCTTGCCCCTTTCGATCCAGGCATAGATCTCGTCTCCCGATTCGATGGATTTGAGCGCGCCTAGGACCGGTGGCAAAGTCGCTGCGGCCAGGATGAAGTTATATTGCTTCTTCTTGACGATCGGGCCCACGGGCTCGGAAGAGAGTTCGGGCTCCCCGGAAGGGATTTCAGGCGTTTCCGAGGAAACGGGTTGGGGCTCTTCGCTAGAAGGCTCTTTGCTTTGGACGGAGCTTGATGGCTGCGGATTTCCGCAGGAAGCAAGCACCATCGAGGCTAGTAGCCCAGTTAGCGAGAGCACTTTGATTCTTTTCATGGTGATGATTACTCCGTAATTTCGTAGAACAGATACTGGGCAATTATAGCCCTTATGCGCAGGTAGTTAACAACCAATTTCCCCTAACGTCAGACATTGATACCGCGTCGAGGCAATTTGGGTGCATCCATGCATTTGTTTCCGCCGATTTAGCCCGCTTGTCGCTGGGATCAGGGCTTAGTTCAGGCTGAGCACCAAATAAAAAGAGCTGCCGAAATTAGCGACAGCCCTAGTCATATTTGAATGCGATTAGGCTTTCTTTTTGTTAAGGACAATGGTCACCACTAGCATCGCTAGGCTTATCCCGGCGATGATGCCAGAGCCGATCGCAAGCCACTTGGTGGCGGTCAGATACCATTCCTCGGTGACGCTGATCTTGGTCGTATCGGCATAGCCATTCATCGCAAGGGAATGGGAGACGCTATAGACGATGTGCTTGGCCGCGGTTTGGACGGCGCGGGTGACGACGGGGTCATTGGCGTAGCCATCTAATGTCGCCATGGGCTCTCCTGGCTTGGTGCTGCCATCCCAGATGTCTTGGCCCGCGAGGACGCCGCTAGCGACATCCATGTAGGTGGCAAATACCGAGCAATCGGTGATGGCGGCGCCTTTGACGCCCCACTCCTTGCGGAGGACGGTGGTCATGAGGGAGTAGTCATTGCCCGCCCAGATGACGCCCATGCGATTGAAGCTGCTCATGACTCCGCTTCCTCCTCCTAAGGCAGTGCCTTCGAAGGCGCGGAGGTAGAGTTCGCGGATCGATTGCTCATTCGCCCAGGTGGATAAGCCATATCGCCCGGATTCCTGATCGTTTAGGGCGAAGTGCTTGGTGAAGACGTAGACGCCTTTGGATTGGATCCCCGAGACTTCGTGCTGCTGCATGTTGCTAGAGAGGACGGGGTCTTCGGAATAGTATTCGAAGTTGCGTCCGCAATAGGGGTTGCGATGGATGTTGGAGCCAGGGCCGTAGAGTCCAGCGTATTGGGCGTTGAGGCAATCCTCGCCGATGCATTCGCCCATCCGCTTGAGGAGAGCGATGTTGCGGGTGCTTGCCATGACGTCTTCGGAGGTATAGGCCATGCCATGGGCTCCTTCAGCCCCTCCTATCAAAGCGGCGGTAAATCCCTGAGGGCCGTTCTCGTCGCGGGTCGAGGGAAGCGCCATCGATTCGACGGGCATAGTGAGGTGGAAGCCATTGTAGATGAGGTTCGTGAGCTCGCCATAGCTAGCTTGGCTAACGAGCTTCTGGTAGCGTTCGTCATCAAGGTCTTCGACGTTTCTTAGCATGACTGTAGTGAGCTCGCTATCGACGCCCATGTCAGGAAGCGGGGCGTTAAGGTATTCGGAATAGTATTTCTCCTTCATCGCCTCGACGCGCCTCTTTCTAGTAGAGGTTGAATAATCTAAGCCATCCTCCCACATCTTCTCGTTGATTTTCAAGGAGACCGCGGAAGTCGGGAAGGTGCCATTCCAGTCGGAACGGGTGAGGTAAGTGATCTTCTGATCGCTCGTGCCTTCGTAGCGATTTAAGTCCGCGTGGTCGAAGGCGTTTGTGATCTTATAGCCCGTCTCTTCGGAGGTGCTTGCGGTGACGTCATCAATTCCTGAGACTGCCCATGTTTTGACTAGACTCGCGTCTCCGTCATCGTCCATGCCGCTATAGCCTAACGAAGCCAAGACGTTATTGTTGGCGTCATGGGCGTTTCTTCCGACCGTGAAATGGTAATCGCCATCGAGGATGAAGGTCTTTTTGCCTTCGGCGTCGTAGCTCGCGAGGTCCCTTTTCTTGACCGAGACCTTCACGGTTTCGCTTTCTCCGGCATCAAGCATCTTCGTCTTGTCGAAGCCGCCTAAGACGATCGCGCTTTTCTCGACGTGGTTGGCTTTGTCGTAATCGGTGTAGGTCGGGGAAACGTAGATCTCGACCGCGTGCTTCCCAGAGACGATTCCGGTATTGGTGACTTTGACGCTTGCTTCGATGAGATCGCCTTTTTCTTCGATCGAGAAATCGCTATAGCCCCAGGTGGTGTAGGAATCGCCATACCCGAAAGGATAGGCGACGTCTTTATGGTAGTCGTATCCTGCGGTATTGCCTTTCCCCATGATGAGGTCGGCGTAGCGGGTCTCGTAGTAGCGGTAACCGATGTAGATGCCCTCTTGGTAAACGATGTAGTTCTCGTTGCATTTATCGACTCTGCCGTCTTTGTTGTATTGCGACCATCCGGTGCTATATTGGCGCGTCCCAGCTGAGGAATTGGTGAAGGCGTGGAGGCCGAAGTTCACGATGCTAGGGGAAGAGAGGTTATCCTTGAGGAAGGTATCGCTTAGCCTGCCTGAGAAGTTGCGCTTCCCGCTAAGTAGCTCTGCGACCGCGGTCATCCCAGTCGTCCCGACGCCGCCGATCCAAGCGGCCGCGTCGATCCCATAGGCAGGATCATCGATGAAGTCGAGCTGAAGCGAATTGCTGCCATTGAGCAAGACCACGATCTTATTGATCTTGCCTTCGTCTTTTAAGGCTTTTAGCCCTAGAAGCATATCCTTCTCGTTCTGATTCAAGACGAGGTAATTGCCGTTGGTCCCATCGGAGCACTCGGTCATCGGGAGGTCATTTCCTTCGCCGCCGCTACGGGCCAAAACCACGATGGCGTTTGGATAATCGGGGAGGGTCGCTTCGATGTCGCTAGTCATGACTTCCGCCCAAGGGGCTTCGTTGATCTTGTACTGGTCGATCGTTCCGCCCGTGGTTTCGGCGGTGGCTCTGCGATAGTTAGAAAGGTCTTGGAGGTAGCGAATGTAGAGCTCGCGGTTCGTGGAGGAACTTCCGAATTCGGCGTTCATGGCCTTGCGCAAGCTGATCGCGTCGTTGGTGCTCACTTGGCCAGAGCCCGTTCCACCGTAAATCGGGTCTACGGAAGAGGTGCTGAATAAAGAGAATGTGGCGCTAGAAGAGAAGGGCAGCGTCTTGTTTTCGTTCTTCAGAAGCACCGCGCCTTCCGCCTCTAGCTCGGTGCAGAGCCTTCCTTCTTCCTCGACTTGCTTTTCGACGGAATCGAATTCCGAGGAATAATAGATCGCGTCTTTGCTTAGTGCGGCGGAATCGCTTTTGATGCCAAGTAGCGAATTCAGCTGCGGGCGGTAGGATTTGAGGACCGTATTGCCCACCGCTCCAACCACGGTCAGTCCGCCGAAAACGGCGGCGAGGCTTATCCATAATGCTTTTTTCATGTTTCTTGTCTCCTTAGCAAAACCCCTCGCCAAAAGGAAAGTTTCGGCGAGGGGATGGGGTTAATCAATTAGGCTTGGGCGGATGGATCGACCCATTCGAGGGTGGCGGTGAGGTTGATCGGATCGCCGACGGGGTTGCCTTCGCCATCGACGGCTTGATGGGCGAAGTTCCAGACGAATTTCTCGTGGCCGTTCACCTTTTCGCCATGGATCTCGGTTTCGCCAATGGTCAGGACATAGACCAAGTCGTCATCGACGGTCCAGGTTCCTTCGAAGGAAGCGCCGCCATAAGATCCGCCAACGCCATAGGTTGCTTCGAGGGAGAAGTCGCTATTGAGGACGAACTTGGCCTCGGCGCCATAGGTGCCGGATTCGCCAAAGCTGATCTCGAAGCGCTCACCCTGATGCTCGCCATCGGCATAGAAGACAGGTCCTTTGAAGGTGTCGTTGACGACGATGGTGATGGTGCGGTCCTTATACGCCTCGGTGAGGCCTGCTTCCCAGGCTTCTTCCGTTTGGTAGGTGATTGTCTTAGAGACGATCAAGTCGACGCTGCGGTAATATCCGCCAGCGAAGGGGAACTTATAGTTTTTGAGGACGAAGTCGCCGTCTTTGTTCTTGGTTCCGGTGAACTTGGTTCCTCCGATGGCCGCTTGTAGGCTTTCGATGCCATCGTCGTCGAGGAGGCGATAGCGGAAGGAGACGGGCTCATCGACCTGTGGGATGTTCTTCTTCTCGCCCGAGTTCTGGACCATGGCCTTATAGAGGACGCCGGTATTGTCGCTATACATAAGCCCATAGAACTCGACGGATGCGAAGGCATCGTAGAGCTGGTCGTAGCTCGCGGTGATCTGATAGGCGACGGTGGCCTCTGCCTCTTGCTTGGAGGAGGCTTCTTTGGAGGGGGACTCTACGGAAGAGGCGGTTGGCTCTTTGGAGGATGGGGTGGACGATACGGATTGGCTATTTCCGCCGCAGGCCACTAAAAGGCTAGAGGCGAGAAACAAGCCGAATGCAAATGATTTCTTCATTGTTTGAATTCCTTTCGGGGTTTGGCAAGAATCTAACCGCTTATGCGGAAAAAGAGGAAAGCGATTCAAAAATTGCGGATTCGGCGTCAAAAACTGAGAAATATGGGCTAAGCTTGCTTCGCTTTCTTCTTTTTGTGATGTTTCACTAGGACCACGATCAAAATGGGTAGCCCAATAATAAGAACCAAAGCAATCACGAGAAGAGCGATCGTGAGGGGGAGAGGGTTATTCTCGCGGAACTGCTGCTTTTCTGGCGCGTTTAAGAACAATTCCGATTCCTCTTTGAGGCAATACTCGTGATCACGCACCTCCGTAAGCTGATTGCCGGATAATCTTTTGATATTGAGGGCAGGGCGCATGTAGATCGGCGATACCCCGAAGACGTTATCATTGTCCTGAACGAAATCCATAAGCCAGCCGTTATAGAAGACGATGCCGACGTCATTTGGAAAGTTAGAGCGGTCGTGCGGCGAGCGGAGCCAATAGGAGGCGGAGACCCCGTTATAAGAGGAAAGCCTACTTGAGGCGGAGTCTAGGCCATAGGAAGCATCACTTGCTTCCTTGGCAGACAATAGGAAGACATGGTCCCCGTCAAGGATATTTTCCTCCGCGGCGAAATCGACCATCGGGGTTTTGCCTCCAAAGCCAAAGGAAGCCGGAATCGAAAACGCTTCATCAGACAGGAAAGAAGGCATCACAAAGGATTTTTCTAGTGGGGTGAAGCGGTTCTCAAAGAAGTCCGCGCACCACTGCTTCGCATAGGAGCCGGTATAGCTATTGCTATCCTCATCCTTCTTTTGACGGAAGGGGATCGCTTTGCCTTCATTCGAGATAAGGCTCTCCGACCAAAGGAACATCCCCTCTTCGCCCGTATTGGTGCAATTGGCGTCCAAAATCACGAATCGTGCGTCGAAGCGAGACCCTTCTTCTTCGATTCCAAAGAACAAGACATCGCCCTGTTGGAGAGCAATTTCATTTGGCGAAGCGGAAGCAATAGGCGCGATCGCGGAAGTCAGCAAGAAAGGAAGCGCGAATAAATGTTTCATGGCCTATATATAAATAAGGATGGGGGCAGGCAAAAACCCGCATTTCAAAAATTGCGCGACGAAGTGCAATTATTGCGTGGCGCCACCTATCAGGAAATAGACTGTTTCCTTCAATTGCGTTTGTGCTTTCGATAATGTTAGAAACGCTTTTGAAAGCTTGTTTTCTTCATTTATAAACCGCCGCGAAATACATTTTTTACGGCGTCTTTATTATCGGAAGAACTGCTAAAATAAAACATTTAAAACGAATATCAGAGCAATCGTTACCGAAATCATTTTCTGCAACAAAATATAAGAATCATCGGATAATTTTTGAATTCACTGCTCATTTTAATTCCGAAATTTAACGATTATAACCTGCGTTTCAATTCCGCACTAAGTGCTTAAAAAAGATAGATAGTGCGACATTGAAGTCAATATTTCTATCACAAATTCTTAGTTAAATTTCAGCAATTAGTAATCGTTTTGAAACAATGGGCAACAGAATCATTCTTTTTGCCATAATATAGGTATTATCGGATAAAGTTTTAATTAGACAAACGTATTATTTAGGAATTTGTGCCGCAAAAACCTGCGATTCAATTCCGCACTATGTGCTTAAAAAAGATAGATAGTGCGACATTGAAGTCAATATTATTACATCTCAATGGCAGGCATAATCCATCGAGTTTCAAATCCCAGCGGAGAGTTTTAAAACGTCGCGCGTCATTTTCTGAGTTTACGTTAAGATATTTGCTAAAAATGGCTAAAATCCGCGCGTTGCATATACGATTCTTGTGAAGTTTGTCTGGCTATATCGAACAAACTTAGATTTTCTATATTGCGATTGATGCTTTTTCCATATGCATTATTCATCAAAAGCAGATTGGATATGCTCTCCGGCAAATCGTGAAATCGTAGATATCACCTGCATTATCGAGGCTGTGCACCTGACAATGGTACCAGCTTTAAATGGGCTAAGCTTTCTTCTTTCATATATTAATAACCGAGCAGTTTAGAACCTTCTGCTGTATGCTTATTCGGCATCGGTAGGAGGGCCTAGGCCCTCGGTTTTTTGGACGCAGGCATGC
>CACYCS010000011.1 GCA_902773005.1 uncultured Erysipelotrichaceae bacterium
AATGGAAGAACTGGGGAGTTTTTCCGCGCTTGATTATAGTGCTAAAGTTAGTCACCTGAAATCAATATCGATATCATTTTGCTCAAATGGACCAAACCAAGAACGTTCTAGATATACATTGCCGTGCCGAATTTAGAGAATGGCTCCTCATTCATTCCAAGACGGAGAGCGAATGCTGGGTCAACGCACCTCGAAAGAAGCCAGACGGCATATCCTTTACCTATCTGGATGCAGTGGAAGAAGCTCTTTGCTTCGGCTGGATCGATAGCGTTCTGAAATCAGTCAATGGAACAAACTTGCAACGCTTCTCGCCCCGAAAGAAGAATAGCCCTTGGACGGAACTCAATAAGGAACGCGTCAGGAGATTGATGAAACTTGGACTTATGACCAAAGAAGGCATGAAGTGCTTGCCCAGCATGCGTTACAAAGAAGACCTGGAAATCGTTGCAGCCCTAAAAGAAGCGAGGGCTTATTCGAAATTCAAGAAGTTCCCGCCTTTATACCAAAGGGTGAGGATGTATAACGTCGCCTTTTACCGAAAGTTAGACACGAATTCCTATGAGACCGCGCTTCGCCGCTTGGTTGAGAAAACCAAGGCAGGCGAGATGTATGGCGAATGGAATGACTATGGCAGATTATTAGAATATTAACTGTCAATCAAAAAATCAGCATTTTCGCATTTGCACAAATGCTGCCTGATTTTTCGTTTCATATGCACAAGTTTTCAATTTTTCGTGTCATTCTCAAATTAAGTGGCATATATTGGCTCCATCAAGCAGGAGATTTATTATGAAATCAAGGCAGTTATTTTTTGCTACCGGCGTATTGCTAGGAGCGCTGGCGATTGGTTTGACCGCAGTGCGCTTTGCTGATGAAAGTAAAGCACTCATCGAACCTTTGAAGGCTTCTACGCTGTCGCTTAATAATGGATGGGATTTTGAAATTAGAAATGAAAACGAGTCCTCGACCGCTATTGACTTAGACGGACACGTTACAACGAGATCTGATGGGACTGAATGCGAGAGCTCGGTTAAGGACGGCGCAGCGCACCTTAAGGTAAGCAAAGCTGGAGATGGCGCGTGGAGATCAGGCATGTTCATCGAAACCGGACAATCATTGGATGCTGGAGTTACTTACGTCGTATCCTTCGATGTAGAGAATATCAAAGGGACAGACTTCGAGATATCGATTCAAAACAAGCAGTGGGACGAGATCAAATTTGATACCCTATTTAACCCTATCGCCGGTCATCACGTGAGAGAGTTCACACCCACAGAGGAGAACAAAGGGAACCTTTGGCTTTACGTTTGCTCTGGCGTCACTGGATGCGAAGTAGCAATCAAGAACTTAATGGTCGAGAAGAAGCTCTACACCTATACAAAAGAATACACCGAGAAAGGACTGGAACTTCATGTTACCCGCGGCGGATGGGACGATTGGCAATTCGGTTTAATCAATTGGAATTTCCCCACAGTTGCACAGCAAAACTACTACATTAAGTTCAATTTGGAAGTCGATAGCTACGGAGAAACCGGAAGCATCGATTCGAAATATCAATACAGTAAGGTAACTCTTGCTGGAAACGAAGACGGCGGAGACGGGTATAAGGGTCGCGTTGAGGAACTTGGGTTCACAAAGGACGTACCGTTTGGCATTCACACGACTTTCAAAGCGAACGACGACTTGGCCAACATCAACCTCCAATTGGGCGCGATCCGCGCGGAATCCGACAGAAATTACACGGTAAGGATCAAAGATTTCTTCGTAAAGGTAGACGGCTCGACCGAGTATCTCCATCGAATCAACTACGAAACCGGTGAAGCTTTCGCAAACAGGTGGAAAGCCGGGCATATCGGCAAAGCTTATTGCAAAGGCGGAGCGAGTGAGGCGGCCTGCATTTCGCTGATTGAGGACTATTGTGCACTCCGGCCGGAAGCGAGAACGGCGGCGGATGAGATTCTTGACACCGATGGCGTCTCGACGATTCGCGACTCCGTTTTGTATTTCGCGGAAGTCTACGGAATCGAATTACAATAACCGAAAAACGGGCTGCAACGCGTTGACGTTATTCAGCCCGTTTTTTGATGCACGGGGTTACTATTTTGTGGTGGACTCCCTAACAATGAGGTCGCAATCGACCATGATTGTCCTGCTGGGCGCATCCTTTTTCTCTATCCTGCTGACGAGCAGCCGAATGGCTTCTTGGCCAAGGAATTCTTTGTCGACATAGAAGGTGGTGATGAGCGGAGCGCGCTCTTCAGCTTCCGCGACTCCATCAAATCCGACGACCATCGTATCCTCGGGGATGCGGTAGCCGATCTTCCTGATGGCGGTCGCGACATTCCTCGCTACGAAGTCGTTGCAGCAAATGAAGCAATCAGGCATCGCTCTATGGAAGAGGATTTTGTCCTTCAGGGCGTTGGAATCGCCATAGTCGAAGGCATTGTCGTCCATGATCAGGTCTTCTTCTACGCTGTGGCGCAGCCCACTCCTAAAACAGCCTCTCAGCATCCCCATGTATCTTTCATGGAAGCTAAGACAATGGCGGATGTCTCCAACGAAAGTGAAGCGTCGGATTTTGTATTGCTCATATAGCGTTTTCACGTATTCGCAGACCGCTTTCTGATCGTGCGCCGTGATGAGGTCGTATTTCTTTTCGACCTCGAATTTCCTTCCGGGGAAATCGATGAAGCATGTCGGCACGCCGAGATTCAAAAGGCTATTCACGAAAGCCGGCTCAAAGCATTCGATCGCGACGATTCCGTCGACCCGAAGGCCATGGACGTATGCTGCGATTTTCTCAAAGGACCCGTCGCTTGCGTTGTATGTGAATTCGAAGAAGTCGTAATTGCGGTCGTAGCAGTAGTTCTCAACGCTTTTCACGAGGGGAACGTAGAAATTCATATTGTGAAGCGGCTTGCCCGAGAGGAGCAAAAGCCTGTATTTGTGCGACGACAGGAGATTGTTGTTCAAAGACTTGTAGTTCAACTCTTGTGCCTTGCGGAGCACGGTCTCACGAGTCTTGTTTGGGACATGACGTCCGTTCAGCGCTTTTGAAACGGTGTTCCTGGACAGGCCAAGCGCTTCTGCTATGTCGTTGATCGAAACTGCTTTTTTCATATTGTGCTTTAGGTGCGAGCATTATCTCACAACGCGATAGCAATGTATTTACAAAATGTGCAAATGCACAAATGTTGGAAGAATGTGATTTGCAAATGCTCAAATGTCGCATGGGCACGTTGACCCGCTACGGGCAGGCAAGGAAGAATTGTCTCATTCATCAAGCCAATAACCACAATCTTTTTTGTGGATTAGGCCTCTGGTTTCATAAGTCGTATATCTTAGGGAGGATACCAAAGTGAAACATTTCAAGGTGATAGCTGGGACGATTGCCGCTGCGCTTTCGATTCCTTTGGCTGCCTGCGGACAGCAAGCCGTTGTGGAGCATGACCACGTCTGGGATACCGGGGAAGTCACGACTGAAGCAACCTGCCACTCCGAAGGCGTAAAGACCTTCCACTGCACATTCGAGGGCTGCAAGCAAACCAAAACGGAAAACATCGCGATGCTCCCTCATAACTGGGACGATGGTACCGTCACGACCCAGCCAACTTGCGATCATCTCGGCGAGATGACCTATACCTGTAAAAACGAAGGATGCGGCAAGACCAAAACCTCCGCGATTGCCAAGACGGACCACCATTTCGACGAAGGAACCCTCGAAAAGATTCCGGATCTCCTCGAAAAAGGCGAAATGGAATACGAATGCACGATCTGCGGTGAAACCAAGCACGAAGAGGTAGATGCTCGCGCCGATTTCACTGAGCAGTTCGACTTAATCGATTCCAATTGGATCTATGCTTATGCCAGTTCGTTTGACCCAGCCGCGGAAGCGATCGCTCCCTTGCCCATGACGAAGGTCGGAAACGTCTATAAAGAGGGCGCAACCGAGATTGGCCGCGACACGGTGTCCGTGAATGGCGTTGCCGTAGTCGGGTATCGCTTCGCGTTTGATGCCGAGGATATTAGCATTAACGCAAGCGTCAAGTTCGCGGGCGAAACCGCATCCACGCGCATCGATGCGTATTTATTGGTTGCAGATGCGACTGGGCACGTGGAATCCATAACTGCGATCCATAAAGACACAAAAGACTGGGAATTCGCATCCATGTCCCCAATAACTGCCCATAAGGGCGACCTCGTTGGTCTCGTTCTTTCTGGCGAAGCAAAAGGTCAGCTTTCCTTTACCCTAACCGCCGAGTGCGTCCATGTCTGGAGCGAAGGTAAGGTAACAAAGCAGCCGGACTGCTCGCACGAAGGCGAAATGACCTACACCTGCATTGTTTGCGGCGATACAAAGACCGCGCCGATTGAAAAAACCGATCACCATTGGGGCGAATTCGTCATCACAACACCCGCAACGGAAGATAGCGAAGGCGTCATGACCCGCACATGCGATGTCTGCGGCAAAGCCGACGAAAAACCCATCCCCAAACTCAATCGCACCATCGCGAATTTCCATGACGATTTTTCGACGGATGGCCAGAACAATTGGCTTTACGGCTATGCGACTGGATTCGATTTCGACCATGGCGATTTCGAGTTCCATTCCTTGAATGCTGGCGACGGCGAGTGGGGTGGAGTCGACGGCTTGATCATCAAGTCCGACTGGGTCCTAACGGAAGCCGATGGAAAAGATCTCGCGATAGGCTACATCGTGCCTGAAGGAAACACCTCGCTTGATCTCGACATCAGCTTCGATGCCGTTGAAGCAGCTGAGGGCAAGACCAGAATCAGTGCAAGAACCGTTGTCATTGGAACCGACGGAAAAGCCAAATTCTGTGAATTCATTGGAGACGGTATCGAAAATGCTTCTTGGAACAAGAAGATGACCGTTGATGTCGTCGCAGGCGACAAAGTGTATGTCGTGCTGTTCAAAGAAGGACCCGATTGGCTCCAGGGCAAGTTCCAGATGGTCATCAAAGGCCAAAAGGAAGCGCCTGAGCATGGCGAAGTTCCTGAAAGCCCCTATATCAATCTAACCGGCAAAGTCGAGACTCGCTTCGATAACGAGGGAGGCACCGTTGACCTCGCCGCGAACTCCTGGGTCGCCGGAGACGGCTACGAGGCCCACGCCGAAGTCACCACGGCCTGTGGCGAGAGGTGGCGCGCTGGCATGTTCATCAACACCGGCGTCGCTTTAGAGGCGGGCAAGACCTATGAAGTCAGCTTCGAGGTCGACCGTATGCTGGAAAACGATTATGACGTCGTATTGCAGAACAAGCAGTGGGCCAGCGTCGATGACAGATATGATTTCTTGAGCACGCCTGTTGGCCAAATCACCCGCGAAATCACTCCGACTGAGGCAAACAAAGGTACGCTTTGGTTCCTCGTCGAGATGGGTAACGCCGTGAACGAAGTCACGATCCGCAATATCAAAGTTGAGGAAGTGAAAGAGGACGAACCCGAGACCCCTGCTTACCTTAACCTCACCGACAAAGTCGAGACCCGCTTCGATAACGCGAATGGCACCATTGAGCTCGCCGCGAACTCCTGGGTCGCCGGAGAC
>CACYCS010000012.1 GCA_902773005.1 uncultured Erysipelotrichaceae bacterium
ATAATATTGCAAAATCTTTTGGCGATAATTTGAAATGCGATATAATTTTCTCTATATATCGGAGGGACCCCCTATGGAAGAACTCATCATGTCAAATCGCGAAATCCTTGATGTGTGCGAGGATATCGGCGCCAAGCTCAAAGATAGGCTTGCCAAGCAAGATGGCGTTCCCGTGATGGTCTGCGTCATGAAAGGCGCGGTGAACTTCATGGTGAACCTTATGGAAGCCCTCGATATGGATATCCTGACCGACTATATCCAAGTGAGTTCCTGGCAGGGGACCGCATCGACTGGGACCGTCACCCTTAAGCGGGACGTTACCCATCGGATCAAAGGTCGCACCATTATCGTGGTGGAAGACGTCATCGACTCCGGCATCACGATGGATTTCCTCATCAAGCATTTCCAAGAGATGGGCGCTCGCGAAGTCATAGTGGTGGCCCTATTCGACAAGACCTTCAAGCGCAAGGTCAATGTCAAGATCGATTATGTAGGCAAAGTCCTGACCGAGGATAAATTCCTCGTGGGATATGGCCTCGATTACCGCGGATTGCTCCGCAACGTCCCATTCGTCTATGTCCCTTCTAAAGACGAGCTTGAGTCTTGGGATGCGATCATCGAAGGCCGATAACATACATGCCCGCCGTGAGGCGGGTTTTAAAATCCGAAGGGGGCATGCATTTGAATTTGATGAAAAAGCACCTCGCGTGAGGAGGTGCAAGATCAGATTTGTTGAATTACTTCTGCGTCCCGAAGATTCGATCGCCCGCATCGCCTAAGCCAGGAACGATATAGGCGTTCTCGTTGAGCCTTTCATCGAGCGCGCAGATATATAGGGGGATGTCAGGGCATTTTTCAACGAACGCGTTGACGCCTTCGGGCGCTGCGATGATGCAAAGGAAGGAGATCTTCTTCGCGCCATGCTCGCGGAGCATCCTGACTGCGTCGATTGCCGAGCCGCCTGTCGCAAGCATCGGGTCGACAAGATAGACCTGCAGCTCAGATAAATTATTCGGCAGCTTGCAGTAATACTCGTGAGGCTCATGGGTGACCTCGTCGCGATATAGACCGATATGGCCAAATCTAGCTTCCGGAAGCAAGGAGGAGAGGCCGTCGGCCATGCCTAAACCTGCGCGAAGGATTGGGACGAAGCAGATGTTGCGCGCGACGATATGGGGTTGCTCGGTGTCGGCGATTGGAGTGCTGACGGGGCGAAGCTCGGTTGGGAGTCCGCGAAGCGCTTCATAGCCTTCTAGCATCGAGATCTCGTGAACGAGTTGCCTGAAGGAACCGCACGGGAGGTTCTTGTCGCGAAGAAGGGCGACTTTGTGCTGAATGATGGGGTGGTCTAAGACCGTGACTTTTGGATAGTTTTCCATGTTTGACTATGCTCCTAAAAAGAAAGCCCCAAAAGGGGCTGATCAATGATTGTATTTGATTAGCGATTCGTATGGGATGTCGAGGACGGCGCGGCCATTGAGGTCGGTGAGTTCGATGGCGGTGATCGCGCCAACGATTTCAACGCCAGCCGCTTCGCAGATCTCCTTCATCGCCCTGAAGGTTCCGCCGGTGGCCATAAGGTCATCAATCAAGAGGGCTCTGTCTCCTTCTTTGATCGCGGTCGACGATACTTCAAGCTCGTCTACGCCATATTCGAGGGCATACTTTACCGCATAGGTCTTGCCTGGCAATTTGCCTTTCTTCCTAGCCATGGCGAAGGGGATGCCCATCTTGTATGCAAGTGGGGCACCGAAGACGAATCCGCGGGACTCTGGTCCGATGATGAGAGTGGGCTTTTTGTCCGCAGCCCAATCGGCCATGCGGTTGATGGCTTCCTGAAATGCTTCGGGGCAAGCCAAAAGAGGGGAGATGTCTTTCCAGGAAATCCCGGGCTTCGGGAACCCTTCCGTGACACCGATGTATTGCTTCAAATCCATATTGGGTAAACCTCTGAACCGCGGAATATTTTACCCTTTATACAGGATTTAGCCACAAGGAAATGGAATTATCGTATAGATGGGGTAAATAGCGCACGCGGCCGCGCACCTGCGTGCGCTAGCGAAAGTGTGGTCCTTACTTGGACTTTTGCAGGCTTTTCACTTTGCGATTGATCGCGATATAGGCTTCGTCGACGTCATCAATTCCTTCAACCGATTCCTCCATGGGACAAAGCCCATCGCCGTTGCGGTTGATGATTTTCTCGGCAAGGGTTCCGTAGGAGTGGGGGATGCCATGCTTATTTAGCAGCTCGTCCGCTCCAACTGACATCGTTTCACCATAGACTTCTTTGACTTTTGCTTTGATGAATAGAAATGCGGCGGCTCTCCCGATGACTTTATCGGCAATCGAAAAGCCTTGGAGGCTAAATCCTTCTTTGATGAGATTCAGAATCGGAAAGATGCCGCGTTCGCGTGAGACGATGCAGGATTCTTCCCTGACTAAGGCGCAGGAATTCCCTGGGAGCAGGGACTTGGCTTTCTCTAATGGTTCCATGGTTATTCAAACTCCTCTACGACTTCTTCAAGCAGATCGCGGATCGGCAGATGCTGCGGGCAAACGCGCTCGCAAGCGCCGCATTTGATGCATTCGCTGGCTTTCGCGCTTTTGGCTTGGTATGCGTTTTCATAATATAGATCAGCGTTCCAATTTGGATCGGTTCGCTTGGCGTTCAAGCAATTGAACAAGACGGGTATCACGATCTTCTTCGGGCAGCCATCCACGCAATAGCGGCAGGAGGTGCAGGGGATGTTGTTCGTGCCGTGGAAGACGCGGACGACCTTATCGATTGCCACCCTTTCCTCGGCGTTCAGTTTTTGGAACGATTCGCCCATGAAGGAAATGTTATCTTCCATCTGCTCGATGGAACTCATGCCGGAAAGCACCATCATGACGCGGTCTAATCCTGCGGCGAAGCGCAAGGCGTAGCTAGCAGGGCTTCCTCCATGAAGGGATTCGATGATTCTAGCGGCATCAGGCGGCAAATTGGCAAGTTGACCGCCTTTGACGGGCTCCATGACGATCACGGGCTTATTGTATTTGCGGCATACTTCATAGCAGAGCCTGCTTTGAACGTCTTCATTTTCCCAATCGAGATAATTGAGCTGGAGTTGGACAACCTCAATCTCCGGATTCTCCTTAAGGATCATTTCCAAGATGTCCGCGGTGCCATGAAAAGAAAGGCCCACGTGCTTTATTTTGCCTTCCTTTTTGAGTTCGAAGGCGGTCTCGTAAGCGCGGGCTGCTTTATAGTCTGGATAGTTCCTTCTGCCTTGGGCGTGCATGAGATAGAAATCGAAATAATCGACCCCGCATGCTTTAAGCTGTTCCTCAAATAGCGGCCGGATGTCTTCCTGCTTATGGAAGTGGTTCGGCGAAAGCTTGTTCGTGATGAGATAGCGGTCGCGGGGATAACGCGATGTGAGACATTTCTTGATTGCAACCTCGCTTAAACCGCGGATATATCCGTGCGCGGTGTCAAAATAATTGAATCCCTTGGCTAGGAACTCATCAACCATCTTCGAAACATGATTGTAATCGACGTCTTCGCCCTTCATCGGCAGCCTCATGCAACCGAATCCAAACTTATAATGGATGTCATTGAAGAATTTGTTTTCCATTATTTCCTCTCGATGGACGGGCCTGTTCGCCCCTTTGTTTAAGTATCGTATTTCTTTTTCATCAATTCCAATAATTCTTGATCGAACTCTTAGTTCGGACGCACTTCAACGTGGGGTGACGCGTCTAGTAGGCGGCGAATCGATACAACGTTATCAGGAGGCTTCTTGGTGCAACAATGTTGCGAAATCAATTTGAAACAGCGATCCGCCTGTTTCCAACGCGCGCTGAATATTCATTGATGTGGCAACCCATTTAGTGGCAGTCATTAGAAGAGCATTTGAACCTGATTCATTTCTTATTTGATCGAATTCGGTCAAATTAAAAATGCTGATGTTTATTTTTCCCATCTTAAGATATCCCAAAGCATCAAAAAGCCCAAACTCAATTGTGCAAGCAGTGTTCGCACTTTTTGATTAGGCATGAGTCTCTTTCTTTTATAATGTTTATTGCATTAACCACTTGGCTACAGAAATATATCCACCGTTACCATCAGAACGGCAATTGTCACAAACCCCTGCCCATTTCATTATTGCTGCATAATAGGTAGATCTTCTTACTGTAGTTTCACCTTCTTTACGTCCAAAATAGTTCATAGCTATGAAGGATTCCATGGTATCAAGAGGAAGCTCCTTTGAACCTATTCTAGAGCCATTTTGAGCCGCTGTATCTCCACGATACATTATTCCACCCAAAGCTATAGCTTTTTCAAGAATGTCATCGAATTGTTGCCATGTGCATAACAATGATGGCAACGCTGAGTTTTTAACGCCATCTTTGGTCATCCAAATCTTAATGGCTGGACCCCTCATCATAGGACAATCGGCGACTCCACCTTGTTCATTAAA
>CACYCS010000013.1 GCA_902773005.1 uncultured Erysipelotrichaceae bacterium
AACAGTATATGCCAAAACGCCGTTGTCGACGGCTTTTTGATAGTACGTCGTTGCGGTTTTGAAATCGCCGTCATCGGAATATAAATCGCCGATAGAAACGTAGAACTTCGGCTTTTTTACAGCGAGCCTCTTGTATTTTTTTATTTTATCGTTTTCTGTATTATTCATAATTTGTTGACCAAATTGGCACAATAGGTAATGAGCAATATTGCCTCCAAACGTTTCTGCGAGTTGCCAAAATCTGGAATCCAATTTATTGTGCTTTGTTTGGATTCCATTAAAAACTGATTCATCTTGGATGTTTTGTCTTTTTTATCAAGATTAGTTTGCTTAACTCTGAGGTATACTTCGAGGCCTCTGATCTAAAAAAATCTAAGAGTGTTTTCTTTGAATAGTCTTTTGGCTTAGATATTGGAATTAGTTGCATAGAATCATTTTATAATAAAAGGATTCATTTCACAATTTCATTATTAGTTGCTACTAGTATTAAATAAGTGTAAGTATATAATCTATTTTAATTCCACACACTTTTGAAAACCTATAAACAAACAGAAGGGATGGCAACATTTTGCCGCTTTCCACTCTGCCGATATAGCTTCTATCAAACTTAATAATTGAAGCCAGTTTTACCTTGCTATAATCATGCTGCTCCCTTAGATTTTTTAAAACTATCCCAAGAGCGACTGGATCTATTTCTTTATATGGCAATTCTTCTTTAAAGAATGTCTTAATCCATTTTCCTTGAGCCTGATAAAACAACTTCTTTCCAAATTCAGTTAGTGGTTTTCCTTCCACCACCACATCAATTGCAATCTTCTCGCCAAACTCCAACAAAGAAAAGAACTCTTTGTCTAGTAGAGCGAGCTCTCGTAATTCCATATATTCTTCAAGTTGATATTCGTATTTGATATTCCTTGATTCAAAACTGTTAAATCTGCTTAATATTTCAGTTCTTTGTTGCTTTAAATATCTCAAAAATCCGTTTTCAGTTTTATACAGTGTGTAGTGTTGTCTTTTCCACATAATATTCCATCACCCTATTAGATATTTCCATAGAATCGAGGGTATTAGCGAGATTTATATAAGCAGTTCGTGGATATTCAATTTCCATATATTTAAGGATAAAATCCTTATAGAGCCTGCAATTTCTTTGAATAATGTCGAACGCTTTATCAGCATAGCAAGATGGAATCTCGTCGTGTCTATAGAGTATTTCCATGACTACAAAGATTTCATACGTGTGAAGGCCACCTTCTGCAATTGACGATTTGCTCTCAATGATTTGAACGTTACCGACGAGCTTGTTACCAACAGTTTTGGTGGATCTGATTTCTTTGATTCTTGGTTCAATATCAAGTAAACCGAGCAAATACATTAAATAGTTGCCAGAAGCCATACCGATTCTAACATCTCCATCATAGGTGTAATGTCTAATGATTCTTTCTTCATCGCTTAATTCTGATTCACCAATCAAATAAACGCCTTTAGAAACTTGGCGGAGCAAACCACTATCAATGAGTCTAGTGACAATTTTGCGTAGGTTCACATGTGGTATGTCCTTAAAAATGTTGTTGGCTAAATAGTTGAGGTCAAAGACTCCCCCAACATTATTTTCGCAGTAATTTCTAACAATTCCGGTATCTGTCGTTCTCATATCCAAATTATACTATAATAACGTGACATTGTCACAATTTTTCAACTATCATTTACTATCTTCTATATACTCTGTATATAAGCAAAGAAAAAGACATTCCTGTGATGCAAGAATGTCACGTTTTCTCTATTGGTGACCTGTACGGGATTCGAACCCATGAATGTATCCTTGAAAGGGATATGAGTTAAGCCACTTCTCCAACAGGCCACAATGGCGCTTGCTATAGGATTCGAACCTACAACCTGTCGGTTAACAGCCGAATGCTCTACCGTTGAGCTAAGCAAGCACACGCTCTATCGAGCGCTTGAACATTGTAGACATGCGAGCAACGCTTTGCAAGATTTTTCGAACACGAAATTCGGCCGCAAAGCCGTTGACGAAATGAGATGGGGGGAACGCCGATTATTTGCTCTCGGGCAATTTCTTCTCAATCGCAGCGCAAAGTTCGCCAAAAGTGACGAATGCAGAAAGTTCTTCTGCAGAGAACGAGATTCCGTAGGTATCCTCGAGTTCCAAGCAATACTCAACCACATCAAGGCTATCGAGGCCAAGATCGCGGAGCTGGGCGTCGTCAGATACGTTTTCTTTAAGGTTCAGCCTTTCAGCAAGGCCTTTGCGGATTTCTTCCATTTGTTTCGCGGGCATAAGTCTTCTCCCTTTTTCCGAACCATATTATAAAGAGGCATCAACCATAAAGCAAAACCATAAAACCGCTCGACAGGAATGTATCGAGCGGTTGGAGTCTAATGTCTATGAACCGGAGGAAGATTATTTGTCAAGACTATTGACGAAGACGACCTCGTCGCTTGCCTTGGCGACGATTTTGTCCTTGGTGGACTGGAAGGTACCCCACATCGCGGACGCGACGGCGGAGAAAACCAGTAGAACCATGAGCATACCGAGAAGCTGGCCTTTGATTTCAGACATATCATTTCACCTCCTTTCTCCTTAGAAACCTTGGTAATATCCGACGACCGTCGAACGTTTGACCGTCACGACGATCGGGTCTCTGGAAATGATGATTGGGGAATACTCCTTGCTTACCTCGAAGGTATAGGTATCCCCGATGCGTGGGGCGGCGCTTGGCAAATGGAGCGTTGCGCCGGAATCCTCCACGAATTCCCTAGTGCTCTCGCTCACCCATCCATCGCGGCTGATGAGATAGGAGACCGTGAGCGAGATCGAGTCGAGATCGCTATGGATGGCGGCGACGCAGAACATATCGCCAGCCATCATGAACACGCACATCAGGAAGACGAGCGAGAGCATGAGCCCGAGCTTATACGACATTCATGAGGCTCCCCATGATCTCCATAAGCGCGACGGTGAGCATGAGCATCGCAATCCCTGAGCCAAGTAGCGGCAAGAAGGAGAGGTTCTGCAGCGACTCGACCCGCTTCTCCTTCGCTCGCAAATGCTTATCGTCGCTTAGCTTGCCGAAGATGTGCTGGAAGCGGGCGATATAGGCTCCGCCTCCCCCTTCTTCGATCATCGCGTAAATCGAGACCATGACTTCTTTGATCTTCATATCGGGGAAGAATGAGGCAAAATGGATGAATGGGGTCACCGTTTTGTCTTCCTCGATGTCGCGAAGGAGGCATTCAAGCCGCTCCTTCAGGGTAGATCCGGCAAACGGAACAATGCTCTCCAATGCGTGGTAGACGTTGTAGCCGTTATTGACGTAGATTCCGAAGAAGGTGAACAGGCGAATGAATTCTTCCGTTTCCGTTGCTTTCTTCGTCCTGATCGCCCTGCCGTATCTTCCAAAATATAGATAGGTATATAGGATCAGCCCTACCGCTGGGATGATGAGCATCACCCCGAAGCCCTTCCATATGTAAATTCCAAACGCAAGCGCGATGATCACGATGAGGCCCACCGCATAGAAGAGGTATTCCTTTCCTTTGCTAAGACCTAGCTCGCGCATGCTCGCTTCCAATGTCTTCATTTGGATTTCCTCCTTGTCTGGAGCTTAAGCCACTTCGGCTTCATCCTCGTGTAGGCGATCGAGTAGACCGTAAGCGACACCAGGAAGAAGGCGAAATAGGCAATCAATGAGATGAGATAAGTCCTCGATCCGCTTAGGTACGAATAGAAGTTCGATAGGCCTACGCGCAAGAAGACAACGATGGCCATAGAGATGAGCCAGAGGACCGCGAATTGGATCGCGTTTTTCCGCGAAACCCCTGAAAATGCGATCCTTGTTTCTTCAATTCTTGTGAACTCTTGCATGAGTTCTGCGGAGATTTTGACAATATCGCCACCTTGTTCGATGTAGATGTCGAGTAGCGACAAGAACATCCGGTAGGTGGGCATCTCGAAGAACGAATCAAGATACTCAAGCTTCTCCCTGGCGGTCATGGATTCGATGTTGGCGACGAACTGATTGAGTTCTGGGTCAGCCGATTCCATCGCCGTATCAAGCGCCTTGTCAAGCGACTGGCAAACTGAGAGAGTGATGATGAAGGAGTTCGTGAAGCGATAGCATTCGTGTTCGCGGCGACTCCTTTTGGCAAATTCCAAGAACATGGGATAGACGAGCCCGATGAGCACGACGGCGAAGGCAGCGAACACCCCGATGCCAAGGAACAGATTCTCTGCGGCGAAATACGCTGCGGCGCCGATGATGAGGCAAAATAAGGCAATATAGATTGGTATGGTCTTCATGAGCATGCCTCCGCATCGAATATCACGTCGACGTTCCTTGTTCCTTCATTGAGGAGCCCGATCTTTTGAATCCTTCGCTTCACGCCCCACTTCGTGGTCCGCTTATCGAGGTAGACCATATAGCTGAAGTGATGGAAGATGTCGGACATCAGATCATCGAACTCAAGCTTTTTCCCGCTCATCATCGCCATGCGGGCCATGCGGTAAGGCATCGCCTCCAGGTCTTTCGCGTGGAGGGTGCTGATCAAAGGGTGGCCTGACATCACCACGTTCAATGCATCTAGCATCTCCTCGCCCCTGCTTTCGGCGACCAGAAGGTAATCGGGGTTATTTCTCAATGCGTTCCTAATGAGAAAGGGGAAGGACGATTTTGGGTTTTTCGAATCCACGATCCAGGTGGTCAAATCAAGCGATCCGTCCCCGCGAGAGAGTTCGAGCTCTTCGACGTTGTCGATGACGATGACTCTCGTCGCGGGGCGCAGATGGGAAAGAAGGTATTTTTGTAGCTCGGTCTTCCCACAGCCGGTTTCGCCTCCGATGACGATCGATTTCCTATCCTCGATCGCATCGAGAAGGATCTTTTTGGAATTGCCCGGAAAGAACGATGCGTCTTTTTCGAGCACGGATTCCCTGGAGGCGATGCGAAGTGAGAAGGAATAGGTCTTTTTGTTATCGCACCGCGCAACCGAGAGAAAGATGGCGTTGAGCCTATATTGGGCGAAGCTCACATCGAGAACCGGGTCGAGATAGGAGAACTGTTTCTCGGCGTAATTAGCGATCTGACGGAGGAAATCCCCCACTGCCGTCGGAGTCACCTCGAGTTCCGACTTCTGACGCCCGAAGCGGTTATCGACCAAAAACAAGGACTCGCCATTATAGGAAACGTCGGTGATTTCCTTCCTCTGCAGAATCGGGGCAAGGAAGGATGATTCAATGTATTCTTTCAATCTGTCGTCTTGCTGCATAGTTCATACCTTCTTGATGCTGAAGACCGCGAGTCTTCGATAGTTTTGCCAATCGTTGATCTTGGCGGTGAATGTGACTTTCGCAACCGTTGGCAAAAGCACCTTACCCACTGTCCCTTTGTAATCGGTGAGCGTGGTCGTGACGTCATATTCGATGCCGTATGGGGCTAAATTGGATTCAAAGTAATTGTCGACGGCCTCACGCAATAGAATCGGGGCGAATACGGGCTGCGTGAGTTGGTTTCCCTTGTTGTCGTAAGCGACGACGCACGACTCAAAGACGCCTTTGTATAGTCCGAGGTAGACGCGATTGACCGAGTTGAAGGTCATGCTTTGATGGAACATGGCGAACGTCATCGCGAGGGCGGTCGCCACATAGATGAGGTTAAACACCTTCGGGGCCTCCATATACGACGCAATAGGACGCGGTATCGCAATCGCCGAACACAACATTTGAGAAATTGATCTGCCCTTTGATTAAGAAGGAGTCGTTATAATCGCTCATGCCGTATAGGTGAATTTCGAATTTGCATGGCTGCAGGTCATGCCCATTGCCTTGAGGGATGAAGATGCTAGAGGATTTGAAGCAGAAGTTATGCGGCGCCTTATCGGTGTCATACATCTGCAGGTTTCGCTTATCGTAATAATAGGATTTCCGAAGCGAGAGCTTGTATTCGGTCATGCCGGAGTACGATGCCGAAGGTCCGACTTTCGAGATGTCGAGAGGAAATTGGAGGTAACGTTCCCCAAAGCCAGTGACAAATGGCTTGATCGGATATTCGTCCAGATGGGAAAGAAGTCGGAGCTCCCCACCCCCGTCGAGCAAGTTGTCGTCATCGGAAAAGCCTTTGAAGGCAATGCGGCACTTCTCAATCTCGATGCTGCGGGTCTTTGAGCCGGCGGCAAACATTCCAGGAAGCGCCCCGAAACCGTATACCTCGGAGCTTTCGATGTGGAAGGAGGCGTTGTTCTCACGATAAATTCTTCTGCCGGTGTCGAACCTTTCCCACGGCTCTGGCTCATAACTATAGATTCGCTTGGCGACCTTCACATCGACCCCATCGGATATGCACCATGTGGCGCCCAGCCTATCATCGCCCCTTTCGTGACCAAGCACTTTGATCGCGAGGTGGAAGCTGTTCCTAACCGTGAAGGTGGATGGGATGATCACGTTTTCAGAGACCACTCCAGTGATGCCAGGGTAGTTGAAGGTCAACTCTTTGGTCGCATAGTAGTTCGGGGATTGCTCCGTCGCGTAGGCATATAGCGACAGCGTGAATTTAGGGCGATCAGCCCCAACCCTGAACTCGAAATAGAAATTCGCGTTTTCCTGGGACAAGAACGGGCCGGCTTCATAGTAGAAGCGCGACGTCGAGCTGCCAGGGTAATAGGCGCCGAGGGAGGTGAGGCTAGTCGTCGCAGCCAATAAAAGCATCTTGGAGCGTTTCATCAGAAGCTCACCCCCACCGCTGCGCACATTTTTAACGACACGTCCCGCACGTATTGCGTATGGCGTTTCTCGCAGATCGCGCCATAGTACCAGAACCGGTAATTGGATTCGCGCTCAAATAGATCGCGGACGCAGACCATCTTCTCCATTTCGGTGAGTTTGCAATAGGCATCGTTCAGCTTTTCGCAATATCGCCTTTCCGGTCCTTCTGCCATCGTGGGCACGCGCTCTGAGACTTCCCTGATGCTGCATTTCGGAATGCCAAGCTTGAAGAGGCACCTCCTGAATTGTCGTGCGACCTGATTCATCTGCGCGCTGATGGAGGCCGCCGTGATTCTCGTTTTTCTAGGTTCCATTTCTTTGCCCTCCCACTTATCTATTGCTGTCGAGAATGCAAAGTTTGAACTAAAATTTTTCAAAGTGTTCGAAAAGTCTAGACGGGGTCTTATGAATTTTTTAAAAAATTTTTTCAGTGTCTATTGAAAATCGCTTGGCTATAATATTGCAAATGATTATTTTGGTCGGGGCTAGCGCCTCAGGAAAAACGGAGATCGCGAAAGCCTTGGCGGAGCGGTATGGAATCGTGAAAGCAATCACCCACACCTCTCGCCCGATGAGGGTCGGAGAACGGAATGATATCGATTACCATTTCGTCACCGATGAGGAATTCCTTGCGCTCAAAGAAAAGGACGCTTTCGTCGAGACCACTTTTTATAACAACCACTACTATGGCTGCTCGAAGGCGGAGATTGGGGACAACAAGTGCGTGGTCGTCGATCCCAATGGCCTAAAAAGTTTCCGCGCTCTTGGCGACGACCGCATCGTCGCTTTCTATCTCCGCGCGTCCCGCAAGACGCGCGAGGAGAGGATGAAGAGCCGCAAGGATAAGCCAGAACTCATCGTTCAGCGATTAGAAAACGATGAGGTCTCGTTTGACGAAGCGACCCTTCCGCCTATGGACTATGTGATCGATACCGACCAAAAAACCATCTCCGAACTAGTAGAGATGGTCTATAGGCTTTATACCGAAAAGCTCAATCTTCTTTGATTCTTCTGCGAGGGTGGTAGACGATTTCCACTTCTTCAACCGTATAATCCGTGGCCTTCAAAACGATGAAGTCGTATTTTCCGACCTTGAGGATGTCGCCTTCTTTCGCGAATCTTCCAAGCTTGTCGTTTACCCATCCAGAGAGGGTCGAATAATCGGAATCGAGGATGTCGTCATCGATCTCAAAATAATCAAATACATCGTCAATATTAGCGCTTCCTAAAGCCTTGTAATGGTTGCGGGATTTCATCTTGGAAATGTCCGGTTTGACCACTTCTGACTCGTCCCACATATCGCCTACAAGCTCTTCTAGAATGTCTTCTAAAGTCAAAATCCCTTCAGTTCCCCCATATTCGTCCATGACAACGGCTAGGTGGTGATGGGTCTTTTTCATCTTGGCTAGGACAGTGGAGATCTCCATGGTCCTCGGGACGTTAATAACAGGTAGCATTAAATCGTCAATGGTAAAGCCTTCTTCCCTTAGCATATTCCTAAGCAAAGTCTTAACGGGAATGAAGCCAACGATGTGATCCTTGTCCTCTTTGTAGACTGGGATTCGCGAATGTTGGAAGGCGCCTTTGGTCCTGACGTACTTCCTGAGGTTCGTGCCCCACTCCACGCCTTCAATCCTGACGCGTGGGGTCATGATTTCGTAGGCACAGGTATTCTTGAACTCGATGGATTTCGAAATGAGTTCCGAGGAATCCTCGTCGATGATGTCCTGCTCCTCAAGGTCTTTCACCATCATCGAAAGCTCATCATCCGAGATGCCTTCCTCTTTCTTTTCGTGGCGCTTCACAATCGGTCCAGTAATCAATTTGGCGAACCACGTGGTTGCTTTTACGATCGGGAAGAAGAGAATCTGGAAGAATTTGACAAGCGGCGACATGCCCCGGCTGAACGGATAGTTGACGCTGCGGGCAATCGCTTTCGGCAGAATCTCGCTGAAGGTCAAAATTAGTAGAAGCATGATGCCAGAAACGATCGTGGACGTAAGGCTTTCATCGAATCCATTATCCTCGGCTAGATTCACGGCAAGCAAAGTGCCAAGTGAAGAAGCGAGGATATTCACGAGCGAATTGCCAAATAGCAACGTCGTGATGGTCGTTTCGTAATTCTCCGCAAACCCATAGCCGAGCTTTGCGAAGCGGTCCCCTTCTTTTGCGGCTTTTGAAAGCCTTTTCTTGCTCACGACGGAATAAGTCATGTCCGCGGCGGAGAAGAAAGCCGAAAAGAGCATGAGGACGATAATCGCGATGAGATATGCGATGGAGGAGGCTCTCATTCTTCATCCTCCTTCGTCTCTTCTTCGTCGATATCGCCGACAAGCTCCTCCATCACGTCTTCCATCGTGACCATGCCGAGGGGCTTATCGGATTTTGCGACGATTGCGATTTGCGTGTGCTTCTCGCGGAAGATTCCGATTAGGTCATCGATCTTGACCGATGGCGAAACGAAAACGGGCTTCTGAATGCAAGAAAGATAGGATATTCTAGGATCCTCGAAATAGGCGCTTAGATAGTTCTTTACCATCAAGATCCCGACGATATGGGTTCTGGTCTTATAGAAGACCGGGATGCGGGAATAGGTCGAGTTTTTGAGGGTCTCAAGGAGCTTTTCGGTCGTTAATCCATCGAGGTTGATCATCTTCATGCGGCGAAGCGGGGTCAAAACCTCAGCGACCTTCGTGTCATCGAAGTCCAACGTCGCTTGGATGATATCGGATTCGTTCTCTTCTAATAGCCCCGCATCTTCGATTTCCTCAACCGCCCCAGTGAATTCCTCCTCGGTGATTTCCGGGGCATCCTTGACGCGGAAAATCGATTTGCCTAGCTTGCTTACGAGGCGAAGCAAGATGGCAAGGGGATAGAAGATGACCGTGAAGAAAAGCATCGGATAGACGCTGATCTTGGCGATGGTATCCGGAATTCTTTTGCCTAGGAATTTCGGAATCGTGTCGCCAAAGACGAAAACTATGATCGACATCGCGATAGAAGCGATTAACGAAATCAAGGTATCGTCGATGATCCCGCGAAATATATTGAGGAACAAGAACGTTGAGAAAACGGAGATCAGGATCGCGAACACATTGTTCCCGATCAAAACCGTGATCAGCGTATTGTCAAAATGCTCATAAAGCCGGACGATCCATTTCGAGGTGGCATCACCATTCTCGGCTTTGGCTTTGAATTTGTATTTGCTTAGGCAGGCAAACGAGGTTTCGGTGGCGCTATAGAACCCGCACATTGCGACAAAGAAAATGAGCAGCCCGATGCATATCCAACTAAAGGGATCCAAGCGTCCACCACTTCCTTTCGTAGTTTGGCGAAAATGCCAACGATGAGATTATAGCAGGAACCTGCCTCATTTTGTAGAAAAAGCCCCACCCGCAGGGGATGAGGCAATGGATGAATCAGGAATTATTCCTCGTCGTCTTCGACTTCTTTGGTGCCGGCGGCGACGTAATCCTTAAGGGAATCCGCATGGTCGCGCAATTCGACGCGGCCCTGCTCTAGGCCATGTTTCTCCATCACGTCGGAGATGAGTTGCTTCGCCCTCCTCATGGAGAGTTCGGACTTGACCTTGAACACGAGCGGAATGTCCTTGTAGATGTTCTTGTGCGAGGCATCCTGGATCGGAAGCGAGGTATTCTCGTAATCCTTCGGATCGAGCGCGAAGTAGAGTTTCAGGCTCTTACCGGCGATCGTGATCTTGACGAAGGTGACCTTGTGGAGGCGGAAGGTGTCGCCGGAATTGGAGACGCGGGACTTGACGCCATAGGCAAGGATCTCGGACTTGAGCTCATTGTAATTGGCTCTCATCTCATCTTCGGCTTCGACCATGCGGGTCGGGAACGGGATGCGGATGATTTTGTTCGCGTCCTCAGCAGGCGCTTCAAGCGGTTGCTCGACGACCGGTTCCTCAGGCGCGGGCTCGTTTTGGACCACGACGGGTGCCGGATTTACCACGATGGTCGTGGGCTGGGGCTGCGGAGCAGGCTGAGGATTGAAGTTCGCGAGGGCTTCCGCGATGATGCTGCGGACATCGTCTGCGGTGAGCTGCGGCTCGGCGGGCTCTGGCTCAGGTTCAGGCTCGGCGGGCTCTTCTTTCGCTTGGGCTGCGAAGGCTTCGGCGATGATCTGGCGGACATCGTCTGCGGTGAGCTGCGGTTCAGCAGGCTCAGGTTCGGGTTCAGCGGCTTCTTCTTCTTTTGCTAGAAGGGTCTCGCGAACGATGGAACGAACCTCCTCGGCGGAAAGCATAGGCTCTTCGGGCTCTTCTTTCTCGGGCTCGGGTTCAGGATCAGCTTGTTTCACGACGACCGTGACGGGAGGGACTTTCTCCTCGACGACGGGCTGAGCAGCGCGGATTTCCTCGCGGAGCATCGCGCGGATCTCTTCGGGGTCAAAGGTTTCTGGCGCCTGAGGCTCAACGGAGGGCTTTTTCGGTTCCTCGGCAGGGGTCTGCTTCGCGAATTCCTCAGCGATGATGCGACGGATATCCTCGGCGGAAAGGGCCTGCGGCTCATTTTCCTTGGCCTCTTTTTCGTTTAGGGCCTTGGCGACGGCTTCTTTCTTGGCCTTTTCGATTTCGGCGGCGCGGGCTGCTTCTTCAGCGGCTTTGCGCTCCTCATCTTCGCGACGCTGCTTCTCTTTGGCGTCTTCGGCGTCGCGGAAGGCGAGCAATTCCTGGCGAATGACGTCGCGGACGTCTTCTTCGCTCAGTTTCTTCTCTTCAACGGGAGCAGGCTTCGGCTCTTCTTTCTCTTCCTTGGCGGCCTTTAGCTCGGAGACAATGATCTCGCGGATCTCATCGGCGGTAAGAGGCTGCTGGGGAACGGGTTCGACGACGACGTCATCGTTCGCGCCAAGCGCATTCTTGAGTTCGGACGCGACAATCTCGCGGATATCGTCGGAGGTGATGTATTTCTTTTGTTCAGGAACGGGCTCGGGTTCTTTTTTCTTCGCGGGCGAAGGCACGGCGATGATCAAAGGACGTTCAGGTTTCTTTTCGGCGTTCATCTCTTCCTTGATGATCTTGCAGATATCATCGGCGGAGAGGGGTTCTGGCTTCTTTTCGGGTTCAGCCGCCGGGGCTGCTGGTGCAGGAGCGGCCTGCTCGACGGGCTTCGGCGCGGGTTCCTGACGGGGCTCGGGCGCGTACGTATTGATATATTGGATAAGGAAGGGGCCGTTGATGGAGGATTGCCCAACACCACCTTGTCCGCCAGCGGAAGGACGGACGCCATTGTATTCGGTTTCGGCTGCGGCGGGATTGTATCCTTTGCGCTTGGCATCGGCGACTTCCTTGCCGAGGTCTTCCGCGGCGTCGCCGCCAGCGGGAGATTCGTCTTCGTGGACCACGACGACGCTATCAAGGCCAGAAGCATCGAGCTCTTTTCTCTCCTTCTTGGATTCGCGGGAGAGCGAGGCAAGATAACGGAAATCGACGATGAGGCCGGCGAGGCAGAGGATGAAGCCGATAAGGACGAGGGCGGCGGGAACGAATCCGAGGATCAAATATAGGACCCTAAGGCTATCGGAGGTGCCGTTGAACACCGCGATCAGATAGATGAAGAACGGGGCATTCAGGTAATCCGGGGTGGATTTCAGATCAGTGAGGGGGGTGCCGGAAGTGAACATCACCGGAGTCCAGAGGACCGCGATGGTGAATAGCAATGCGGCAGAACCGATCGTCCACGCGAGCGATTCAAGCAAGGCGAGGGGATGCTTTTTGACGATGAGAAGGATCAGATGGATCAAAAGCAATAAGCCCACAACCGCGACTACGGCGACGAATACGATCTGGTATGCGCCGATGGCGGTGAAGTTGAATCCGTTGCCCAAAGCGCTCTGAATCGTCGGCCAGTCAAACATCAGTTTGGTGTCGAAGGCGAAAACTCCGTTGGTCATCTGAGGCAGGAAGAATTGCATCACAATTCCGCCAGCGAAAAGAACTAGACCAATAATGGAAAGGACGGTCACCTTTTTCTTCATATTTGCTTACCTCCGCAAATCAAGTAAATAATAAGTGAAATGCGCGCGAAATACAAAGTGTTTTCAAGAGCAAAATGTATTTCCCTAAATTGATTTGCGGGGTTTTTTGCAGAAAATTTCAATTTTTCTTTGCAAAACTTGGACTTTTGCTGTTCCAAAAGGCCCAAGTTCGCCGTCGAGGCACCAGGGCTCATTATCGTCCACTTCGATTTCAAAACTATCGCCCTTTAGACAATTGACCTTGTGGCGGAAGAAGTAATGGAGAAGCCCGTTGAACCAGCCTTTTTCGCTGTAATAGAGTTCGACTTGGCCGTCCGACATATCGCCATTCCGATTGACTTTGAAGCCACCGACGTTCTTGCCATTGAGCAGCATCACAAAAGGCGCAGACACCTCGGTTGTGTCATTCGCCCGCTTCACGCGGCATTTGATCATCTTAGGCTGGAACGCCTCGACGACCGCCTTTTCGTAATAGGCGATTTTTCCAACTCGCTTCACCCTCTTCCTTTTGGTGGCATAGGCGATATCGCTATAGGCGCCAATCGCAGCCATATAGATAAAATAGGAATCATTGATCTTCACCAAATCGAAGGGGGAGGTGTATCCGTTTTTAATGATTTTGATAGCTTTCTTGGGATTCCCTTTGATTCCGAAATTCACGCCCACGTCGCAAAGGGTGCCGGCGTTGATGTAACCGATTTTAGGAAGCTTATCCAAATGGGCGATCGCGCTGATGATATGGTTGAAGGTGCCGTCTCCCCCAGCGATCAATAGCGCATCGTATTCGGAGCACGCCTCCACCGCTTTTGCCAAAGCGGCATCGAAGTCCTTTCCGATCTCATAATAATCGAGCGCGTCAAAGCAAGGGGAAAGCTCTTCGATAACCTTCTGCTTATGTTTTGGGACCCACCGCTTGCCAGCGCTAGTCCCAACCATCAATAGCGCCTTCATGATGCGTTCATTTTAGGCGGTGGGCCATTCGCCTGCAACATTTGGGAGCGCTTAGAAAGCGAAAGCGCGAAGCTCTCGCTCCGCGCTTGCTGCCCATCGGTGGTTTTGAGTCACCTTATATTCATGGCGTTTCCGCCACAAGCTGCGATTGGTGACCCCAACTGGAGTCGAACCAGTCATTGAACCTTGAGAGGGTTCCGTCTTAACCGATTGACCATGGGGCCGTTCGGGCGTTGATTATTTAATCACGCGCCCGCCCAGTACGCAACAAAAATCTTTAAAATCTCTCGCTGACCGCTTCTAGACGGCGGTTCACTTCCTCGCGGCCGAGGATTTCGAGGATCTCGTGGAGGTTCGGAGACTGGGTGGATCCGGTGATCGCGACGCGGAGGATTTCCGCGCAATCGCTGACCGATCCTTTGTAATGGTCGGGGTTCGCTTTGTAATCCTTGTTGGAAGAGGCAAAGCCATGGGCCTCGCCGATTGCCTTGACGCCTTCCCACCAAGTGGATTCGTCGCTTCCGAAGATCATCTTGCCTTCGATGTCCTTGAGGACTTCTTTGACTAGCGGTTTGAACTCTTCGCGAATCGGGAGCCCGCCTTCGACGATCTTCTCCCACTCATCGGCATAGAAGAAGCGGATGAGGGGGTAGATGTCAGAATACTTCGCATAGTCTTTTCTCGGATTCTTGCGGTCCTTCTCGATGTTGAGAATCTTCTTGAAGTAGACAGGATCCGCTTCGATTCTAGATGCGAACGCCTGGTCTTTTTCCTTAGCGTAGCGGAGGACATTCTCGTAAAGCTGCTCAAGCGGCATTTTGGCGATGATCTCTTTGGAGAAGTAATTGAGCTTGTCCTGATCAAATAGCGCGCCGTCGAGAGACATCTTCTTGAGCGAGAATTTGAACTTGGATGCGTCGAAGGTCTTGTTGGCGATCGCCCACTCCTCGAAGTTGGAGTTCGCGATGGACATGAGGTAGGTAAGTAGCGCCTCAGGGCAATAGCCTTCGTCAAGGAAGTAGCTCACGGCAGCCTCGGCGTCTTTGCGCTTGGAGAGCTTCCTCTTGTTGCCGTGATCGAGTTTCATGATGGAAGGGATGTGGGCGTACTTCGGGGGCTTCCAGCCTAGCGCGCGGAACATGTCGAGGTGGATCGGGGTAGAAGGGATCCACTCCTCGCCGCGGGTGATGCAGGTGGTGCGCATGAAGTGATCGTCGCAGACGTGGGCGAAGTGATAGGTCGGCAGGCCATCGGATTTCAAGATGACGACATCGGTGTCATTGTCCTGCAATTCGATTTCGCCGCGGATCGCGTCGACGAACTTGGTCTTGCGGTCGTGGTCGCCCATCGATTTGAAGCGGATGACCCAGGGAGTACCCGCTTTGATTTTTTCGATTCTCTCATCGACGGAGAGGTTTCTATCTCTGGCGTAGACGCCATAATAGCCGGGGAGGACCTTATTGGCTTCCTGTGCCTTCCTGATCGCATCGAGATCTTCTGGCGTGCAGAAGTCAGGGTAAGCGCGGCCGCGGCGGATCAATTCCTTGATGACGGTGCGGTAGATTTCTTTGCGCTTGGATTGCTGATAGGGGCCATAGGCGCCAACATCGCCTTCGGGGGTATATCCTTCGTCGGCGACGATGCCGAACTCCTTGAGCTGGTTGATCAATAGATCGCCGCTTCCTTCGATGGTGCGTTTGGTATCGGTATCCTCAAGGCGGAAGAAATAGACGCCGCCAGATTGCTTCGCATAGGTATAGCTAATCATCGAGGTGAAAAGCGACCCGGTATGAAGGAATCCGGTCGGGGATGGCGCAAAGCGCGTCACCTGCGCGCCTTCGGGCAGGTTGCGGAGGGGGTATTCCGCTTCGAGATCATCAATCGTTTTGGTGACGTCGGGGAACAGTAATTCAGCGAGTTCTTCGTTCGTTGCCATGGTTTTTTAGGCTCCTCTTTTTAACACGCGCACATTATATGCTCACGCAATGCAATCTTCCACTTGAAACGCAATTGATTTCGCGATAATATATGCAGGCTCGATAGAGCAATGCAGGCGTAGTTCAGTGGTAGAACATTACCTTGCCAAGGTAAATATGCGGGTCCGATTCCCGTCGCTTGCTCCAGATGAAATCAAAACGGCCCGCGGGCCGTTTTTCATTGCTTATCCTCGGTTTCTTCCGCATCTTCTTCGAAGAAAGGATCCCTCTCATGCCGCTCCAGGAGCTTCTTATGGCCTTCCTCCGCTGCATCGAGATTCTCTGACATCGCTTTGAATTCTTCGTCCGTCATCGCGCTATGGGCATGCAAATTCGCAAGCTGAGCGCGCGCGTATTCGAGGGAAGCCGTAGCGAATTCCTTTTCCTCGACGCGAAATAGAAATCCGCTCGTGAAAGAGAAATACGGGAAATAGATGGAAAGAAGAACGGAGGCTGCGCCAAAGCCAATCGCCACGGGATACATCGTTCCATATAGATAGAAGTTCGCAATCGTGAATCCGCTCGCAAAGCCGACGACGTAAAAAAGCAGTATCGGCCATTGGGTTAGGATATAAAGCTTATGGAAATAGCTCCAATTGGAGCGCGCAGTATAGGAATATAGAGAGCCAAGCGAGCGGTTCGCGCCGGCTGGGCTATTGAAATAGAGATGGGTTTTCGGTCCGAAGAAAGCAAGGGTATGGACGACGTAAAGCATCGTCACGCCTTCGGCAACGCCTGCGGAAAACCTTAATGCGGGCAGCACCGCGGTCGACTCGATGAAGAGATTGTAAAGCGCGTCTGCATTCCCGCTACTAGCGAGGGAAGTGATTTGCTGAAGCTCCGATGCCATCTCAGGTTCCCCTTGGCGAGCTGTTAGATAGATAAGCGAGAAAAGCCCATAGCAGAGGAAATAGATGAGGATCGACTTCGCCGCAGTCGCGAAAGCGCGATACACTCCCCCGCATCTAGCGTAATACCCTCCGAACCTTCGGAAGAACGTTCCCCCGACAAGTCCTTTGTCGCGCCTGATGTCATCGCAATACAGGTGGAGGCAGAAGACGAGTGGAAACCCTATGATCAGAGTCGCCAGCATGAATAAGGCGAAATCGAACGCCGCCACCGCGCTGATCGCGCAGCTTACAAGGAGGCAGGCAAAGCTGATGGCTACGCATTCCCCGACGTGTTTGCCATAGACGTTCCTCGCCCTTTTGCGGATTTCTTTTGGGTACTCAGATCTTTCCATTTCGGTTCAGCTCCGCAAGGTCACGGGCGGCGATTTCGGCTTCGCGCGGTTCCAAAGGCGCGACGTCGGACGAGGATTCGAGGTCGGCAATCAACTTCGGAAGCTTGCGGAGGGAAACGATATAGGAATTCGGATTGGCTTCTCCAACGGGGGTCATAAGGCAATCGTCATTGATCAAAACGATGGAGATGATTTCCTGCGACGGAATTTTGCTCATCAACGAAAGACGTTCCACGCGCAACTCGTTCCGAAGCATCGGGTTCGGGATGAGGCGCGTCTGATTGCCGCGATAGAAGACCCAGCTGTTATCGGTCGCGCTCGCGGCTAAGGCGCCATCGTAATAACGGTCGCGGATCGCATAGAAATACTTCTCGCCGATCACGATGTGGTCGATATGGAACGGCTCTTGCTCGGCGGTGAAGTTCTTGAAGTTGTTGATGAGGAGGAGGTCGCGGTCATCGACGACCCGCCTCACGCGGCGGTAATACATCCGGATCGTGAAGTTCTTGCTGAGGAAGCGCTTCATGGGCGAATAAAGCAGCATGAAAGACACCGCCAGAACGACGACGATGGCAACGACGATGAATATGGAAAGCCTGACGCTATAGGGCATTAGCAGAACGGCTCAGCGCCGGCGATCGCGATTTCGACCATATCGGCAAGCCCTTGCTCCCTTTCTTTCGGGCTCATGATGGCTTTGTCGTGGAAGGAATCGGACATGGTGAGGATCGCCATGGCTCTTTTATGGAATTGGGCGGCTTTGACGAAGAGGGAATAGGCTTCCATCTCGACGCAGAGGACGTTCAAGGACATCCACTTCTTCCAATCATCGGGGAAGGGCGAATAGAAGATGTCGCTAGAAAGAACGTTGCCGACCCTGACTTTCTTGCCAAGTTTCTTAGCGGCGTTGTTGCAGTTCTCGAGGAGTTCGAAGTCGCTTAGCGCGCTATAGGTCCCGCCATCGAGGACGTGATGGCCAAGCCAATCGGAATCGGTCGAGGCGCCCTGAGCGAGGACGACGTCGCCGACTTTGATGTCGGGCTGATAGCTTCCCGCGGTGCCGATGCGGATGATGACGTCGACGCCATAGAAGGAGAATAGCTCATGGGAATAGATGCCGATGGAAGGCATGCCCATGCCGGACGCCATGACAGAGAGGCGCTTCCCGTTTTTGGTGTATCCGGTGAATCCGAGGATTCCGCGGACGGAGTTGACCTGCTTGATGTCGGTCAAGAAGGTTTCGGCAATCCATTTCGCGCGAAGCGGATCGCCTGGCATGAGGACGACTTTCGCGAAGTCGGTCGATTCGGCATTGATGTGGGGAGTTGGCATGTTGTTTGTACCTCCAAGGATGTCATGTCAATGTATCGCGGAACGTGCGAAATCGGATGCACGCCCCGCATGGATTTCAAAAGATTATTCAGCCGTCGGACTCTTGAGGGCCTGGCTCATGTAGTCGGCGAAGCGGGAGGCGAACATATCGGGTCCCACGGTTTCAAGCTCGCCCTTATAGGCGATTGAGATGCGCCCAGTCTCTTCGCTAACGACGACGGTGACCGCATCGCAAGCTTCGGAAATGCCGATCGCCGCGCGGTGGCGGGAACCGTATTTGCCGGTCAAGGGGCGGGTGGTCGGGGTGTAATAGACCGAGGCCGCGACGATCTTGTCGTTGCGAACGATGACCGCGCCATCGTGGAGGCGGGTGCCGGGATAGAAGATGGTCTGCAAGAGCTCAGCCGAGACAGGCGCATCGATTGGGGTGCCTGATTTCATGACTTCGCTAAGGGAATCGTGCATTTCAAAGGAGATGATTGCGCCGACTTTCTGCTTCGACATCGTGATGACCGCGGTTTCGATCTTCTTGTACATCGCATCGCGATCGAACAGGGATTCCGGACGGGCCTTCCCGCGCATGAAGCTCGGCTTCGGGGCTTGGCCCTTCATGTAGTTGGCGAGCATGCTCTTGCCTTCGTTCGGGTTGGCGAAGAAGAATAGAATCACCCCCACGGCCAGGGCAAAAGCAACAATGATGCAAGGAGCGGTCAGATCGAACAGCCAAAGAACGATGAAAGTGACTTCGCAAACTAGCGTATAGATTCTTGCCGCAAGGCGCTTGAAGAGGTAGAAAACGATGACCGCAATCAAAGCGAACAGCACAACGATCAAAAGAAATTGGATTAAATTGGATGGATTCGTGAAATCGTAATGCATAATCGAGAACTCCCAACGCCAAGAAAAAACGTTTTTCGTCCTTTAGGACGTAAAAAATTCTAAGATTTTGCAAGCCTGTTTGCAATAACAGCCAATAGAATTGGGCAAATTTTGCCTTTATGGTCCGCAACCTATACCTCCACAACCAAAAAAGTCCCCTGCGAAAAGAATTCGTGGGGGACGTTAGTGTGATTTCGGGAAACTATTGCTTCTGGATCAAATCGGCGTTGCTTGCGATCGTCGCATCGGCCTTGATGCCATCGATCGCTTCGCGGATGCTGGTAGCGGAGGATTCTTGGCCATATTTGTCGACCGTCGAGGCGTCGCGCACTTCATGAGTTAGGCACGCTGGGCCACCGATGCAGCCGCCTGGGCAAGCCATGCCCTCGATGAAGTTGCCCGCAAGTCTACCGGATTTCATCTGGTTCAGCGCAAGTTTGCATTGATCTAGGCCGCTTGCCTTGATGGGCTGGACCACGAAGTCGCTGCCACGCTCTTTCAGTGCTTCCGCAACTGCTTCGCTAAGTCCGCCAGAACGGGCGAAGATACGCCCGAAGTAAGAGGCGGTATCGAGTTTTGTTTCTTCGAGTTCCGAGAGGTTGATGTCGCGGCTATCGATCAGAGCTTCGAGTTCTTCGAACGTGATGACGCAATCGACGAAGGGGGCGCTGTCCTCACGGAACATTTCCATTTTCTTTGCAATGCAGGGCCCAACGAAGACGGTTTTCGCTTCCGGATCATTCGCTTTGATGAAGCGCGCGATCGCAGCCATTGGAGAAAGGTTCTTTGACACTTTGTCAGAAAGGGCGGGGAATGCTTTGCGGACGTACTCGACGAAAGCCGGGCAGCAGCTTGAAGTGCAGGACCCTTCTTCAGCAAGGTTGCCCGCTTCGTTATAGGCGACCAAGTCTGCGCCAAGAGCGGCCTCCACCACTTCCGTAAAGCCAAGTTTACGGATTCCGGTGACCACCTGTCCGACTTTCGCGTAATGGAACTGGCTGGAGATCGAGGGGGCAACGATCATATAGGTCTTATATTTGGTGTTGTTCTCGCTGCCTTTGATGATGTCGATGCACTTGGTGATGAAGGATTTGTCCATGATGGCCCCAAAGGGGCAGGCATAGGAGCACTGTCCGCAGCGGACGCACTTCTCCTCGTCAATCTCGGTGATGCCGTCTTCCCTCGG
>CACYCS010000014.1 GCA_902773005.1 uncultured Erysipelotrichaceae bacterium
CGAAGCGCAAAGCAAGACGTCAGTCACTTTCCCGCTTAAAAGAAAAGGACGCCGCTAGGCGTCGCTTTTCGTGTTGCGTTTGATTTCCTTCCACTTGACCTTCTTCTTGCTCACGCCGCTAGAGACGCTTGAGCCATAGGCGACCATTGCGATTGCGCCTAGCCAAATGCCCTTTGAGGCTTCCTTATACCACTTCTTCCCGAGGATTTTGCGGTCGAGGAATACGCCTAGCCAAGATTGGTAGGTCCAGAAGACATAATAGAAGATGAGTGCTGCCCCCGCCGCAATAAGAGTGATGATGATCGTAAGGAACGCCGATCCTTCTAAGCCCATCGTGAACAAGGATTCGGTATAGACCTGAATTCCAGCTGCTTGGAGGGCAAGGGTCACGAAGTAGAAGACGAAATAAACGGGGATTGAGATTCCTAGTAGCAAAGGGAGCGGGACGAATGAGAGCTGGGCGAACATGTCGAGATAAGTGAGTTTGCCCGTCTTGAAGAACATGCCAAGTAACTTGAAGCCCTTTGCCCAGTAGAGCTTCGCGAGGGCGTTGCTCATTCTGGCGTTGCGGTTCGCGGTGTCTTCCCTGGAGGAAGGCTGATCCTCGAAGACGATGGCATCGGCCACGTAATGGATCCTTCTGCCCTCTAGCATCCTTAGGACCGCGAACTCGGCATCATCGATTCCGCTCATCGCGTCCCATCCGCCAATCTCGCGGAGGACCTTGAGGGACACCATCATGCCAGCGCCGCTAATCATTGAATTCATGCCGGTGCGCTCGCGGAAATTGCAAGCAAGGCGCGAATCGCGGGCGTAATAGCAGCTAGAGACGCTCGTCCAGAGGTTCTGCCCCATGTTGGACGGGGCTTCGTGGGCGCGGGCGATCTCCACGCCTTCGTTAAGCGCATCCGACATCCTCTTCAAGAAGTCGGCGCAGGGGATATTGTCGGCATCGAATTTGACGACCGCGTCGTAATCGATACCCGATTCCATGATCTTCTCGATGAGGAGTTTGATCGGGAAGGCAGCGCGCTTCTTATCGGGGTCATCGCAGTGTCTTTCATACACCTTCGCCCCCGCTTCTTTCGCTAATTCGGCCGTGTTGTCGGTGCAGTTATCGGCGCACACGTAAACGTCATATAGCTCTTTTGGATAATCGAGCTTTGAAAGCAAGAACTCCACCGAGCCCTTGATGACCGCGGATTCGTTATGGGCGGGGATGATGATCGCGAACTTCTTGAGCTCATCGCTTTCCTTGAACTTCTTTGGCTTCAAAGGCGCGAAAAAGATGAAAAGGAACTGCCAGAAGAGCAGGAATACCAAGAAGAGGGCGATCAATAGGATCAAACCGGTCATCACCCAGAAGACAATGTCCATTGCGACCATAAACAAAATAGAGTCCCCCGCCTAGCCGACGAGGGACGAACCTTTCTTAAATCAGTAGTTGACGACGGAGAGTTCGAAGTAAGCCTTCGGATGCTTGCAGACGGGGCAGATCTCAGGAGCGGCCTTGCCGATCACGATGTGTCCGCAGTTGCGGCATTTCCAGACGGCGACGTCGTCGCTGATGTAGACGACTCCGCCCTTGACCTTCTCTAGAAGCGCCTTGTAGCGCTCTTCGTGATGCTTTTCGATCTCACCGACCATGCGGAACTTCGCGGCGATCTCGCGGAAGCCTTCTTCCTCGGCGACGCGGGCGAACTCGGGGTACATGTCGGTCCACTCATAGTTCTCGCCATTAGCGGCATCGCTCAGGTTATCGATGGTGGAAGGCACTTCTCCGCCATGGAGGTATTTGAACCACAGCTTGGCGTGTTCCTTCTCGTTGTCGGCGGTCTCAAGGAAAAGCGCGGCGATCTGCTCGTAGCCTTCCTTCTTCGCCTTGGAAGCATAATAGGTGTACTTGTTGCGGGCCTGAGATTCGCCGGCGAATGCGGCCATCAGGTTCTGCTCGGTCTTAGATCCTTTCAAATCCATATTGTTTATTGCAACCTCCTTGTTGCTAGAATAATCAAATTATAAGGGTTTTCCCTAGCTTTGCGCGAGGGGGAATCGCTCATTTCGATTCGCTTGTGGGGCGCTTCTGGTAGGAGATCCACTCGACGTTCTCCTCTCCTGAGGAATAATCGAGCATGAACTCGTAGATCCTGTTGCGCAATTCCTTCTTCCGATCGGGAAGAGAAAGCGACATATTGGGGTAGATCGGGCGCGAGACGTGGATCACCGGAAGCGGGCGATGGTTCTTGAGGAATCGCCTTTCGCGATAAGTCATCACCATCGCGACGCAGGGGACGTTTAGCTCAGCCGGGTAATAGAAGGCATCGTCGCCAAAGGGCCGGATATGGGTGGAATAAGGCCAGATATGGGCCTCGGGGAAGATCGAGATCCCGCACTTCTGCTTGATGCGATATCGGATCGCCTCGACGAATTTCTCGTGCTCTTCCGGATTCTCGGGAATCGCAAGGCATCCTAGCATCGTCACGAGCCACCTAATCCCCTTGATCGAGGTCGTGTCCTGATTGCAGACGATATAGGTCCTTTTGCCGAGGGAGACGTTCACCTGAGCCGTCACCGCGTCGATGATCTGGGTGTGGTTGCCATAGAAGAAGACGCCAGAGTGCCTGAGGTGGCGGAGGTTCCTTTTGCCCTTCACCTTCACGCGATACCCAAGGAACACCACTAGCTTCACGATCGGATAGGCGATGATGTAATAAAGGAACCAGCTAAGCGCCCGGTAGAACGGGTTCTTATGGAGGTATTTGTAGTTTTTCGGAAGCGGGATGCGCTTGATTTTGGTGCCCGAAAACTCGTCGTTCAGCAAATCATCGTAATAGACGACTTTCTTAGGCTTTCTCATGCTTCTTTCTCTCAATCGTCTCGAGGAAGAACTGCTCCATCTTGTCCATCGAGGTCTCGAAATCGAACTTCTGGGCGTATCCTAGATACCCTTTCGCGTTTTCTTCGCGCGCTTCCGGATGGTCGATGAAATAGTCGATGTGGGCGGCTAGATCCTTCGGGGAATTGTGCTTATAGACGTTTAGCTTCTTATCGATCGCGAAGGTCGAGACGGCGCTTTGCTTGGAATCGGTAAGCACGGGAGGAAGTCCAACCGAGACCGCCTCAAGGAAGCTGATTGGTTCGATGTCGACGTGCCCGCAATGGGCGTAGATGTCGCAATAGTTCAAGATCTTGACCATCTCCTCGTGATCGTGGAACCCGAAGATCGGCTCGTTCTTGCACCACTTCTTGGCCCATTTCCTCATCTTCTTCTCAAGGGGTCCGGCGCCAGGGAGGATCAAGACGATGTCATCCCTATGCTTCGAGTATTTCATGGCCTTGAGGAGGACTTTGTGCATCTTCTCGCGGGAATACCTGGCCGTATAGGCGACCACGATTTTTCCTTCGAATTCCTTCGGGCGTTCCACCGGGATCCGCTTGAAGTCATTCTGGATGCCGTTGGAGATGACCTCGCCATAATTCTTGAAATGCCATTCCTTCTTCGATAGATCGTAGATGAATTGGCTTGGGAAATGGATCGCGTCGACGTGCTTGAAAAGCGCGTGGTAGAGCACCTTGTACATCACCCAGTTCGCAAAGCGCGAGAACTGGAGGAAGATGTGGTTCGTGTAATTTTCGGCCGAGGTATGCATGGACGCGGTGGTCGCGATTCCCATTTTGTTGCAGTACCGCACCACTTTCGCCGAGATGTTCCAAGTGAAATTGAAATGGACCACGTCGGCCCCTTCGATCGCCTTCTTGATCGTCTCCATGTCCTTGCCGGAAGCCGGGGCGACCCCATTGTGGGCGACGTAATTATTGAAAGGCCCGAAGTTGACCTTCTTGACGACGTAATACCCTTCTTGCCCTTCGCGCTCCTTATCGCAGCAAAGGACGCGGACCTCGTGGCCCCTTTTCTTCATCGCTTCGATGACATTGAGGGTCGCGATCGTCGTGCCGTTATTTGGCTCGCCTAGTACGGCGCAGATGAATGTGATTACCATAAGTTGAAATTCGCAAGGGGTATTGTACCCAATATGTGGCCCCTTTCCAAATTTTTTCTTTAGAAAAAGAAAACGAATGCCTTACCGCAGACTCGCGAATATCAAATCCGCGGGGGACGTGCATTCGTTTTCGTTCGAGGATGACCTCATCCAAGAAGATGATTTGGGATGATGCTATATTCGATAAGGACGCCTGTGATCCAAACGGGTTTAGCGTTTATATCCTCATTCGTCACGTAGGCGGAAGCGGAATTCACCTCGAATTCCATCGTGGTAGATAGATACCCCGGTTCCTCTAGTTCTTTATCTAGATACGTCTTATGCTCTACGCCTACGACGCTTTGCCCATCAACATAAAGGCTAGGCACTCCGCGCGGCGAATAAGTCGAGGACATGCGATAGCTAATGAGGATCCGCTTGATGAGATAGCTCGCCCCTTCAACTGGCTGCAAGACGAATTCAAGGCGGTTATGCAAGGCAAGCGCGAGGTAGAAGTCTGGGGAATTCCAGCCGACGCTAGGAAGCGTTCCGCCCCCGTCCTGCGCTTTAATGGAAATAACCGTTTCATCGAGTCCGAACGAGTCGGCGATTTCTTCGTTGCACGGCAATTCGCCGATGATGTCGTTAGAAAACTCGAAGGAAGAGGCGAACTCCGTGACGGTGGAATCGACGCGGGTCAGCCGGATCACCGCCCCAAAAGTGCCGTCCCCGTTGTTAAACAATGCTTTGGCCTCGAATTCCCATCCGAGCTTGCTGCCATCATCAAGCAACCCCTCGTTTTTGAATTGGGATGCAAAGGTTTCCATCGAGAACGCATCGCCTGCATGGAATAAGCTCGAATCGGAGAATAGGCTCTTCGGGCGATAGGATTCCTCTTCGTCATTGCGAATGAAATGTGCTAGATGGTATCCCTCTTCCGTATCATAGAGATTGCTTGCGAGGAAGCTCGTGCCGATTTCCTCAGGGTAATAGCCGATTTTGCCATCGTTAAATTTCTCAAGCTCCCCATCGATATGCCATAAGCGAAGCCCGATCTCCTTTGCAGCGGTCGAAGAAGCAAAGGCGTCATGCTCATTCAGCTTCGTCGGGGAATAGAGCTCAAGATTCAGATATTCGTCGAAAGGCGAATCCTTCGCGTTCCAAGAATTCGTGAGGATAAGCGAAGAGGCGGAGGATTGGAAGTCATCGAGATAGACGTCAAGCGTCTCGCCAACCTCGTAATCGGAAGAATCGTAGACCCTTGGTTTTCCCCAGCCATAGGAATTGACGGTGAAAGGATCGTGCCCTCCTTCGTTATTGTCTTGCATCGAGAAGCTGCCGGCCGGGGAATAGCTTTCTTCGTCTTGGGTGTTATGCCACGCCCCGCCCGAATAATATAGGTCCTCCGCGCCAAGAAGGTGCCCAACCTCATGGATCGTGACGCGCGACCCGTATTTGAAGGATTCGGGATGGACCATAGAGTAATCGGAAGCGGTTTTCTGGGCGCTGCTCACGGTTTTGCCCGTGAATCCATACATCGCGCCAATGGGCGTGAAGACGAGGTTATTCAAGGATTCGTTGGCCCCGTTGCCCTCGTTATAGAAATGGCTTGCGAAGGCCGTGGAGCGGTTAGACTCATAGACGCCATAGTAATTGGCACCATAGAAAAGGATGAGGCCATCGATCTTGCCATCGCCATCGCGGTCATAATTCGAGACATCGTCATCAGGGTGAGCCGCAAAATATGCGCTTGCGGCCCTTGCGCCTAGTTCGCCCGAATACCCTTCGTTCAAGATATCGTTATAGCGGGTGCTCGCATAGCTATCGTCGTACCAAGGGGCAACGACGCCAGTTATCGTTAACGCGCCTCCCGATTCGCTTTCATAGAAAGATTTCACCGACGGCCCATTCTCCTCACCGCTCCCGAACATCCTTTCCTCGATGTCCTCGCGGATCTGCTCCTTAGCGGAGGCGGAGAAGAAAGTGGAGCTATTGGTGAACCAAATGGGGATGACCAAGAAATTCGCGTTGCCCGTAAGGTGAAGCGTCCTGATCCCAGTTCCGTAGCACGAATAATAATCGCGGAAATCAAATCCCATCTGCGTCGGCTGCACGGATGAAGGGGAATAAATCTCGGCCGAGAAGGACTTGCTCACCTCGATATCGCCTTCTTCGTAGCTCACGGTGACGCTGCGCTTGCCTTCGCTTTCTTCCCCTAGCGTGAACGTAAGGTCATTCGTCTCGATGATCTTGCTCGTGCCGTCTTTATAGGAAGCGAGGAAATCCCCGTTATACCTCACCTCGCCATTGACGATATAGATTTCGTCTTCGCTAGTTAGAGCAATCGAAGTGAGGATATCGGCCCGCGCCACGGTAACGGGAATGCGGAAGCCATAATCATAAGTGTTCTCTTTGGCGTCGGTCGCGGTAAAGGTCACGATGATCTCGGCGTTTCCTGCGCCGGCTGCGACGATGGTGTTCCCATTGCAAGCAAGTACGCTAGGATCGCTACTAGAGAAAACGCCGCGCTTGCTCGCGCCATTATAGGTAGCCTTTAGTTCAAGCGAATCCCCTACTTCCATCTGTAGCGAGGACTCGGAAGTAAGGTAATCGTCATCGCATTCGACAAGGAATACGCCTTTTCCGATCTGGGTTGATTCGGCTTGGATCGAAAGCGAGGCGATCAATTCGTCATTATGGTCAAGTGCTTTCAAGTTGAAATAGCCGCCAAAGCTATACTTGAGGCGGATGAAGCAAGCGCCCTGCACCCCATATACCGATACAGTTTCGGAATCGGTTAGCTCGAAGTGGTATTGCCCGGAGTAATTATGGAGTTCAGGGTAAGGAAAAGCGTATTCATTTCCTTCATATGGCACGGTGACATAGTAGTCGGCGGCAGGGAAATACCGATGCACGCTCACCTCAGTTTGCTCTAATTGGCCAAGCTGAAGGCTGATATAGGGTTCCTGTTGCTCTTCGCTATCATGGACGGAGATAGAAGGACTATTGCTCTCATCGATCGGCCCCTGCGAAGAAGCCTCGCTAGAAGGAAGCGAAGGCGCGCTTTCGACGCTTCCCGCCCGGGAAGAGTTTGCTGCGGGCGCGCTGCTAGAAGGCGCTCCAAACGAGCACCCTGACAAAGTTAAAGCCGCCAAAACGGAAATGGCTGCAAGGCGTTTCCGACGTGAAACCATATGAATGCCTCCTCGATGCTTAGATTATGGCATTGAGAGGCGGAAAAATAAATATTTCGTCGATGCAAAGCATTTGCAGTCGCAAAAAACTCTTGATGCCCCGCTGAGGAATCATCGCATCTTCAAGCATGCACGTAAGCAAAACGCCACCCGATGCAACTCATCGAGGCGGCGCCCAAATATGTTTTCAATCGATTCCAAACTCTATCGAAAAAGGTCAATGATTTCCTTCTTCGACTGGCTCCTTTTTGCGATATCCGACCCAAGGGATGAAGCAAGAGACCTTTTTCTTATATTCGGCATACTCAGGATATTTCGATCCGGTAATCGCTTCGCCGAATGTCGAACTGCCGACGAAGAGCAAGACGAGCAATAGCGCCCCGATGAACGACCAGTTGTAGATTCCTACCCCGGCCCCGATCGAGAAGATATAGAAGCAAATCCAGAACGATTGCTCGCCGAGGTAATTCGGGTGGCGGGAATGGTTCCAAAGCCCAACCGTGTTGAATCCTTTGCTATAGGGTTCGGGCAGCTCCTCGAGCTTTTTGCCACCGTTAATCATCCCCCACTTCTTGCTCTGGAACGCCCATTGCTGCTCATCGGCAACCGTTTCAAGCACAAGCGCGCCAAGGGTAAGGCCCGCAGCCAGGAAGTCAATCCAATTAAGCGATGCAGTCGAAGTCATGCTCGCAAGCGCGGGGATCGTGATCAGCAAGACGATGCCATTCTGATAGATCGAGATGAAGAAGAGGTTGAACAACGCCCAGACGAAGCGCGATTTGAAATACTTCGTTCCGCGGAGATATTTCCAGCGGTAATCCTCTTCGCCGGACCAGAATTTGATGGTATAGGCGCCCTTGCGTCCGAAATTGAAGGTAAGCCGGATCCCCCATAGAGTCGCAAGGACCGCCATGATGATGAGGCGCGGATGCATCCCTCCTTTCGCGGCGATCACCCAGACGTAAGCGATCGGAAGAAGCGACCAGAGCTTATCCATTTGCGAATTGTTGAGGGTGAGCTCGCCGACCACGAAGCAATACAAAGCGCTCGAAGCGGCGATGATGAGCAAGATCAATCCCGCCTCAAGCTGCAAGTCATTTAGTTGCGGCCCCACGAGGAAATATAGGATTGGGCAGGCGATGACGCCCGCTGCGACGATAATGGAAGCGATGACGGTTTTCATAAGGTGTCCTTATCAAAATAATGGTGAGCGGCATTTCGAATTCAAAGACAATTCGTAAAGCGCCCGAACATTATAAGGCAAAGATAAGCAAAAGCCACTACTTGAAGAGATGGCCGTTCCAAAGATTTGGAGTTCCTTCCGATTATGTCCTAAAATATTTCGAGGGGGAGAACCAATGCTTAAGAAAGCCTTTATCCTATTTCCTTTGGCGATCAGCCTATTTTCCTGCACCACCAGGCGAGTCGATGAGACGCGCTACTCCATCGGCGATGAGGTGACGGGGAACTATGGCGAGACCTACATCGTCAAAACCGTCCATAACGACGACAGCCAAATATACGTGGACCTATATGTGAAAGCCGCGATAGAGTGGATGGAACTCGGTTCGGCGAGGTTCTACGCGAACATCAAGTGCATTCCAAACCCCGGCGACGAGAACCATCCATATGGGTATAGCCCGAGAAGTCAGGATTCCACTAAAGGAGGCACCACTTTACACAGAGGCGAAAGCGCCACCCTCACTTATGGATTCCGGTATGTCGGAAACGAAGGCTATGGCTATTATGAGGCCAAGCAATTCGATTTCACTTTCTTCGACGACCAAGAGCAAACAAAGCGATACTGGAGGCTATCCAATCCGCTGGTGAAAGGCTGAATGGCCAACTAGCGATTCTTTAGCTCGCCGTATCCGAAGATCAAATAGAAAAGACGCGTGACGGAAGGGACCATCATCCCATAGAGGAAAGGCGTGTTGGCCCCGATCCCGTTCTGCCCATCGGAGGCCATCATGACGCCTGAGACGATAAACAAAACGAGGGCTACCAAATAGGCGACGGCGGTAAGGTAAGCGGTGACCGTCACCCTCCTGTCCTCGAATTTTTTGGCGTTTGAGAACATCGCGATGCCAAGAATCAGGCAGAACACCGCGGGAATCGCCATCGCGACGAAGCTTGCGACGATCTCCACCCCGTTACCGAGGGAATTGAACGCCGCGGCAGATCCGCCTAAGGCGATTCCGACGATGATCAATACTCCGATGGCGATGATCGGCCCAGCGAACATAAATAACGCGATCACGAGCGCGATCAGGAGAATTATCCCCAAGATGAGGCCGAAAATGTAAGCCCCCGCGGCGACGATGACGGAAAGAAATGGAATAAGGATAATAATCGCGATGTTGTAGATCAAAAATTTCTTCGGATCCATCTGCGATTCATCTGGCAATTTAAGTCCCATATAAGTCCCCCTTTGAACTTGCGATAGTCTAAATGATTGGAGAGCGTTTGTCATGAAGAAATAAAAAGAAGGCCAGAATTCTCGTCCAGCCTTCTCGCTTTTTCCTTGCTTCAGCTTAGCGAGGCCCCATCGACATAGGCCCAGCTGCCAGATGCCTTCCAGTTGAAGTGGACTCCCACTTCAACGTCGCACTGCTCAACAAGTTCGAAGGTCAAGGAATATTCGTTCCAGTTCTCCCAGCCAGTTAAGCCTGCCGTCGCGGTGTCGACTTGGGTTCCATGCTTCGCGAATAGGTTCATCTCGAAGCTATCCGAGGCACCCATTATGCTGATTTTGAAGGTATGGGAACCAGCGGGCAGATTCTCGACCTTTTGCTTCAAGTTGAACTCGATTGCAGAGGCATCCCACAAATTGAGCGAGGACGTGCCATCGGTTTTCGCGTCCGTCTTGATGGTCACGGTGCCAATCGAGGCGGTGCCAGGAGTCAAGATTTCTATCTCCCACGGGGCCAAAGTTGACTCGAAGGAAAGATTCTGAAGCGAACCCGCGGGCTTCTCGGGCTCTTCATCGGATTCGCGCTCGATGTTGAATACCTCAATCGAGGGGTACATCTGGCCGTATTGGTTGAAGAAGGCTTCGTTGTCGACCGCGGAGCCGCCATACCAGGTCCCGACGATTTCGGGGAGATAGGCCGCGCTGTAGCTCGTCGCCCAGCCACTGCCGAATTCTTCCCATTTGGCGAGGTTTTTGTAATAGTCGCCGGCATTGACGGAGATCCAAGTGCCTTCCCAATAGCAGACGCCGAGGCAGCCGGTGGTCGAATTCGCTGTGCTGATTACGTCATATATTTGGTCATATTGGCCTTGAAGTGAGACTTCATGAGGCAAGACGTCGCCATCTTTTGGGGACGTGTTGCCGAAATAGTCGGAGTCGGTTGAGGTGTTGCAATAGCTTGTCTCAAGGATCATTGTCTGCTTGCCATACCTCTCGTTCACGAGGCTTAGCTGCTCCGATAGATTCTGCAATGTCCCATGCCAATAAGGATAGAACGAGGTACCGAACACGTCGTAATCGACGGAGTTGTCGCTTAATGTTTTCGCGTAGTTCAGGAAGCGCTTCTTCTCAGGGTTCGTGAAGTGGACGGCGATCAATGCGTCAGGATAGATTTCGCGGGTTGCCCTGCTCCCCTCTTTCATAAGCGCAGCAATGTTGGTCCAATCGGACTCGCCCGCTAAGCCATTGGTGGTCTCGTTTCCGATTTGGACCATCCCGACGTCGATATTTTCATTTAGCATCGATTGCAATGATGCACGGGTGTAATTGTAAAGCGCGGTCTTTTTAGCATCCAACGTCATACTTGCCCAGGCCTTAGGCGCTTTTTGGACCTTCGGGTCAGCCCAGAAATCGCTGTAATGGAAATTCGCGATAAGCTTCATGCCGTTCGCTGTCGCGCGTTTGCCGATCGCAATCGCATTCGCGAGGTCGCAATTGCCGCCGCCATAGCCGTGCCCTTCCGCGTCGTAAGGGTCGTTCCAGATCCTCACGCGGATATGGGTTACGCCGTGATCGGCCAAAATCTTATACACGTCCTCAACGTTTCCGTCCGCATCGTGATAAGTCACGCCACTTCTTTCTAAGGACGGCACTGCAGAAGCATCCATGCCCATGATGAAGGATGAAGGCAACCCCTGCATCGGTTTTGTCGTGATCGTGTCAGTGAGAGGGGCTAAGTAGCCAGATTTCGATTCCTCGGGAGAGGCCTCGCTTTGGATAGGCTGTTCGCCTTCGCTTTTGACAGGCGAAGTGACGGGATCAGAGATAACCGCAGGTTGATTCTCGCTACTTTTCGTCTCGGAAATAGGCGCGCTGACCGGGGTATCGCTTTGGCTAGCGGGAGTCGACGGGCGCGCAGAAGAAGCTGAGGTTTGGCCACAAGAAATCAGCCCAATAGCCAAGCAAGAGGCAATTAATCCAAAAACTTTTTTCATATGTTCTCCCCCTGTCCGCTTAAGCGGAGTTAGATATCGCCAAAAAAGATTACCATATTATTGGCTCGCACTGATAAGCATTTGTTATCTTTTATCCGAAATGGCTATTGGATGAAGCGCGAAAACGCATGCACGTCCCGCATGGATTCATTCTTTGGCGTATTCGCCATACTCGCAGCCGACGTTTTCGCAAATCACTTCGTCGACGAGCTTGTTCTTGTGGTAAAGCTTCACGGTGCCTTTGCCATTTCCGCCATTCCAAAGTCTCGTATGGAGCTTCTTGCCATTCGGAGCTTCGTAATTGATGAGGAGCATGTCTTCCTTTTTGCAGCGGATATCGGTCACCATTTTGTTATTCCACGTCCTTTGCTCGACGTGCCAGACGATTTCATCCTCAGTTTCATGGGACTCGAATTCTGTCTTGGTCTTGGTCCAGAATTTCGAGAAATTGAATTCGTAGCATTTCCCCTCATGGTAATAGGCGGACAGAAGTTTCCTCTTCAAGGCGAAGGGTCCGACTTTCGGGCATCCCCCACCGATGTCGAAGACGCTGTTATCGAGGCGCTGCCCGGTTATTTTGCTCACGAGGTTATTCGAGGATAGCCACACCCAGGGGGAGGTAAAATCCTTGCCCCAGTTCTTGTCGGAATAGCCGTAGCAATCCTCTGGCCGGACCTCATATTCGACCCCATTATAGGTGATCGTCCCCTCAAAGAAGGATTTCATCCCCTCGGCGTGCCAAAACATCTCAAATAGCTGAAGCCTGCGGAAAAGCGCGCCAGCCCCATAGCCGACGTTGAAGGCGATGTCTTTCTTGATGCGGAGGTCCCAGCTGATTTCTCCATGGTCGCACATCCATTCGGGATGCGCTTTCGCATCCTCTTCATTCACCTTCACATTTCCTTTGGTGCTAGTTTCATCGAGATAGCAATCCGCGGCTTTCACAAAGAAAGGCGCTTTCTTCCCGATCTCGAACTCATCCCAAGCGAAAAAGCGATGGAGTTGCGCATGATCTTTGCCCCATGTTCCGACATTCACCATTAAGTAGGAAGGGAATATCCCCTGCTTCTTGTTTTCTTCTAGCTGCCCGAAAATAGGTCCTTGCCCTGGTTTGCTGCGCTTTGGGTTGCAAATAAAGAACTCGATATAGAAGGGTCTTGCTGCTCCAGTTGCTTTGTCATAGGCGGTGAAACTATGCCACCACCAGTCATAGCCTTTCTTGCCTTGGCGCCCGAAAAGCTGAAATTCATCTCTATGGATATCGTGTTTATTGAACATACTCGTCACCTCTGGGCATGGTTTTGATTGATAAAGCAATCAAAAAACCTTCGCCTCAATCATAGGACGAATGCCGCTGTTTGCAAGAGCAACGATTGCGCGATTATTTCGAATAGGTGGAAACCATGTCGTCGTAGCGCGCGATGCTTTCTTCCAATCGTTTCAATAGGTCTTCCTTAAGGCAAAGCCCATTCGCATCGGAAGCAATGCCCTTGAATTTGAGGGGGACGATCATCGGAGGATGCTTTAGATCCAAAGGCGCGTTGGCGCGAAGCTGTTCCGCGCTTTGATAGACGAGGCTTACAAGGCAATATTCCTGCTTCGCCGCGTCAAGGTAGGTATTGAAGGTGAGCTTGCAGCCGATCGGAGTTTTGCTTTCAATCGATTTCGGCAATTCGTAATCCTCGACCCCTAGACTTGCTAGGACTGAGCCCACGTTCGAGTCATGGCCGCAAAGGAAAGCGAATTTCCTCTCTTCGGAATTGAGTTCGCTCTGAATCTCTTCTAGCAATGGGTGGGCGACATTCACGCAGACGCTAGGCGCGGTGAAAAGCACATCGCCATAGAGATCTTTGATCTCGGATATCGCCTTCCATTGGTCGAAGCTCAAAGCATGTCCGAACGCCGCTTTGGTTGCGTCTTTCTCTTCATAGTATTGAAGCGTCAGGGCATCGCTTACGCTGCATCCAGTCTTAAGCGACCCTGACATCGCAGGCTCTTTGCCTTCTTGGAAAGAAAGCACCGTGTCATCAGTATTGAATCCGCTCACCGCACCGCTATGATAAGCCTCGGAATCCTTGAAATCGATCACGTTGCAAAGTAGCTCATAATTATCGAACAATCCTTCGATCCGCTTATCGAAAAGAGAGGATATCTCGGCCTTAGCCGCGGAAACATAGGAATCCGAAACGAAGTTCAGGCACGGATTGAAAACCGGGTCCATCGTGTCAAAGGGCGCTTTCACCTCGATATTCGCGTCGAAACTCGGCAATAGGGCCGATGAGAAATAGTTCGTAGTCGCAATCGTTCTTTGCTTGGCGTTTGCATAGAACCTGACCTCGCCTTCAAGAGGCCGATAGTTTGCAGGGAACAAACGCTCCGATTCCAGCCACTTCCTGAAGTATTGTCCCATCTCCGTCTCAAGAATTCCGCCCTTCAAAGACAATTCGCTGGCATTCGAGGTCCATTCGAACCATTCGTGCGGGGTGATGGTCGAAAGGATGCTATTAGGCCCAACAAGGGGCGAGCGGATATTATGCCTGCTCAAGATGACGGTCTTGCTTAGAGTATACCCTTCGATCGTCATATCCGCAGAGGACGTGTATTCGTTTTTGCCGCCGCAAGAGAGCAAAACAGGTATTAGCAGCAACGCGCAAGAGGACAATTTTATGTTCATAATGACTCCTATCCGAATTCGATAAATTGATGAATTGCTTTATTTCTCGTGGACGATTTTACCACTAAGATGCTCCACCTCGATTTCAAAAATCGCAACTCGCGCAAAGTCGCGTCTCATCTCCTCGTCGACTTCCGCCTCGCTCGGATAATATTTCATGGCGAATGCCTTGCATTTAGCAAATTTTCTAGCTTCGTCCACCACTTCCTTTACCCTGCCGAAAGCGATGACGCTTCGCACGTAATAAGACCAATCTTCGCGCTGCTCCCCTTTCTCAAACGCGGTGAAGCATACTTTCTCGCATCGATTCATCGCATCGACTTTGTGGCCTTGCCTCGCGGAATGGAAATAGATCTTCCTTTCGCTTGCTTCGTAAAGGAAGTCGATCGGGACCCCATATGGATAGCCATCATCCCCAATTAGCGACAACACGCCGCGCTTTTCTTGAAGTAATATCTCCTCGCATTCGCTTTGGGGAAGCGATTGCTTGAACCTGCGCATTTCCCGAAACATCCTATAGTCCCTTTTCCTTTCTGATTCTTATGATATCGTCATACTCAACGAGTTCCACTTTCTTGCAATTGCCGCAATTCTGGCACCCCACGCAATCCTCAAAGCTAGTGCAAGTGAGACACCGATTCAGATTGAATCGCCTCGGCACGAGCTCGCTCTCTTGCAGCAAATGCCCATCATAAGGCGAATAAAGATCGTATTTTGGGCGGCCGTGGTAATGGGAAAGCTTCGACCGATACGCCTGGACCGCTTGTAGGCCCGGGCTATTGATGATATAGCGTTTCCCGTCTTTGACGAAGTTCGTTCCCGTCGAATTGAAGATGAAGTTAACGCCGAATTCCATGCAGTCGTCGCTTACTTTCTTCACCCATTCATAACGGCATTCCCGGTCGCTTCCATATCCTTCGCCCGCTAGATAGACGAGTTCAATCTGCCCGGTTTCTAGCGCAGGCCTGATATCGACTGGTCCAACTAGAGGCGAAACGTTGAAGCCCTTATGCTTCGCGGGGATATCCTTGAAGATCGGCCATCTTTCGTCGAAGGCGCGTTGGTTTTCCACCGTGATCTGGAATTCGACGTTATCGTATCCCTCTCCCCAATCTTCGGGCAGGCATTCCTTGATTCGCGGGACGCGCTTGGTGAGGATATAGAAATGGATATCAGGACGGGCTTTGATGATCCGCCACATCTCCTCCCTCCATTCGTCCGCCTCCTCAAGGAAGGTATCGGAGGTCATGTTGATTCGGAAATAGGAGCCAGACGGGTATTTGTATTGGCCATCGCGATATTTCGCAAGGGGCTTAAGGAAATCGTTGGTCTTTTTGATCTCGAATGATTTCTCGGGAACCCCGCGCGCAGCATCGAGATAGTACATATAGCAAAACTTGCAGCCTTCGCTGTAGCGTTTGCAGCCATGCCATGGATTCCATGCCTTCGGATCGCTTGCCATACCTGAACTTATTCTAACAAAGGGGCAGACCGATTCCAAAGCGCTCCGCTCACTACGAGCGAAAAACAAGACAGGGGTCCAACCGATTTCGTTATAGAGGCTATTTTGTGCCGGTCAGATTCTTGGGTCGGCGGATCATTCTCACAAGGAGGGCGATTGATACCCCCTCCCCGATGAGAACGAAGACGACGTTAAGGAAAACGTCCAAGAAGAAGCTCGTCTTGAATTCCCTGGAGTTGTCGACGCAATAGGCAAGGGATTGGAAGAGACCTAGGTTCCCGCCCGCTTCTCTAACAGCATTGGCGGCCACCGCGGCATAAAGCAAGACAATCGCGAGGAAAAGCACGACGATCGTCGTCAAAAAACTCATGACGATCATGGTCGCGTCTGGCTTTCCGCCGAATTTGCGGTACAAGAAAGTGCCAAGGAAAATGGAAAGCAAGGAGGCGAAGACGGTGACGAACCCAACTAAGGACAGCAAAACCGCAAGAAGTGCCCCGGCAATCGCGCCAATGAGCACGCCGAGGAAGCCTTTCAAATAGTTGTTTGGGGCATCGGCGAAAACCTCGTTGTTCTTTTGAATCATGCTATTGACCACTTCCACCGCTTTGTTCGACAAGCGGATCTTGGCCTTGGTCACATCGAGAGTCACAACCTGGGAATCCTCTTCGTATAAGGTCTCGCCCGATTGGGGGCAGATGTTGCTTTTCGGGGCCTGAAGTTCCGCAAGAGCCTCAAGAATCGCAGGCAGCACTTCCTGGAATTTCTTTTCGAAGCTTTTCGCGGTCGCGCTTCCGACTAGGACGCTCACGCCAAAATCGAAGGAGCTGGCCTGAACGAGCTTGAAGTGATGCGCGTTGATCTTCATGACGAAATCGTTTTTCTGCGCTTGGGTGAGATAGGTGGAAAACAGGAATATCGGACCGAGTCCCGTCGCGGGGTCGATCACATTGACTTCGTAACCGTCGATCTTTCCGGTCCCGCGACTACCTTCATAAGTGAACCCATATTGTGACAACGAATTTATGATGTGCTTATTCATGTTGGATTTTCCTTGCTAGGATTATACCACCCCCAATCAATGGCAAGCGCCGAAACAAGACTCAAAACTGTAAAAATAACGATTGAGGTATGGCTTTGCGTTACAAAAAGCCGATGCTCGCGCAACGGGTTGCCCGTTCATCGAATATCGGCTAATTGTTTCAGCAATATTGCTGGCTATGTCTAGTGCTTGGAAGGGTCGTATTCTTTGGACTAGAAAACGCACTTATGCCTTCAAGCAATTGTTTTCGAGTTTGGCTCTTAGAAGCCGAAATCGCCACAAATGGCGCCGCATTTCTTGCAAATGTACTTATCTTGAGTAGCCTCGTCCCAGCTCTTGTACACGTTATCTTTAGTCCCGCAATTCGGGCAAACCGGGGCGCAGATGCTTCCGCCGGAAACCGCCTCAAGCTGTTCGTCGTTGAGTTCAACGCCTTCCTCTTTCGCCAATTTCATAACTTCGTCGGCGGACTTGCACGCCTTGACCTTGGCGATCTGCTCTTTGCTCAAGCCATTAAATAATTCTTCTCTCATGTTGTTTTCCTCGCTTAGCTAATCCAGTTCTTTCTGCATTTCTTGCGCGTCTGACTTTGGCAATCTGCTCTTCGGATGGACCTTTTTAGCAATTCTTTTTGATAGAGTTTCCTTTCTTTGCCCCATTTTAACATGGCAATGGGAATCTTCGCATTGCCTTTTTCGCTTTCACTTTGAAAAAGTGGCCTATACGAAACATTCGCCGCGCCTGATTCGAAGCTTTTACTACACCGCTTCTGCTCGCGTAAAGAATCTTGAAATCCCGACACTGCGCCTAAGACACTTCGGCCTGATCGCAACGAAAAAAGGCGGTGCCATGTCCGCCTCACGTGATATTTAGTAGTAACGCTCAATTTCAACAAAAGAGGTGACTGCAAATCTTTTCTATCGAACTTCTCGATGACGTCGGAGTCGATGGCGTCGATCGCAAGTTTCCAAAGTTTCGAGCAATTTCATCTTCAATGGAATGCTCGGTTTTGCAGGAAAAGACGATATGGCTCGTTCGCTATAGCATTATGCCAGCGCATTCGGGCCGCGTGAAACCAGCCGATAAGAAACTGATTCGAAACCAAAAATCAATAAATGGTCTGGTGTTTTTTGAACTTATAGCCGCAATGGGGGCAGACGTAATTGTAATAATCATCGCAGCTGCTGCCTTCGATTGTGCCGCGGCATTTCGGACATTCGAAATCAGTTAAGCAGTTGCCGCCGCTCACGGCGGATAATTGCTCATCGGTCAACTCAATGCCCTCTTCTTTAGCCAATCGCAAAGCTTCGTCGTTGGATCTACATTCTTTCAGCCTGGCGATTTGCTCTTCGGTCAAGCCTTTCAATAATTCTTTCCTCATAATGAATGTCCTCCAAATAAATAATACCAAAAATAATGATTTACCTATATGTGATTTGACGCGATATCCAGCGGAAATCACGACATCGAGACTATAGAATGGAACGGGCTTATCGGAATGTGCAATATGCAAGAAATGCACGTTGCTTTTTTTCTATACAATAGAGTTTTCTCTAAATTCATAAGCATCCCTTCCATATGATTCAACTGAACTTATTTGGTACAATGAAAAAAATAGGAGTTCACTAAGTGTGGAAATAGATTCTCTTAGCCCGCCGACGGGAAAAAGGCCCCATGGGGCTTGATTCCATTGGGAGGCGCCC
>CACYCS010000015.1 GCA_902773005.1 uncultured Erysipelotrichaceae bacterium
AAAGGCAGGTTACCTACGTGTTACTCACCCGTTCGCCGCTAGGTAGCAAGCTACCTCGCTCGACTTGCATGTATTAGGCACGCCGCCAGCGTTCATCCTGAGCCAGGATCAAACTCTCAATAAAATGTATTTTTGATCTAGTTCAATGAATTATCTGGTTTGTTTGATTCTTAAAGAATCGACGTTAAGTGTTATCAATCTGTTTAGTTTTCAAAGATCAGTTGCACGCACGGCTCTCGTCGTACCAGGTCTCCCTGGCTGGCGTGCTGGGATATCTTATTCTTTTCTGATCACCTAGTCAAGAGGGAATTTTGATTTTTTTTAATCTTTTTTCGATCTTGCCCTTGGACGGTAGTCCGTCCAGGAACCAGGTTTTCAGCCGCTCCGTCGGGGTATCCTCCCGGGGGGCTTCGCTTATAATACTCGCATTGAAGCCAACGTCAAACACTTTTTTTAATTTTTTTCGCATAATGTGCCCGGGCGCGTCGCGCATTATATACGTATGCGCGTATATATAATAGAAAAGACGGCCATTTTCTGACCGCCTTATGCCTCTAAAATATTTTTAGAGTTCCGCTTTCCAAAGTCCGTGGAGATTGCAGTATTCGTAAGCGGCAATCGCCTTTTCGCCCTCCGCCAAAGCGAATTTGGTGACGGGCTCTTCACCTGGATGGAGTTCGTGGATCAATAATCCGCGACTTGTTTCGAGCGCGATATATCCGATCCAATGCGCTTCGAGCATCGGATGCGGGACGTCGCCGACGCGAACCTCGACGCAATTGCCTTCGATCTTGACGACAGGAACGTGCTTCTCTTTGGCCGCGTCAACCGTGTTCGCGTTGAGTTCGACCATCGGTTCGCCACAGCAAGAGGGGTTGCAGCCGCCTTCGTTCAGTTTGACGACGAAGGACGGGCACTTAGAGCATTTGAAGAATTTAGCCATTTTTTTGTTTCTCCTTGGTTAGACAATGATACCCGATTTGGATTCTCTCCTCAATCGAGCAGAAGCGATTTCGCGGCAATGACATCCGCATCTTCCGGATTCACGATTCCTTTTTTGACGACGAGCTTCAAGGTCTTCTTGATTCGCCTGCCCTCTTTCCTAGGCAAACCGGATTTGACCGACATCTTGACGTCATACCAGAGGCTCCACCACATCCTTAGATATGATTTTCTGTAGATTTCCATCGCGACAGGGTCATTCATCCTCTCGATCAGGAACCCCAAAGCCAAGAAGCTCCTTAGGTGCTGCTCGGCTCTCACGATCCCGCGCGACCTCACGAAGGATCCTTTCCTTACATAATAATGGTAGACGGGGCGATTGAAGTAAGCGACCTTCTCGCAACGATGGAACGCCTCGAACACCATCGGGGCATCCTCGAAGATCTTCCCTGGCCCGAAATGGAGGCCAAAGCTCTGCACCACTTCTCGCTTGAATGCCTTGCAGGGCAAGAAGCCGCGGATGAAGGTATCGCCAACTAGCCACTTGAGGGCCTGATCCCTAGTGAGGATCCGGTCGGACCTGCGGAAAGCATGCTTCTTGGGCTTTTTGCCTTCCGCGTCGATATAGCAAGAGCAATCGACCGCGTCCGCGCCTGCGTCCAAAGCATCCACGTAGGTCTTCACGAAGTCATGGTTCAAGGTATCGTCGGCATCGGTGAAGGAGATATAGGGTTCCTCGCTGTGGGCGATGCCGTATTTCCTTAGCCCATCTGGCCCCTCTTGTTCCTCAACGATGTGAAGGAAGATCTGCTCAGGGTATTTTGCAGCGAATCCGCGGACCGTCTCCACGGTTGGGTCATCGCTTCCGCTGATCACGAAATGGAGGCTCGCCTGGGCTGGCCCATCCTGATGGAGGAAGCTATCGACAAGGGAAGGAATCGTCAGAGCTGTGTTGCGCGCCGGACAGATGATGGCAAGTTTGTTCATATGAAAATATTGTAGTCCATATCTTTTGGAAGGGGCTAGAAAATCGGATAATTGATACATGCCATTGTTCCGGAAGAAAAGCAAAGACATACCCTTCTCCTATCCGATCGAGTTCGAGGGGAAGGAAGCGACGGCAACATGCCGCTACGACCCTAGCTTTCTAAAAGGCGATGGGTTTTCTTTGCCGCTATGTCGCGCCTCTTTGGCCTTGGCCTTAGCGTCTTTCTCAAGTCCTAGCGAAGACAAAGCGAAGAACATCAAGCAATTCCTAGCTGAACTATGCTGCAAAGACATCAAAGCCAATGACGATTATTCCTTGGTTCCGCATCCGCGCACGATTGGATGCGCGATCGGGAAGAAGAAGCTCGGCTGGAGGAAAACATTATTCATCGTCGGAATTCGAGGAGGCGCATATCTTGGGGAATGGGGTGGCAATTTCCTCGTCGGGAGAAATGGCTTCCACGAGGGATTCGACATCGCTAGCGAGAAAGCGCTCAAGTTCATCGAGTCCTACATCGCCAAAACCAAAGGGAAGAAGATCCTCTGGACAGCCGGGTATTCCCGCGGCGGAGGGGTCGCGAACCTCCTCGCCGCCAAAGCGATCGACAAAGGGCTTTTCGACGAGGTCCACTGCTATTGCTTTGAGGCTCCTGCCGGAGGGCAACTTCCCAAAGCCAAAGAAAGAAAATACTTTTCCATCCATAACATCGTTGACCCCGGCGACTTAGTGCCCTTATCGGTTCCCGCCAAATTCGGATTCGCGCGCTTTGGAATCGACCATTATTTGCCTGATCCTTTGCTTCTTTCGGGCGCGCAAGGGGACTTCCGCGCCAAAGAGGCGACCCTTCGCGGTCTTTGGAGCGCCTTCCGCGACGCGCCCGACGACCCGAAGAATCCGCATTTGCCCGCTTCCTATTTCCTTAGGAAGCTCATCGACTCCTTCGTCTCGCATCTAAAAAGCCGAGACGACTATGTCGATTCGCTTCAGACGGGGCTCGTCGCTTTCGGGACGCTCATCGCTGGCGAAGGCAATCCCTACCTTCATGCAGCCGAGGTCATCGTTTCCCTTGCTAAGAAAGCGATGGGTGAACTAGGGATCGCAAAGCTATTGACCCAAGGGATATTCGCGAATAAAAAGCTCGAGGAAAGCCTGATCCCGATCGTGGAGGAAGAGCTTTCTAGTCGCAAGATCCCACTCGACAAGAAAACCATATCCGCTTCGATCGCTAGGCTCGTCGCGATGGTCTTAGATGTCGCAGTCCGTGAACCCTACCTATTAGCGACCGCGATCAATTCCGATAACCTCAAGGCCATCTTGTCCGCCCATAACCCAAGCAACACGCTCGATAAGCTCATGAAAGTCGAACATTATGTCGATGAGCCAAGGTTCTGCCATCTCATCTTCAAAAGCCGCCTAGAAGTATATGCCTCTAACAAAAGGCTCTACCCCAATCCTGAGATTCCCGTCGCCATGGAGATCAGGCGAAGCGTCGAGCTCATGCTCCCTGCCGGCGAATACGAGATCCGCTCAGAAAAAAAGACGAAGATCACCCTCGTCCATTCTTCTTCGAAGCGCGAAGAGATTGAATTATCCTCCTCGCGCAAGATCACTCTTCATTAACCAAATCGCGAATCACTTGCCCTGCCATTAGGTATCCTGCCACAGGCGGGACGAAGGAAGTCGAGCCAGGAGAGGTGCGCTTCGCCCCTTCCTCGCGTTTCGACTTGAGGGGGACTTCGGTCGAATACACGACTTTCAAATCCTTGATTCCCATCTTGCGCAGGTTCGCGCGCATAATGCGCGCGAGCGGGCACGTGTCCGTTTTATATATATCGGCGATCCGAAGCTTCTCGGGATCCACTTTATTGCCGCATCCCATCGCGGAGATGATGGGCACCCCCGCTTCTTTGCAGCGCCTAATGATTTCTAGCTTCGCCGCGACTGTATCGACCGCATCCACCGCATAATCGCATTGGGAAAGATCGATCTCGTTCGCGTTTTCTGGCAGATAGAACATTTCCTTGGCATCGACTTCCACCAAAGGATTGATCTTTTTGGCGCGCTTCAAAGCGATCTGCACCTTGCTCATCCCGACTTCATCGTGGGTGAAAAGGATCTGGCGGTTCAAATTCGACACGTCCACTTTGTCCCCATCGACAATTAGAAAATGGCCGATTCCTCCGCGGACGAGGGCTTCGAAGCATGCGCCCCCTACCCCGCCTAATCCAAACACGGCAACCCGCTTCTTCGCGAGGGTCTCCATCTTCTCCCAGCCGAATATCCTGGCCGATCTTTCGAATTCGCTTTGCATACGCGCACATTATAAAAGCGCGCCTCCGAAATGGAAACGCGCTGATTTCGCTTTGATCCTTAGTTGCGTCTAGAGACGGCAAGCAAGAGGATGAGGACGCGGATGAAGATCATGATGAAGTCGGAGTACATGACGTAGGCGCAATAGAGGCACACGTTCTTGTTTCCGTCCCCGTAGGTGATGATCTTCCTGATGTTATAGGCATCGACCGCGGCGACGATGAGGAACAATAGGAGCACGATCGACGAGAACACGATGTCGAATATGGCGAGGGTTCCCGTGATGGCGAAAGTTAGTCCGAGCATCCCTCCGAAGAGGATCAGCATGAACAGGAATCCTAACGCCACAAGCCCAAGCGGATTCAGGTTGATCTTGGAGAAATATCCGATCAGGAACATCCCTCCATACGATAGCGCCGCAATCCCGAAGGCCATGCCCATCGTCCGGAAGTCGATCCCAAGGACCAAGAAGGCGGAGATGAACACTCCCATCAAGGCCGCATAGATGATATAGGGAATCCAAATGGATACCCTTCCCGTTGCGGCGAACCCGGCTATCACGAACGAATCGATGAATAGGAGGATGAAGCTAATGATGAGGATCCAAAGGTAAGCTACGGCAGGGCCATTGAACCCGCCGCTAATCTCCGCTTTGCCGATCAGGTTGCCAAATAGCAATCCAAGCCCCATCGCGACGACCGCGGTGATCGCGATTCCGATCGCCATGTAGCCGAACGTCTTCGCAACCGACTTCGACGGATTGGCCCGCTCCTCCTCATGGGTGATCGGCGAATTGACGTCGACCGACTTATTCCAGGAGGCGAATGCCATTACTTCACTAGCCCAGCGATGAGGCCCTGGTAGGAGTCTAGCGCGAGGGAAGCCCCACCAACGAGGGCGCCGTCGATATCGGGCTCCTCCATGTATTCGGCGATGTTGTTGGGCTTGACGGAACCGCCATAGAGGATGCGGATGTCATCGGCGACGAAGCCGAACATCTCGCGGAGGGTCCTTCTGATGAACCCGATGGTGTCCTCAGCGATTTCCTTGGTGGCGTTCTTGCCGGTGCCGATAGCCCAGATGGGCTCATAGGCGATGACGACTTTGCCAGCCTGCTCGGGGGTTAGGCCCTCAAGCCCGACGCGGATCTGCTCGGCGACCCATTTCTTAGTCTCGCCCTTCTCGAAGGTTTCGAGGGACTCGCCGCAGCAATAGACGGGGGTCATGCCATTATCGAGGAGAGCCTTGATCTTGGCGTTGCACTTCTCAGAGGTCTCGCCATCATAGGTGCGCCTTTCGGAGTGGCCAAGGATGACCCAGCTCACGCCGATTTCCTTGAGCATCGGGATGGAGATCTCGCCAGTATAGGCGCCATGGTCATACTGCGAAACGTTCTGGGCCGAGATGATGAGGCCCTTGGGGGCGTGCTCAACCACGGTCTGCAAGCAGACATAAGTCGGGGCAACGCCGACGTCGATCCCATGCGAGATCGCGTATCCGACCATCTCTCCGCAGCCTTCGGCGAACGCCTTGGCCTCGGAGGGGGTCTTGTTCATCTTCCAGTTGCCTAAAAGCAATTTCTTACGCATGTGAGTGAACTCCTTATCGAATTAACGGAGAACGTCGACGCCGGGGAGGTGGCCGTCGTTCTCGATCATCTCAAGGCTCGCTCCGCCGCCGGTCGAAACGTGGGAGAAGCTGTCCTTGAAGCCGAACTGCTTGACGGCAGAGGCGGAATCGCCGCCGCCACAGACGGTGAAGGCCTTGCCCTCGAGCTCTTTGATGGCGACGCAGACGGCCTTGGTGCCAGCCTGGAATTCATCCTGCTCAAAGACGCCCATCGGGCCATTCCAGAAGACCATCTTGGCCTTGGCGATGACCTCAGCGAACTTCTTGGCGGTCTTGGGGCCGATGTCGACGCCTTCGAATCCGTCAGGGATCGATTCGGCGACTTCGATCTTGCGGCCTTCCACGGGCTCGAAGGAATCGGTGATCACGGAATCGACGGGGAGGAGGATGCGGCCATTGGCTTCCTCGAGGCACTTCTTGGCATAGTCGAGGGAGGCTTCCTCGCAATAGGAGCCGCCGATCTTCTCGCCGCTAGCCTTCTTGAAGGTGTAGGCCATGGCGCCGCCGATGATGATGTAGTCGCACTTCTTGAGGAGCGAATCGATGACTTTGATCTTGTCGGAGACCTTAAGTCCGCCAAGGATCGCGACATAAGGACGGTCCTCGTCCTTGACCTCGACGCAGCGGGAGAGGTTCTCGACTTCCTTGATCATGAGGTAGCCAAGCGCGACGAGCTTGCCCTGCTCTTTGAGGATGGAGGGCACGCCGACGGTGGAGGCGTGGGCACGATGGGCCGAGCCGAACGCATCCATGACGAAGACATCGACGAGCGAGGCCCATTCGGCTGCGAGCTCAGGGTCGTTCTTCTCTTCGCCGGGCTGATAACGGGTATTCTGAGCGAGCAGAATTTCGCCATCGCGAAGGGCTTCGACGGCCGCCTTGAGA
>CACYCS010000016.1 GCA_902773005.1 uncultured Erysipelotrichaceae bacterium
TCCTAATGACAATATGGGCTTATAAGCCCTACAGGAAGATTCTACCACATAGGCCCTTGTTCTTTGAACAAGAAAAAACTCCATTTGTAGTCAACGCAAAAGAATGCGAAAACTTTCTTTGAAAAACAACGATTTTCACGAATTGGCAACTCGGTAAAGAACCGTTACGACATGACTTCGAGACCGAGTTGCTCTTAGCTGATTATCTATGCATTACTTGAGGATGTGATTAACGGCTTCGAGGAGGTTATTGAAGACGTGGTCTGGCTTTGCGTCTCCGAACTTTTTATATGGATTGGGATCGCCAGAGGTGATTAAAACCGTTTTGGTTCCGGCGTTGATTCCGGTTTGGACGTCTTGGGTCGTGTCGCCGATCATCCAGGATGCGGATAGATCAATGTTATATTTTTCTGCAGCACGCATAAGCATCCCGGTCCCAGGCTTTCTGCAATCGCATACCTTTATGTAATCCATGTTGCATTTCTTACCCCTTGCCTCAGGGAAATGCGGGCAGAAATACAGGTCATCCAAAATCGCGCCTTCTTGATTCAAAAGGTGATGCAATTTGAAATGGACCTGCTCCAAAGTGATGAGGTCAGATTCGCCGAACGCGATGATGGGCTGATTCGTCGCGACGATCGCCAGGTAGCCGGATTCGTTAATGAGCCGTACGGCTTCCGCGGCATCTTCCTTTATTTTAAGGATCCCAGGCTCAACGACATATGGCCCGAAAACGTTTAGCACGCCATCGCGGTCCAAGAAGATGCATTTTTGTTTATGGTCAAGTTTTCTTTGGGTGGGCAAACCGTTTTCTAGATCCCGTTCAATCTTCGAAATCCGATGCACATCCTCAATATATTCCGTGGAACGGTATCCTCTGCAATCGCCTGTGGCGAATGTTGGATGGATGATTTCCTTCATGAGGTCTAATGGCTCGGCGGGGCCCTCAAAGGTCTCGGCAAGCGTTTCACCGATATAGGCAACTCCCATAAACCTTGATGGGGAACGGAAATACCCTTCGCCGCCCCCGAAATCGATATTGATGACTTTTCCGGAAGCGTCCAGCGAAAACGTGGGATCGTCGTTGATCGCGTTCTGAATTAAAACGGTCAACGCGCAATCGAATTCCTTGTGCTGCTTCTCTAAGCGCGCAAAATCGATTTCGAAATAAGATTTCCCATCGATGTAGAGGAACTCCGATTCGAATAGGCTGCGTGCTAAAAATAGATATCCTCCTGTGCCCAAGTCTTCCTCGGCCGGGGTCAAGGTTACTTGGTCGAAGTTCGTTAGCTCGTTAAGGATTTGATTGACTTCTGGGCCGGCTTTGCATCCGATGCCGATTCGATCGACTCCTGAAGACAAAAGCGATTTCACCTGCCGACGGACGAGTGATTCGCCTTTTATGACCGTCAAAGCATCCAAAGGATTCAGATAATAGATAAACGCGTTCATGCCCCATATTGTACTACCCGTTAAGGCCTGCTGGCAGTTTTGAATATTGAATTCGTGGGGGACGTGATATGATTTTGCTATGCAACCATTGATAATGACATTCGATTTCGGGACCCAATCCGTCCGCGCGTCGATATTTGATGACCAAGGCAATTGCCTTGCCGCTGAAAAAGAACCTTATCGTCCAGCCTACTTCGCGAAAAAGCCGGGATATGCTGAGCAAGACCCCGATTATTATTTCCAATGTCTTTGCGCCTGCACGAAGAGAATCGCCGCGGCCCACACGGACCTTTTAGACAGGGTTGAGGCGATTACGATGACTTGCTTCCGCGATTCCGCGGTTCTTCTAGACAAAGACAACAAAGTGCTCCGACCGATGATTCTTTGGCTTGATCAGAGGATGGCGAAATGCGAGGAGAAGTTGCCTTTATTATCCCGCGCTGCGTTCGCGCTTGTTGGAAAAACAGGCACCATCGACATCAACCGCCGCAGAACTGCAGCGAACTGGATTAAAGAAAACGAGCCAGACGTTTGGGCCAAATGCGAAAAATACGTATCCATATCCACATACTTTATATATCGCTTAATCGGACAACTCGTTGACTGCCCGAGCGACTTCACTGGGCATTACCCGATCGATTACAAAAAGCGGGAATGGTACAAAGAGCCTACCAAACACATGCAGGGCCAAGTGTTCTCTGTTGAGAAGAGGCAACTTTGCAAATTGGTTCCGGGCGGAGCGTTATTAGGCGAGATCACCGAAGAAGCTGCCAAGGCCACCGGATTAAAGCCCGGCATGAAGATGTATGCCGCGGGAAGCGACAAATCCTGCGAGACCCTCGGCACTGGAGTCGTTGATGAATCCTTGTGCTCGGTTTCGCTTGGAACTGCCTGCACTTTGGAAACAACGAGCAAGAAATTCATCTCGCCAGCCCCTTTCCTGCCAGCCTATCCAAACGTTTTGCCCGATCGATACAACATCGATGTTCAGATATATCGTGGCTTCTGGATGATCAACTGGTTCTTATCCCAGTTCGCGGGAATGGATATCGAAGACGTCGCGCTCGCTGACATCAATCCGGAGGAATACAACTCGAAATTGCACGAAGTTCCCGCCGGGTCGGGTGGACTGATCGTTCAGCCTTTCTGGGGCTCGAATCTTGATAAGCCAGAGACCAAAGGACTTATCATCGGATTCTCCGATTCCGTTGGCAAAGAGCATGTCTATCGTGCGATTATCGAGGGCATTGCGTATGAACTTCGTGAGGCGAAGGAGCGATTTGAGAAGAGCGTGCATCGCAAATTCGACGCGGTTCGCATCGCGGGCGGCGGAGCAAGGTCGCCCGAGATTTGCCAGATCATGGCCAATGTCCTGGGGACAAAAGTGGAGCGCGTCCAAACCGTCGAAACCTCTTCTTTAGGCGCCGCGATGTCTGGGTTCCTCTCAATCAAGCGATTCCTAACCCCGGACGAAGCGGTGAAAGCAATGGTGAAGCCCGCCGATTCATTCGAGCCCGATTCAATAGAAAAGAAAACATATGACGAGCTCTATAACAACGTGTACAAGAAGCTCTATCCGAAACTGAAAGACATCTACAAATACCTCTACGATTTCTCGCTCAAAACCAGCGAAAACGAATAAGGGGTTCGATGAATTAAACAAAAGGCGCAACCGCTCTTCAATTCGCAGGAGCGTTGCGCCTTTGCTTTCGTTATGACTTATATGGCATGCTTCAGAAGCATCGCGTATAGGACGTCAGAGGTGAAGTACTTGTTGTTCTTCCCGTGGTCTTTGCGGTCAATCATCTTGGTGGAATAGATATCATAGATGATTCCGGAAATCTCTTCGGGGTCTCCGCTGATGACGTCGCCATCGATTTGACCCTGTTTCACAAGTTCCTCGAAAACAGGAAGGATGAGATGCTTTTTCGAGATATCGGCTATGTCTTTAGGAAGTTTTGTGGCATCGATGAGGCGAAGCCAGATCATGGCGAGGTTGAAGACTTTGGTCCCGGCAGCGAGGGTGTTAGCCATGTAATCGCAGAGGATCTTTAGGCCATTGGCTCCTCCTGCGCTTAGCGCAGACTCGATTGGCGGGATAACACCATTGGGGATGATGACTTCCTGCAAAACGGCGCGAATGATGTCCTCTTTTGCTTCGAAGTAGTGGTAGAAAAGGCCGTGGGAGCAA
>CACYCS010000017.1 GCA_902773005.1 uncultured Erysipelotrichaceae bacterium
GCCGGTGACGACGGTGCCACGGCCGGAGATGGTCATGACGTCTTCGATCGGGAGAAGGAAGGGCTTGTCATCTTCACGGGCAGGATCAGGGATGTAGTTGTCGAGAGCTTCCATGAGCTCGTTGATGCAGGCGGCTTCCGGGGCATCCGGAGAGGTGGCCTGGCCAGCTTTGAGGGCGGAACCCTTGATGACGGGGACTTCGTCGCCAGGGAATTCGTACTTGTTGAGAAGGTCGCGGACGTCCATCTCGACGAGTTCGATGAGCTCAGGGTCGTCGACCATGTCGCACTTGTTGAGGAAGACGATGATCTGAGGAACGCCAACCTGACGGGCGAGCAAGACGTGCTCACGGGTCTGGGGCATGACGCCGTCGGTAGCGGCGACGACAAGGATAGCGGCATCCATCTGAGCGGCGCCGGTGATCATGTTCTTGATGTAGTCGGCGTGCCCCGGGCAGTCAACGTGGGCGTAGTGACGCTTTTCGGTTTCGTACTCGACGTGGGCGGAGTTGATGGTGATGCCACGGGCCCTTTCTTCAGGGGTGGCGTCGATCGCGGCGTAGGCCATGTCTTTGGCAAGGCCTTTCATCGCGAGGACGTGGGTGATGGCCGCGGTAAGGGTGGTCTTGCCGTGGTCAACGTGGCCGATGGTACCAACGTTAAGATGGACGCGGTCACGATTGAATTTTTCTTTTGCCATTAGTGATTTCCTCCAAAATTGGTTTACGTTTTGGCTTAGTAATGATAGAGCAAGCGTCGCGGTTTCGCAATACCTTACAAAGTAAGGATGATTACTTGCCGGCCGCTTTCTTCACGATCTCGTCCTGAAGGAACTTCGGGACTTCGCCATAGTGGTCGAAGGACATCGTGAAGTTGCCGCGTCCCTGGGTGAGGGAGCGGAGGTCGGTGACGTAGCCAAACATCTGGGCGAGAGGGATCTCGGCATCGATCTGCTTGGCGTTTCCGCGCTGGGTTTCGCCAGTCATGTTGCCACGGCGGCGAGCAACGTCTCCGATGACGTCACCATAGTATTGCTCAGGAACGGTGATCTCGACCTTCATGATCGGCTCGAGGATGACGGGGTCGCACTTCGGGGCGGCGTTCTTGAGGGCCAAGGACGCAGCGACCTTATAGGCGGCTTCGCTCGAGTCGACATCGTGGTAAGAACCGTCGAACAGGGTGGCTTTGACATCGATCACAGGATAGCCGGCGATGATGCCGCGGGTGAGGGCGTCCTCAAGTCCGAGCTGAGTCGGCTTGATGAACTCCTTCGGGACGACGCCGCCAACGACGGCATCGACGAATTCGAATCCCTTGCCGGGGTTCGGTTCGAAGCGGATCCATACGTCGCCGTATTGGCCGTGGCCACCGGTCTGCTTGACGTATTTACCCTGAGCCTCTCCGGTCTTGCGGATGGTCTCGCGGTAGTTGACCTGCGGGGCACCGACGTTGACTTCGACCTTGAACTCACGGCGGAGACGGTCGATGAGGACGTCGAGCTGGAGCTCGCCGACGCCAGCGATGATGGTCTGGCCCGAGTCGGCATCGGTATGGACGCGGAAGGTCGGGTCTTCCTCGGCGAGTTTGGCGAGGGCGATGCCCATCTTCTCCTGGTCGGCCTTGGTCTTCGGCTCAACCGCTTCTTCAAGAACCGGTTCGGGGAAGACGAGGTTTTCGAGGACGACTGGCTCGTTCTCATCGCAGAGGGTGTCACCGGTCGTGGTGGACTTTAGTCCGACGACGGCGCCGATTTCACCGGCGTGGAGAACTTCGACCTCCTGGCGGTGGTTGGCGTGCATGAGGACGAGACGTCCGATGCGCTCTTTGTTGCCGCGGGAGCTATTGTAGACATAGGAACCGCTCTTCAGGACGCCCTGATAGACGCGGACATAGGCCAAGCGGCCGATGAAGGGGTCAGTGGCGATCTTGAAGGCGAGGCCGACGAAGGGTTTCTTGTCGGTTGGCTCGCAAACGTAGGGTTCGTCATCGAGGGTGCCCTTTTCGCCTGGGATATCAAGCGGAGAGGGGAGGTAATCGACGACCGCGTCGAGCAAGGGCTGAATGCACTTGTTCTTGTAGGCGGTGCCGCAGAGAACGGGGAAGAAGGTGCCGGTAAGGACGGCTTTGCGGATGGTGGCCTTGATGAGTTCGACGGAGGGCTCTTCCCCTTCGAGGACCATCATCATGAGCTCATCGTCATAAGAGGCGAGGGCTTCGAGCAATTTGGAACGAAGTCCTTCGACTTTCTCAACGAGGTCAGCGGGGACCTCGCCGATGGTCGGCGCGTCGCGCTTGTCGTCGCCATAGATATAGGCTTTGCGCTCGATGATGTCGACGCAGCCTTTGAAGTTTCCTTCGCGGCCGATCGGGCACTGGATGGCTTCGGCATTGGCGGCAAGCCTCTCGTGGAGGGATGCGACGCACATATCGAAGTCAGCGCCGGTCGCGTCCATCTTGTTGCAGAAGACGATGCGAGGAACGTTGTACTTGGTGCCTTGGCGCCAGACGGTTTCGGTCTGGGGCTCAACGCCGTTTTTGGAATCGAGGACGGTCACCGCGCCATCGAGGACGCGGAGGGAGCGCTCGACTTCGACGGTGAAGTCGACGTGCCCCGGAGTGTCGATGATGTTGAAGCGGGTGCCCTTCCAGAAGCAGGTCGTGGCGGAAGAGGTGATGGTTATGCCCCTCTCCTGCTCTTGGACCATCCAGTCCATGGTGGCGGTGCCTTCGTGGACTTCGCCGATTTTGTGGGTGCGGCCGGTGTAATAGAGGATACGCTCGGTCGTGGTGGTCTTGCCCGCGTCGATGTGGGCCATGATCCCGATGTTGCGGGTGTGAGGGAGATCGTAGACCTCGCTCTCCTGGATAACGTTTTCGTCAGCCATTGGGATGCTCCTTTCTTGCGATTACCAGCGGTAATGTGCGTAGGCTTTGTTCGCTTCCGCCATCTTATGGACGTCTTCCTTCTTCTTGATGGAAGCGCCGACGCCATTGGCGGCATCGATGATTTCGGCAGCGAGCTTGTTTTCCATGGTCTTCTCGCCGCGGAGGCGGGCATAGGTAACGAGCCAACGGAGTCCGAGGGTCTGTTTCCTCTCCGGGGAAACCTCGACAGGGACCTGGTAGTTGGCGGCACCGATGCGGCGCACCTTGAGTTCGACTTCCGGCATGATGTTGTTGACCGCGGTGGCGAACACATCGATCGCGGGCTTGCCGGTCTTCTCTTCTATCTGCTTGAACGCCTTGTAGATGATGGTCTGGGCAGTGCCCCTCTTGCCATCGAGCATAACGCGGTTGATCAAGCGGGTGACGAGCTTGGAGTTGTAAATCGGGTCGGGAAGCACATCGCGCTTCTCGACGGAACCTTTGCGTGGCATAGTCTAAAGTCTCCTTTTCCTTATTTCTTGGGCTTCTTGGTGCCGTAGAGCGAGCGACCCTGGCGGCGGGCTTCGATGCCGGCGCAGTCGAGGCATCCGCGGATGATGTGGTAACGGACGCCAGGGAGATCCTTGACACGGCCGCCACGGATCATGACCGTGGAGTGCTCCTGAAGGTTGTGGCCCTCGCCGCCGATGTAGGCGGTGACTTCATATCCGTTGGAGAGACGGACACGGGCGTATTTGCGAAGCGCGGAGTTCGGCTTCTTCGGGGTCATGGTGCCCACACGAGTGCAGACGCCACGCTTTTGCGCAGAGGCTTGGTTGCTCTGGCGCTTGGTTAGGGAGTTCCACCTCTTGCCGAGGGCAGGAGATTTGGACTTCTTGACCGCGGATTCGCGGCCTTGCCTAACTAACTGGTTAATGGTTGGCATTTTGTGATTTTTCCTTTCGCTGTTTTTCTCACACAATTCCCGGCGTGTCATACGTCGGGTCAAATAAAACAGGCCGAAGCCCTTTATTTGCGTCCAGCGGTGATAATACGCGCCACGCCAGCGCGATTCAAGGATTATTTACGCACTTTATCTTCCTTGTGCATTGTGCACAATCACCTTCATGATGTTTTGCAGGCTCCCCCACTGCTTTCACCAAAGTAACTAGTTAGCCTAATCCTATTTTTATATGGTTACGAAAAGGCGACGCGAGATGACGGGTATCAGACCGAAATGCACAAGAACACGATTCCACAGTTCTGCCTGTCCGCGTTTGATGACCGTGCGTTTTCACAAGCCAAGCAAAACAAATCCATAAATCATCACGGAAGGAAGGCCGTACCAATGGCACAAGCAATTTGTCAAGAACCTCAAACGCGCCTCCGCTCCTTGAAAATAATGGAATAGGCGGTAGAATTAGCTGAAAGGAAGTTATCCATAATGAATGAATACATGCGCGAGGCCATCGCCGAGGCGCGCGAAGGAATTTTCGAAGGGCACGGCGGTCCCTTTGGAGCGGTCATCGTCAAGGACGGCAAGATCATCGGCCGGGGGCATAACCAGGTCCTGAAGAACAACGATCCAACCTGCCATGGCGAGGTCATGGCGATCCACGATGCTTGCAAGAACCTCGGGACATTCGATCTCTCCGGAAGCGAGATCTACACGACCGGGGAGCCCTGCCCGATGTGCTTGGGCGCGATCCTCTGGGCCAACATCGAGAAGATCTACTACGGCTGCAACATCGTCGACACCGATAAGATCGGATTCAGGGATGACGTGTTCTATAAACGTCTTCGCCCGGAAAACCGCGGAGAGCTGCTCAAAGAGCTTGACCGCGATGAATGTCTGAAGCTATACGAGGAATACCTCTCGATCGAAGACAGGAAAAACTATTGATTCGGCCGTTTTCTTTGAGATGGCGTCTGCGTGCCGCTCTATTACTCCGACAAAAATAAAACCGAGCTGGATTTTGTAATCGAGGAAGGAGACGGGATCGCCGTCCTCGAGGTAAAGAAATACGATGGACAATCCAAATCGGGGAAAGCGGTTATCGAGGGCAAAAGCAACCGTCACGCCGGCAGATGCTATAAGGTCAGAGACAAGAATTTTGGGAAGGGCTCCTACTTTGACGGCATCCCCCACTACGCGCTTTCTTTCCTTCTTGAGACAATCCGAAAGAAAACGGAAGCCAGCTTGCGAGTGGAGATGCCCAAACTATAATGCTCAAATAGCTTCGATGGAGATGGTCGCGTAGGTCGCGGTCATCTCCTTTACTTTCCAATGGAACGGGAGCTCGCTTCCGTCGGAGAAGCGAAGGTCCTTGAATGAGATGCCGTTGAAGCCATCGCCTTTTTGGAACAAGGAATCCCTTAGGCGCAGGGTAACCCCGCCTTCCGCCACTTCCTTCACGGTGTCGGAGGCGACGTAATAATCGCATAGGGCACTGCTGCCGCTGGATTTGTCGAGCAATTGGATCAGCGTGTTGTTGCGCGAGCTATTGTCGTAAGCGACGTCTAGCCGCCGAGTGCCGATATTGGTGGAGGCACTAAGCATCTCCTCGCGGAGGCCAGATCGATACACGCCTAGCCTCGAGTTGACCTTATATGCCTTAACGCCGCTTTTCCTAGGCAATCTCATTGCGTCGTTATCGCGAAGCATCGCGTCGGGCCCATTTAGCCCTGCCGGGACATAATATTCGAGGAGGATATATTCGTCATATGGGGTGCCGTTCCAATGCGGGGCGAGCAATATGAAATCGCCGTGGCTTGAGAATGGGCGAATCGAGATCTCGCAATCTCCGGTCGGAACATAGGGGCGCGCCCAATCCAAAAGCATTTTGGAATAGGAGCATTCGTCGCCAAGGGAGCAATCCATCATGTCGATGCGCCCTAGTGGGGAAAGCGCGCTGTAGGAAGTCGAGGAGGCTGAGGTGTCGTAATAGTCCTTAAGCCCCAATAGATGCCCCGTCTCATGAATGAACGTATGGGCGTCCACCGCGCCGGAATCTGTATGCATCATGTAGGAGCTGCTCCAGGAGATTGGGGCAGGCGTGTTGATGGTGAATGCCCAAAGCATGGAGTCGCGGTTGCTCGTCCCGCCCGCGTAGCCAGAATAAGGCGCAGTATAGACGAAAGAGACCGGGATCTTGCCGAAATCGGCTGAGGAAAGGAGGGCCTGGTATTTGGTAGGTTCAATGCCCTGATACCAAGCGAGGGCTTTGTTGTAGATATCGGTTAGGGTTGCCTTGTTCCGCGATGGTGAGCTTTGGGATGCAAGGGTCGCGTAATCATAAGGGCATCTGAAATAGGATGGGGCAATCACGGATTCCAGTTGGAACCTGCCATAGCTTGCCTTCTCGTAATAGGACGTAACCGAGCGGTAGGAATTGCATGCATCGCTTCCGATGAAGGCTTTGCGGATGTCATTCATGAGATCGGCAGTTCCCTTATGGTCTTCGAAGTCGACCGCGATCACTAACATCGATTTTTTGCCGGCCGCCTTGATCGAATAATGGGCCACCCCAGCAGAAGAGGCTCCATTGAATATCGAATGGAAATCCGGGGCCACGGTTTTATCCGCGGCGACGAGATTGGCATAAGAGCCGGCCCGATAATAGTTCTCCTTTTCGACGCGCTCAAAAACGGAATCGTCAAGGGTTCCAAATTCGTAGGGCGAATACTCCGCGGCGATCGTCGAGCAAGAAGCGAGGGCAATAACCGGGAGAAGCAATAACGGGGCGGAGCGTTTCATGGTTGTAATTGTGCTCTCAAATGAGAGCAAAGGGAAGACAAAGCGAAAAAGAATGGACACGTGTATCGAAAATGCAATTCGAAGTTCCATATCGTCCTAACGGTGATATGCTAAAGGGCCGCGCATGAAGCGGCTACCAACCATCATGAACCATCATCACCACCATTTTCACCACCACAACACCGATTTCGGAAACGCACCATCCAATTCATCAACTACGATCATCGGAGGAGTAATCGGAAGTCTAATCTCCGTGCTCTTTTGCTCGTTCTTCGTCATCATGCTCTGCGTATTCGCCATTCCGAGATCGTCGTTTCCCATCTATGTGTTCATCCCATTCTTTATCGCTCCAGCGATCATCGTCGGCGCGAGCATCTTCAATCTCATAAGGACCATCAGGATCACAAAAGGGATGAAATCGGATAAGGGGTCGCATGAAATTGTAGAAAACGATGCTTCAAGCAATGCAACTGCCCCTATTGGAAATGAACAGACCGATAAAACGCAAAGCAACATAGTCTGCCATCGATGTGGATACATCAATCCACCGGAATCGACGTTCTGCAATCAATGCGGGTCGAACCTGCGTGAGAAATAATATTCAGTTTCGACATCGAAACTATCGGTTTGGACGTCCGCAACTCAGACCGCACGATTTTTGTTAGGATTTGTGCTCAGGGGCATTCCTCGTCAAAGACACGAACCACCATATTGATTAACGATATCGTTGATCGACTTTCCGCGCACAATAGCTAAGCCACGACCCTTGCCATCGTTCCTGCCATAACCCTGCCATTTCTTAGCATTGGAAATAGTACCTGATGTTATTATATTGACGTGCACATATCAAACAGGGTTTATTTTCGATAAACTTTGGAAAGATTTGTAAGTTTTTTATAAGGCTTGGAAAGATTTGTGAAAGTTTTTAAAGAATTTAATAAAGTTTTTAAAGTTTTTGGAAAGTTTTGCAAAAAAAAGAAAGTTTTATATAATTATGTTGGAGATAAGGAACCATGAATTTATCAGCTATACAACAATTAGTGGAGAACAATCAGTTTGAAGGCAAACTTGCGGCAGGCGGTGTTCCGAAAAGCATTTGGGAATCCTATTCTGCCTTTGCCAATACTTTCGGCGGGACCATTCTTCTTGGGGTTCAAGAAGACCCGTCGCATCATTTTTCCATTTCTCCGATAGAGGATCCGAATTCCTATATTGATGCAATATGGAATACGCTCAATAATCCTAATAAAATCTCCATCAACATCCTTTCCAATTCCGATGTTAAGCCCATTGAGGTAGAGGGTGGCTACATCATAGAAATCCGCGTGCCAAAAGCCAAACGCTCAGATCGACCTGTATATATCAATGGAAACGTTTATAGCGGATCCTACAAAAGAAACGCCTCGGGCGACTATCACTGCACAAAAGACGAAGTCGATTCCATGATCATCGACAGCAGGTCCGCGCCATCAGACATGTCCGTCATTGAAAGTCTGACTTTGGAGGATCTTTGCAAGGAGTCATATGACTCGTATCGCAATAGGATGGATCCGTCTCATCCATTTCGATCGCTGAACGACGATCAATTTCTTTTGCGCTTGGGCGCTGCGGCTTACGACGAAAGCAGAACATTACGTCCAACCAAAGCGGGCTTGCTTTTCTTCGGATATGAATACGCAATCGTGTCCATATACCGCAACTATTTCCTCGACTTTCAAGTCAAGCGTGATCGCGATCCCGCTTCTGGATACGACAACCGCTTCTATTCTTCGGACGGCTTATGGGCAGGCAATCTGTATGAATACTATTTCAAGGCCGTTAATTGTTTCAGAAATGAACTTTCGAAATCCTTCCGCCTGAAAGACGGAATTGAAAGGGATGACGATACACCGCTCCTCATCGCTGTTCGCGAAGCTCTTGCCAATGCCGTGAGCAATGGTGATTTCCTCGTCAACGGAACCCTTGGGACATTTCTTTACCCCGACGAAATCGTTTTTCAGAATCCCGGATTACTCCTTATATCGGAGGAGCAAGCAAAACTCGGCGGCGTTCCCGAGCCAAGAAATCCCACAATCCTCAAAATGCTTAACATAATTCATGTTGGCGAAAGATCGGGATCGGGGATACCTAGAATCGATCAATGCCTTGCTTCGATTGGCCTAAGCGAATGCAAAATCAAGCAGCAGACTTCGCCCGATATGACCATGATTACTTTCGATCTGCGCACGGCGAAAGCCGGCCTTTCCAAGACCATTCCAACCGTTCCCGGGACTGAAGCCAAGGACGTTAAAGCGTTCTTATCCAGCAACGATGGCGTATGGACGACGAAGGAGCTAGCAACAAGCCTCAATATTTCGACTCAAAGAGGATCACAACTTGCACGCTTGCTTCTTGAAGCCGGATTAATAGAGTCCGCTCCTGGCTTCAAGATTGGTAAATACGTGACGGTATTCACCGACGTGAAATAAGGAGAATTGAGTCAAAGGCGCCTTCAAACGTCGAGACTTATGATTTTAATACGTCGAGTTTGGTTCGTATTTTCCTGACAGCAATCGCAGGATCTCGGTCCTCTCCGCTATAGTCAGCTTCGATAAACTCAACTTTTGGATTGCCGTTGAAGTCGAAATCATCAGTTTTCGCCTCCAACCGCCGCTTTAATCTGGTTGCCCATCTTCTTCATGTTGGAAATCGCCAAGGCTTTCCTTTTTTCGAACAAGTCATCGTTGCTCTTTAAGCCAAGAGCTTTTGACCAGACTATATCCTCAAATGAATTCTCGTTTTCCGTTGAAATAGACAATGTACCAGAGCCGAATTTTAAGCCGTTGAATTTCTCGCAAATAGGCGTTAGGTCGATACGCGAATATAGTCCAGAATAACCAAATTCAAGGCCCAAAGGCAATTCGAACTCTCTTTCTACGCCTGCGCCAAAAAGGAAAGCGACATTTGCTTTCGTTTTTTCACTTATACTGCTCCGTCGGGGATTCAGTTGTTTTCCGACAGTGTTGGCGCTTACTTTTTTCGGCATGCCTTTACCTCCGTTTGTTCGGTTCTATTCCGCCGCCCTTTACGGATTTTTGATTCGGGCGGCGGATTATAGATTTCGCTACATTTCATTCCGCGACGGTTATCCTAAGGCTGGGACGCACACCAATGTGAGAGTTGTTGACATGGAGGCTGTAGTAGTCGCCGCGGTCGAGACCGCCGCCATAGATGACGTACCACGCATTGCTGGAGTAGCTCGAGTACGGCGAACGTGTCCAATAGTATCCGTTGCCATTGTCTGAACTCTTCCAAGCCCCTCTGGCGACCGCGTAGTCCGTCGGAGAACACTGACGGGAGGCGCTGTCCGAGAAGCCGTAGGAGGCGTTGAAGTAGTCATGGCGGCTCAGCAGGAACACCTTGTCGAAGGTGTTCTCGCATGCGTACTGGTTCCAGGAGGAGTCCGTCGTCGCGGCGGAGTTGTCGACCTCGGCGGTCAGAATACGATCGTCCCCGAGAGCGAATGCGGCCTCGTAGAAATCAGCGTTCAGCCAGGAGCGTATCTCGGAGTTCGCGTAGTTGTTGCTGGAACCGTCGTACCTGTGCATGTCGAGCAGGAGGTCGGAGAGGAGGAGGCACTCGCCGCCGGAGCTCTCGAGGACCCTCCACTTGATGGACTCGACGGCGAACCAGGAGTCCGACTCCTTGGCATAATATTCGCCGTCGAGAAGGTACCATCCGTTGTCTTCGGGAGAAGCCAGGGCGTCCAAGAACGCGAGGATCGACGCATCTTTCACCTCGGATTGCGGGTACATGCCGTAGGTGATGTACTTACCATCCTCGCTGAAGGAGGGCATGATGCCATGGCGTATTTCTTCTTCTTCTGCTGCTTTCTGCTCGTCCGTCTGACTCCACCTCGCCTCTATCGTCAGGTCTCCCGTCGTTCCGGGGGCAACGCCCACCATGCGCTCGCCGCCCGAGTACCATCCTTCGAAGTTCCAGAACCTGCGCGAGGGGTCTGCGAAGTCGAACTCGTCCTCGACGGTGTATGTCCATGGGTTGTCCGCCGAATTGGTGCCACCGTTGAGGTTGTAGGTAATCGAATAGTCAATGGTTTTCCAGTGGGCAGTAAGCGTCGCGTTTTCGGGGATGCCCCAAGTCCCAGATTGAGGGAGTTTGCTGTTCCCGTAGTACCAGCCATTAAAGGTGTAACCGGTCCTTGTTGGGACTGGCAATTGGTACGACGAGTGATAGTCTATAAGCATCTCAGTCTGGGCGACGCTGCCCCCGGCGGGGTTCAGGGTCACCGCGTACGAATTCGCCGTGGCGACTGCATAGAACGCCATGGCCGAGAATGGAGTGACCTTATTCACCTCGCTCCCTTGGGCATCCACCCACCTTAAGAAAGAATAGCCAGCAATTTCCTGAGTGTCAGGAAGCTCCCATTCGTAGCCGGTTGGTGCGTATTCCGTCCTAATCAATTCCTCGTTGAAATAGAAGCGCATCGGCACGTAATAGGAGCGATGGATCGTAAGCTCGTAGGTCTTCTCAATCAGGCCATCGTTAGCGCTTGTGACGATATAGAACTGATTATCGCCATCGACCAAAGCCCCATTGCTCGTTGTCGCGATTTTCGTGGGGATCTCGCTCTCCCCGCGATATAGCTTCCACGTGGTGCCCGAGGACACTGTCACCTTTGTGGAAAGCGATACCGATGTGGTGAGACTGTCCACTAGCATCCAAATGCTAAGGCTATTTTGGTCGACGCTAGCTCCTTCGACGCCAAATACGATTCCGTCCTCTATGTCCCATTGGGCGTAAAGCGTGACGTTCGATTCTATTTTGTCGGTCCCGAAGCTCCACTTCGTTCCGCCACTAGACAGCGCCCACCCCGAGAAGGAATATCCACCCTTCCTCGGGGATTCCGGCGCAGTGAGCAGGCTTCCCGCGACAGTTTCAACGGTCTTCTTTTCGGTTCCATCAGCAAATCGTCCTCCGTTGGCGTCGAAAGTGACCTCGACGCGGACAGGAAGCGCGTCCGCCCGGTAGGTCGCCACATATGTCGCGTCCTCATAAGCAGGCACGACTTCGGGCGTCCAACCCGCAAAGACATAGTCGTAGGATTCGTCGCTGTCCCTTCTCGGGATAGAGCCGTCATAGGTCGGCCTCATCCCCTCGGCGACGCCATCATCCAATTCAAGCAATACCCCATCGTAATTCTCCCACCGGATTGTGAAATACCGCTTCTCTTCCGAGGAATTCTCCGAGATTGGATTTGCTTCGCCAGAGCTTTCCTCTTGCTTGCCCGAGAACGAGGATGGCGCGGAAGGCTGGATGCTAGGCGCGGAGCACGCCGCCAGCGCAAAGACCGCAGACGATGCGATAAACAATTTCAATTTCCTTTTCATTTTCTTTTCTCCTCTTCTATGTTTTCCTAAGTTCTTGTCGAACGATAGATCATTGCATTCCGCCGATGTACTTATAGGGATCCATCAGGCAATTTCGTCGCGGTTGGTTGTCAAAAATGGGATTATCTTAGATCCGCTGGTCTCTGGAACTAGAAAGTAGAATGAGGATAAGTCTCCCCCACTCTTAGCTTCGGAAAGCGCCCTAAAGTGCTGGTGGAACGACTCCAACGTCTTTTGGTACGGGGATCTATCAGCCATGGCTTAATTATTGCCAATAGCGGTGTCACCTGTTGAGACAAGGCGGTCTTCCTTTAGGCGCCCGTTGCCAACGATGGCGGCATTAGCCCAGTTTTCCATGGCCTCGAACCCTGATTGAAATCTTCACCTGCAGGCCAGTAAAGAATAGGAATTATTGGGTTTGCCAAACTTGGAAAACTAAAATGCAGTAATAATCGAATATTTTAGGTGGTATTGCACGGATTGGATAATAATTTTGATGTAAATTTGCACGGATTGGATAATAATTTTGATGTAAATTTGCACGGATTGGAGTTTTATGGAACGATTAGCAATGGAAACCCTAATGGAATGGGACAAGAGGCTAAGAAGGAAGCCATTGATGGTCTATGGCGCAAGACAGGTAGGGAAAACCTATCTTATAAAAGAAATGTTTGCCAAACGCTTCTATCCTGACAAATCAATCTATGTCAATTTCAAGTTCGATGACGATATGCGCGATTTCATCAACGGCGAAGGCAATTACAAATCCCCGACAAGCAACGCCGCTAAAATCATGGAACACCTATCGCTTAGGGAAAACCGAATCATCGATTCCACCACTCTTTTGATATTCGACGAAATACAGGAAGCCGTGCCCGCCATCACTTCGCTCAAGGACTTCAAGGAAAACCATCCTGAAATCCACGTCATTGCCTCTGGGTCTCTAGTGAGAATCAAGATCAAAAGAGAGGCTAAAAGGAAGAACGAAAAATTCTTCTACCCGGTTGGGGCGGTAGAAGAGCTCACGCTTAGACCATTTAACTTCGAGGAATATTTGCTTAATGCCAACCCAATCCTCTACCGCCGAATCGTAGAGGCGTATCAAGGCAAAGAGCCTTTAGATGACTCGGCCCACAATATCGCCCTCAAATACCTGCAAGACTATCTTCTTGTAGGCGCCATGCCCGAAAGCATTGCCATATTCCATGAAACAGGATCGTACGTCGCCGCGAGAAAGAACCTAGTGACCATATATCAGGATTACCTGAATGACATCGATTTATATGGCATCGGCAGGGAAATGGCACTAAGAACAAGGGAACTATTCAGCAACCTATATGTGGAGATCAATCGACCCCATTCCGATTTCCGACCATCCCTGTTCGACGACGGGAAGAAGGTGAGGGATTATATAACCCCGATCAGCCTCCTTGCTCTAGCTGAAGTCATATACGTCAGCAAAAGGGTCAAGCCTCGCGTGACTTTGCCGTTTAAGCAAGACGACGGCAGCGACTATCGCCTCTATTGCCTAGATCCCGGCTTCCTTGCATATCAAAGTGGCATCAATATGGCGGATTTCCAAAGTGCAACGAACATGAATATGGGCGTTTTCTTTGAGAACTACATTGCATGCGAACTTGCAAGCTATGATATCCCCCTTTACTACTGGAGAGGCAAAAACGATGCCGAGTTTGAGTTCCTTGTGAAGCAAGGACAAAACATCTATCCAATAGACGTGAAGAAAAAGCGCGGCTCCCTTGCCTCCATCAAAGGATATTCGAGCCAAAACACGGCTTCGGCGTTCATTAAAGTCTCGCAGAACCGCTACGGCTATGACGAGGCAACGAAAACAATCACAATACCCTTATACTCCTTCTTCCTATATGCAAAGGAAGTGGATAGAATCGATTCTTGAGTTTTGGGCTCGCCATTGCCTGTATGCTAGAAGCCTGCGCCTTCGTTTTGCGAAGCCATGGCTAAATCAAATAACCAAACCGCCTTTTTTGGTCGCGACCGAAAAGCAGCGAATCAAGTTGTTCTATGAAGGGTTCCGATAGAAAGACTTTCCTTCCGTATTCCTTCGCTTTGGTGGATGGGGTTCCTTCATCCTTCTAACAATCGTTTCGCTTTCCTCTGGCTTTATCCCAATAAAGCGAGGAGAGGACAAGCCCTTCTAGACCCTCACGCCCCTAGCACCAATCATGATATATCTGACTTGAGGGCATAAATTTGGAGAAATCCTCAATTATTTCGGATGAAACTTGATTACGCGGGATTGTTACGTATGGTTCTTTGCCGAACATTAGGACGAATGGATTTTCTTTCATTGCTGCACTCCTTTCTTATGTTGGGTTTTTGTTAGGATTTGTTAGTAAATCACGCCAGAGGGTTTGTCTCGATAAGAAACGAATCGTCATATCGAATGGCGATATCGCTGATAGGCTTTCCGCACATAGCAGTTAAGCCGCAACCTTCGCCATCATTATGCCTTCGGTACCCCATAGGCACGCACTCATCAGCTTCTGTTGCTATGTCCAAACTGAATGACGTTCCTTTCGAATGGAAAAATCTTAAAACGCATACACGTCCCTCGTGAATTAAAGATTCTCCAGACCTCCGAAGACCACATGTGTGCTTTTGCGAATCGAAAGCGCAGTCGCAACCTGCGTAAACGCAAAAGGAAAAGCTACTTCGCGATTCTTTCTATCTTGCAACTATGCTTCAAAGTTTCCTTGTCGAAGTTTATCCCGACGAGTAGGACCTCGCCGTAATACCCTTCCAATGGCTTGTAATACTCCTTGGCCTTGATCTGCTCGATCGCGGAATCCGCGGAATCGTTGACCTTCAGTTCGATCACAAGCGCCGGATTCTCTCCTTTCCTGAGCGGCAGGAAGGCGATGTCGGCCCTGCCTAGGCCGAGGTTAGGCTCCTTTAGCGCCAAATAGAACCTTGTGGCCTCCGCATACGCGACCGAGGCGAGCACGGACAGCGCCGCCTCGTTCGTCTTGTCGAAGAGGGAGACGAACCTCTGATGGAAATCGTCGAACGCCTTCGCGACGTATGCCGCGTCGCTCTTTAAGGTGGCGGTCAAAATGGCACGGGACGTTTCTGCCAAATCAGAGACGCCGCCCGAGAATCCGATCTCCATGACCGCCTGATAGAAGCGCAGCACGACCTCGCGGTTCGGTATGGACGCTTCGCCCGTTAGGGTTTCGTAGCGCAGGAACCCGGCGTGGATGAGGGCGGTCAGGCCCTTGTTGGGGGTGTCGAGGCGCGACAGATCGCTCGAGAAGTCGCCCGGGTTTACGGAGACCGAGCCGCCCGCAAGCAGGATGGCGGCCTCTTTCTCGAGTGAGATGAAGTTGTTCTTGAGGCCCATCGTTATCGCGCTGACCGCGACGCTTCCCGCGAAGTAGTCGCCGCACTCATCACATAGGCAGGCTTGGACGACGGAGTTCGGACAGTAGACCTCGCCGACCCCTTTCAGGCGGTATCCGTCGTACCATTCCTTCAGCTCGCCTAGGGAAAGTGACGTGCCGGATTGGGCGATGGCCTTCTTCACCTCGCCCTCGGAGAAGCCGAAGTAGGGGGCGAGATTGCGTGGGGAGACCATCGTGAACTCGGAGAACTCGTTCAAGGCGCTCATGCTGCCGTAGCGCTTGATCGGCATGATGCCGGTCATGTAGCAGAGCTCGATGGAGGGCAGGGCGTCGTCGTTTTTGAAAAGCGACCTCAGGAAGTCGATGTAGCGGTCCGCGACCTCCGGCTCGTCGGGGTAGTTCCTGAGGAGGTAGTCCCATTCGTCGATCACGATCACGAACTTCTCGCCCGCCGCCTTGCGGGCCCTGGCGAGGATCTTCGGGAGCGTCCCGCAACCCTTGAAGTCGATCTGCGGGAAAACCTCGCGCATTTCCTTCCTTATTTCGCGCGCGACGGCCGGCCCCACGTCCTTCACGCGATGCTCGACGCAAAACGAGGCGATGTCCAGCTTGATGACGTTGTGCCTGTTGAGGTGCTTTTCGAAAGTGGGTTCCTTGGAGGCGTCCAGCTTGGAGAACACGTCCCTCGTGTCATCCCCTTTGGTGTAGTAGGCAGCGATCATGTTCGCGAGATAGGTCTTGCCGAAGCGGGAGGGCATGGTGGCGCAGATGAGCTTTCCGCTGTCGCCGATCACGCGGTTGAGAGTCCCGATTAGGGACGATTTGTCGATGAAGATCCTGCCGTTAGCGATTTCGCGGTATCTAGCGGCATCTGGATTGAGATAGCTTCCCATGGTTCGCCCTCCTTTTCTTTGCTTACGCAAATTATAGCATGGTTTTCTCTAAGCAAGCTTTTTTGCCGATTTTCCACTCGAGTGGAAAATCCCTTAAAACGCATACATGTCCCTCACGAATCGGAATAAGTATCCAGACATAAGAATAATCATATTCGCGACTCCCGCACATAAATAACGCCCAAAAACGAATACATGTCCCCCCGCGAATTGAAAAAGGACCGCCACTAAGACGATCCTTTGGCTTATTTGCTTTAGCCGCCTATCGATCAAAGATCGGACCAGCGAACGAGGCACACCTCGGCGGAATCGCCGCGGCGGAGACCAAGCTTATAGGCTTTGGTGTAGCCGCCTTTGCGATCCTTCATGCGGGGGCCGATCTCGCTGAAGAGGACGGTGAGGGCGTTCTTGCCATCTTTCTCGACGTTGGTGCGAACGACCTGGGCCGCGAGGCGGCGGGCATGGAGGTCGCCCCTCTTGGCGAGGGTGACGAGATGGTCGGCAAGGCTCTTGAGTTCTTTGACGACGCCCGAGGTCACTTTGACCTCACCGCTCAGGATGAGATCGGTGACGACGTTGCGAAGCATCGCCTTGTTCTTCGAGGCGGTATAACCGGCCTTGAAGCGGACGCCCGCTTTGCCGTGGACGTTCTTTCTTCCTTGTGCTGCCATTGTTTATTCTCCTACATAATCGCGGAAGTGGAGCCCGATCAAAGCGAGCTTCTCTTTGACTTCCTTAAGGGACTTCTTGCCGAGGTTGCGGACCTTCATCATCTCGTCCTCGCTCTTCTGAGTGAGTTCCATGACGGTGGAGATGCCGGCCCTCTTGAGGCAATTGTTGCTGCGGACGCTCAGGTCAAGCTCCTCGATGAGCATGTTCTGGAACTTGTTCTCTTCGGGCTTGGCTTCGTCTTTGACGAGCTTGTAGTCCTTGACGCTTTCCTCGAGCTCGACGAAGAGCTGGAAGTGGGCGACGAGGAGCTGGGCGGCCATCGCGACGGCCTCGTGCGGCTTGATGGATCCGTTCGTGGTCACCTCGAGGGTGAGTTCATCGAACTTGGAGTCGTGCCCGACGCGGGTCGGCTCAACGGAGTAGGCGACTTTGGCGACGGGGCTGTAATTGGAGTCGGTGGTGATGACGCCGACGGTGTCGATCTTGCGGTCGATCTTGTTCTGCTCAGCGGTGGCGTAGCCGCGGCCGCGGGAGATGTAGATCGTCATCTTGAGGTGGCCCTTCTCGTTCAGGTGGGCGATCTCGAGGTCGGGATTGACGACGGAGACGAGGGCGGGGAGCTCCAGGTCGCCGGCGGTCAGAGTGCAGGGACCCTTGACGTCGACTTCAATCCTCTTGAGGTCGGTCGAGGAATCATCGATCCGGAGGACCAGATCCTTGAGGTTCAAGACGATGGCGGTCACGTCTTCGAGGACGCCCGGAATCGCGGTGAACTCGTGGCGGACGCCTTCGATCTGGACGGCGACGACGCTAGCGCCGGGAAGGGCGCTTAGCAGGACGCGGCGGAGGGCGTTCCCGACGGTGATGCCGAATCCCCTCTCAAGGGGCTTCACGACGAACTTGGCATAGTGCTCGGATTCGTCGTTGACCTCAGTCGAGATGGAGACCGGTTCGAACGGGTTGGGGAGTTTGGTTGCTTCGATTTGCTTATCGTTGATTTTAGCCATGGTTAGCTATTCCTCCTATGTGAATTGATGTAGCGATGAAGTTAGGGCGGAAACTAACCGCGGGGGCGTTTCGGCGGGCGGCAGCCGTTGTGCGGGATCGGGGTGGTATCCTCGATGGAGAGGACCTGGAGGCCGCTGGCGGCGATGGCGCGGACCGCGGACTCACGTCCGGCGCCCGGGCCCTTCACTTCGACCTCGACCTGGCGGATGCCCTGGTCGAAGGCGGTCTTGGCGGCGGCCTGAGCGGCGAGCTGCGCGGCGAATGGGGTCGATTTCTTGGCGCCCTTATAGCCGAGAGCACCGGCGGAGGACCAGGCGATGACGTTGCCCTGGGGGTCGGTGATGGTGACGATGGTGTTGTTGAAGGTGCTGTGGATGTGCGCGACGCCCTTCACGAAACTGCGCTTGATCTTCTTCTTGCGGGCGCTGGTGGATTTGCCTTTGGAGGACTTGTTGTTGTTAGCCATTGTTCTCTACCTCCTTACTTGGTCGCCGACTTCTTGTTGGCGATGGTCTTCCTCTTTCCCTTGCGGGTGCGAGCGTTGGTGCGGGTGCGCTGCCCACGGACGGGAAGGCCCCTCTTGTGGCGAAGGCCGCGGTAGCAGCCGATTTCGCAGAGGCGCTTGATGTTGAGGCTCACTTCGCGGCGAAGGTCGCCCTCGGTGTGGTATTTCGCAACCTCGGCGCGAAGCGCGGTGAGCTGCTCATCGGTCAGATCCTTGGTGCGGACATCCTCAGAGATGCCAACCGCGGAGAGGATCTTGGAAGCAGTCGAGGGTCCGATGCCATAGATGTAGGTAAGGGACACGACGATGCGTTTTTCATTGGGGATATCGACCCCGACAATACGTGCCATTTTCGATTAATTCCTTTCTTGGATCAACCCTGACGCTGCTTGTGCTTGGGGTTGGGGCAGATGACCATGACTTTGCCATGGCGCCGAATGACTTTGCACTTGTCGCAAATCGGCTTGACAGACGGTCTGACTTTCATGATTTGGTTACTCCTTTGCGTAACGTTAGTTCCTGAAGCGGAACGTGATGCGCCCGCGTGTTAAATCGTAAGGTGAGAATTGGACCGTTACCCTATCGCCGGGGAGAATGCGGATGTAGTTCATCCGGATTTTTCCCGAAACGCAGGCCTGGACAACGGCTCCGTTGGCGAGCTTCACCTTGAAGTTGGCGTTGGGTAGGCATTCCAACACCGTCGCCTCGACTTCGATGCAATCTTCTTTGCTCAAATTTGCTTCCTCCTAAGGGCGACTAGCGCCTGGTTAAGATGTCGTAGCCGTCCTTGGTGACGACGAGGGTGTTCTCGTAATGGGAGGTCAGCCCGCCGTCTTTGGCGACGACGGTCCATCCATCTCCGAGGACCCTGACTGCATTGCGGTGCTCGAGGATCATGGGCTCGACGGCGATCGTCATTCCCTCGCGGAGGATCGGCCCGGTTCCCGGGGTTCCATAGCAAGGGATGTAAGGATCTTCGTGCATCGAGCTGCCGATCCCATGCCCTGTGTAATCCCTAGGCACGGAGCAGCCATACTTCTTGGCGACTTCTTCGATCGCGTGGCTGATGTCGCCGACGTGGGCGCCGGGCTTTACGAAGCTCACGGCGTGCTCGAAGGCTTCCTTGGCAATCGAGATCATCCTTAGGCTTCGCTCGCCGCAGATCCCGACGGGATAGGTGCGGCAGGCATCGCCCATGTAGCCGTTCTTCTCAACCACGAGGTCGAGGGAGACGATGTCGCCGTCGCGGAGGATCTTCTTCGCGGACGGGATGCCATGGAGGATGACTTCGTTTACCGAGATGCACACCGAGGCAGGGTAGCCATAGTAGCCTAATTCGGCTGGGCGGCCGCCCTGCTCTCGGATGATGCGATCGATTTCGTCATTGAGGAATTTGGTGGAGACGCCGGGTTTCACCAGCGCTTCCGCCTCTTCTAGGGCCAAGGCCGTCACGCGACCGGCTTCTCGCATAAGCTCTATTTCGCGTGGGGACTTGATGATGATCATTTACTTGTTTTCCTCTAGCAGAGCGTTGATCTGCTTTTCCAAGTTGGCCCTTCCGACCATCCCGTCGAAGCAATGGTATTTGCCTTGCTTCTTGTAGTAATCGACGAGCGGCTGGGTCGAAGAGTAATAGTTCTGCAGGCGGACCTGGAAGGATTCGGCGTTGTCGTCTTTCCTTTGGATGAGTTCCGCTCCGCAGCGGTCGCAGATGCCTTCGACTTGGGGCTTCATGTTCTTAATGTGGTAGGAAGCTCCGCATTTGGGGCAGACCCTGCGGCCTGAGATCCTCGCGACCAATTCCTCTTCCGGAACGGAGAGGTCGATCACGAGGCTCACCTCGCGCCCGATCTCGGGACCGAGCTTGTCGAGGGCCTCGGCCTGGGGGATGGTACGCGGGAAGCCATCGAGGAGATAGCCGTTCGCGCAGTCTTCCTTGGCGAGGCGTTCCTTGACCAAGGCGCAGGTGACTTCGTCGGGGACGAGGTCGCCGCGGGCGATGATCTCCTTCGCCTTAAGCCCCACGGGGGTGCCTTGGGCGATGGCCTCGCGGAACATATCGCCGGTGGAGATATGCGGGAGGTGGAACGAGTCGACGATCGAGGTGGCCTGGGTGCCTTTTCCGGCGCCCGGGGGACCCATGAGAATGATATTGAGCATTGGTTACATGCCTCCTTGGACTTCTTCGAACGATTTGCCGGCCAACAAGCCATCGATCTGGCTGTTGAGCTCGATGCAGACGCCGACGACGATGATCATGCCGGTTCCGCCAATCGCGAGGCTCGCGTCATTTCCGAAGATTCCGGAAAGGGTGAGGGCGATGGGGAGGCAGCTGATCGCGGCGAGGGAGAGTGCGCCGATGCAGGTGACCCTGTTGAGGACCTTGCCGACGTAGCGCTCGGTCTCCTTGCCTGGGCGGATGCCCGGGATGTAGGAGCCATTCTTCTGGAAATTGTCCGCGAGCTGTTCGGGATCGATCTCCATCTGAGAATAGAAGAAGGTGAAGGCGATGACCAAGGTCAAGTAGATGAGCAAGCCCCAGGGCATCGACCAGGTGGAGCCGTTTACGCCCGGCATCTCGAACATGGTCGAATAGGAGAATATCTGGAGCCACTTGGCATTCGCCGCGTCCGCGCTGATGAAGCTTGCGATGACCGAGGGGGCCATCATGATGGACGAGGCGAAGATGACGGGGATGACGCCGGCGGAGTTCACCTTGATAGGCAAGAACGAAGCGCGGGCCATCGAGGCGGTTTGTCCGCCCTTCCCGGCGTGCTGTACCGGGATTTTGCGACGCGCAAGCTCGAAGAACACGACCCCTCCGGTGATCGCGATGAACGCGAGGATGTAGAGGGCGAATTGGAACGAGCCGCGGATCAGGGCCGTGGAACCATGGTCGATGTTGGCCGTGATCCACTTGGTCCATGCGGTTGAGATTTGGACCGGCAGCGATCTGACGCAGCCGGCGAAGATGATGACGGAGATGCCGTTGCCTAAGCCCTTCTCGGTGATCTGGTCGCCGAGCCACATGGTGAGCATTGCGCCCGCCAGTAGGACTGTGACGATGTAGGCATAGGTCCAGAAGTTATCCTCCAGATTCAAGGTGATGTAGGAATTGTTCTGCATCGTCTTGATGATGCCGTAGGCCTGGACCGCGCCGAGAAGCAGGGTCAGGTAACGGGTAGCCATCTCGATTTTCTTGCGGCCGTATTGCCCTTGCTTGGACAATTCCGTCAAAGCGGGCAACACGTCTTTCGACAAGAGTTGGATGATGATCTGGGCGGTGATGTAAGGCGAGACGCCGAGAGCGAATATCGAGAAATTCGATAGCGCGCCGCCTCCGAGCAAGTCCATCATCGCGATGGCATTGCCCGAATTCATTGCGTTGGCGAGCTGTTCGCCGACAGTGACGCCTGGAACCGTGATAGCCGCCCCGATCCTCAGGACGAAAAGGATCATGATCGTGAAGAATATGCGATTCACGATTTCCTTGTTCTTAAAGATCGAGACGAACTTTTTCATTATTCGATAACCTTCGCTTCCCCGCCTTTGGCCTCAATCGCCGCCTTCGCGGAGGCGGAGAAAGCCTTGGCTTCGACCACGAGCTTCTTGGTGAGCTCGCCGCAGCCGAGGACCTTGATCCCATCGAATTCCTTCTTGACGAGGCCTTTTTCGATGAGCAAGGCGGCATTCACGACCGTGCCATCCTCGAACGCGTTAAGACGGTCGAGATTAATGATAGCATAGATGGTCTTGCGATTCTTGTGGGTTTTGCGGGCGCCGAACTTCGGAAGCCTGCGAGCGATGGGGGTCTGGCCGCCTTCGAAGCCGTTGGCCTTTGTGTGGGCGTGGGCTCCCTGGCCTTTCTGGCCATGTCCGGCGGTCTTGCCGTTTCCGCTTCCGCGGCCACGGCCTTTGCGGAAGGAGCCGATGCGGGCGCCCTCAGCGTTCTTTAGAGTCGATAGAGAGGACATTGTTATTCTCCTTTCTCTTCAGCGGGTGCGGGAGCCGCAGCACGCTTCTGGGCCCTTAGCTGCTCCTCGGTCTTGAGGCCGCGGAGAAGCATGACTTCATCATACCTCTTGAGGGCCTTTAGTCCGGCATCGGTTGCGCGGAGGATATTGATCGGGGCGCGGGAGCCGTAGACCTTGGAGACGATGTTCTTGATGCCGGCGAGCTCGAGGATCGCGCGGACCGCGCCGCCAGCAACGATACCGGTGCCGGGACGGGCGGGCTTCAAGATGACTTTGGTGCTGCCGAAGACGCCTTCGACGTCATGGGCGATGGTGCCGCCTTTGACGATCTCGACGGAGACCATCTGCTTGCGGGCCTTCGCGAGGGCCTTCTTGATGGCATCGGGGACCTCTCCGGATTTGGAGAGGGCGAAGCCGTACTTCCCATGGCCATCGCCGACGACGGCGAGGGCAGAGAAGCGCATGTTCTTACCACCCTGGGTGGTCTTGGAGATGCGGTTGATGTGGACGACCCTTTCGAGGTAGTCGTCGGTTTTTGCGCGGAATCCGCCGCGGCCCTGCCTTCTTTCGGAAGGACGGCCTTTGCGGTTTCCGTATTTTCTGTCGCCCGGGCGGGGCGCGGAGGCAGAGCCATGGGGCTCGTAGCCGCGGTTATCCTCAGCAGCAGCTTCGGAAGCGGGGGCCTCTTCAACGGGGGCCTCTTCCGCGACGATCATGTTTTCTTCTTCCATTGGCTTTCTCCTTAGAACTTCAGCCCGCCTTCGCGAGCCGCGTCGGCGAGGGCGGCGATGCGCCCGTGGTAGATGTATCCGCCGCGGTCAAAGACCACGACTTCGATGCCCGCGGCCTTCGCCTTCTTGGCGAGTTCGGCGCCGACTTTGGCAGCGGCCTCGCAGTTGCCGCCGTTCTCAAGCTTCATGGCGAGAGAAGAGGCGGAGACGAGGGTGACGCCTTTGACGTCGTCGATGATCTGGGCTTCGATGTTCTTGTTGGAGCGGAAGACGCAGAGACGGGGTTTCTCGGCAGTGCCGCTCACCTTTTTGCGGACGCGGAGGTGGCGGCGCTGGCGAACGATGTTCCTAGATTCGTTTTTGATCATGGTATTTCGCTCCTATTACTTCTTGCCGCCGGCGGAGGCACGCTTGCCTTCCTTGCGGACGATATGCTCGCCTTTGTACTTGATACCCTTGCCGCCATAAGGTTCGGGGCGCTTGGTATCGTGGATGAGGGCAGCGACCTGGCCAACTTTCTGGCGATCGATGCCTTCGACGGCGATGTGGGTTTCGTCTTTGGCGGAGATCTTCACGCCTTCGACGGGGTGGATGACGACTTCATGGGAGAAGCCGACGTTGAGGACGAGGTCGTTCCCGCGCATCGCGCAGCGATAGCCGATGCCGGAGATCTCGAGCTCGCGGAGGAATCCTTCGGAGACGCCGTGGACCGCGTTAGCGATGCAGGCGCGGACGGTGCCATGGTTTTCCTTGGACTGCTTTTCTTCATTGGCCCTCTTGACTAAGAGCTCGCTGCCCTTCACCTCGACGCTGATGCAGCTCGGAAGAGCCACACTTAATTCGCCTTTGGGACCTTTGACAGCGACGGCGCCGTCTTTGACTTCGACGGTGACGCCGGCGGGAAGAACGACGGGTTTGAATCCGATACGAGACATTGTTTTCTTCCTTCCTAGATTACCAGACGTAGCAGAGGATCTCGCCGCCGACGTTCTGCTTCCTGGCCTGGCGGTCGGTGAGCAATCCGTTCGGGGTGGAGACGATCGCGATGCCGAGGCCCTTGAGGACGCTCGGGACTTTCGCGGACTCCGCATAGACGCGGAGGCCCGGCTTGGAGACGCGGCGCAGTCCGGTGATGGCGCGCGTTCCGGTGGCGGAGTATTTCAGGGTGATGATGAGGGTCTTCTGGACTCCTTCGCCCTCGACCTTGTAGTCGGTGACGAAGCCCTGATTCTTAAGGATTTTGGCGATGCCTTCCTTCATCTTGGACGAGGGCATGGAGACTTCGTCGTAGCGCAGCGCGTTGGCGTTGCGGATGCGGGTGAGCATATCGGCGATTGGATCAGCGTTCATGTTCAATATTCTCCTTTCCTATTACCAAGAGGCCTTCTTGAGGCCGGGGATCTCGCCCTTGTAGGCGAGCTCGCGGAGGCAGATGCGGCAGAGCCCGAAGCGGCGGATAACGCCATGAGGGCGGCCGCAGCGCTTGCAGCGGGTGTAAGCGCGGGTCGAGTATTTCGGGGTCCTGTTCGCTTTGGCGATCAAACTTTTCTTTGCCATGTTTCTCGCTCCTTATTTGCGGAAGGGCATTCCGAGCTTCTCAAGCAGGGAATACGCTTCCTTGTCGCTCATTGCGGTAGTGACGATGACGACGTCCATGCCGCGGACTTTGGAAACCTTGTCGTAGTCGATTTCCGGATAGACGAGCTGCTCCTTGATGCCCAAGGTGTAGTTGCCATGGCCATCGAAGGCGTTCCTGCTCACGCCGCGGAAGTCGCGGACGCGGGGCAAGGCGATGGAGACGAGCTTGTCGAGGAACTCATACATCCTGAGGCCGCGGAGGGTCACCTTGCAGCCGATTTCCTGCCCTTCGCGGACTTTGAAGGTCGCGATGGACTTCTTGGCTTTGGTGATGACGGGCTTCTGGCCGGAGATGATGGTGAGGTCGTTCACCGCGTCGTCGAGCGCTTTCGCGTTCTGGGTGGCGTCGCCGACGCCGACGTTGATGACGATCTTCTCGAGGCGCGGCGCCTGCATCGGGGTGGAATAGTTGTATTCCTTGATGAGGGCGGGGACGA